>CAZEGA010000019.1:5995-18285 GCA_964511675.1 uncultured Rheinheimera sp.
AGAAGTCTGGCTTGGCGATTCGATGGGCGAGTTATTAAGCTGGTATCAACTGGCCGATTTTGTATTTATTGGCGGCAGTTTAATCGACCGTGGTGGCCATAATCCGCTGGAAGCGATGGCATTTGGCAAAGCCGTTATATCCGGCCCTTATGTGTTTAATTTTCAGCGGGTATTTCAGCTGCTGCACAGGCAGCAGGCGTATTTTCAGGTAGCCGATGTTGCGACACTGAGCAACACAGTACAACAACTGATACAGCAACCGGCACTGGCGCAGCAGGCAGGCGAAAAAGGCTTAACGCTGTATCGGCAGCAGCAGGGCGCTGTGGCGCGCATTATGGCGCAGGTTAGGGCGTTAATGCCGCTGGCAGAGATTAAAACACTTAGCAGCAGTAAGGCTGTGGCCTGGTATGATCCGCAGTTTTATCCGCAGTTTGAACTGGCCTGTTTTCAGCCGCAGTTCTGGCAACAGCAAGGTTTAGTTACGGGCCAGTCGAAGGGGCGTAATACGGTGTGGTTTGTGCAGCAGCATGGTAAACATGCGGTGCTGCGGCATTATTACCGTGGTGGCCTGGTGGGTAAATTCAACCAGGACAGGTTCTGGCCCCAGCCGGTGGCGCTCAGCCGGGCAATGGCAGAATTCAGTTTATTATGGCAGATGCGGCAGTGGGGCCTGCCTGTACCGCGGCCCTGTGCGGCTTTGTATCAGCAACAGCGGTTGGGCTACAGTGCCGATATTCTGCTGGAGCGTATTGAGAACACCACAGATCTTGCGCATTTGCTGCAACAGCGGCCTTTAACTGCCGAAGAATGGCAGCAGTTGGGCGCGCTGATCGCCCGCTTTCATCAGCATAATGTTTATCACTCAGATTTAAACTGCCACAATATTTTGCTGGATAAGCAGGGTAAATTCTGGCTGATCGACTTTGACAAATGCGCTATACGGGCGCCGGGTAACTGGCTGCAAGCCAATCTGGCGCGGCTGTTGCGTTCATTGCTGAAAGAGCGCAATTTACACCAGAGTTTTAATTGGCAGCCAGAACAGTGGCCTGCCCTGTTACAAGGCTATAATTTGCAATTTACCGGCAAAAAATAGCACTTTATCGCAGTTTTTACGGCTTTATTCACGCAGCATTCACGTTTTATCTCGGCCCGGCTCTTGGTGTGGCTGCCTTTCTTTGGTATAACAAGGTAGTGGAGGGGCATCTATGCGGCTAAACAAAATAATAACAGGCTTACTGCTGACCAGTTGTGTACTGGCGGCTGAACCGCAACAACAGATAGCGGCGGCCAAGGCTGCCTATCAGCAGGGCGACCATACTAAAGCCGCTGAACTGTGGCAGGCATTGGCGCTGGAAGGCAATACCACCGCGCAGTTTGAACTGGCAAAACTGTATTCGCTGGGGCATGGCGTAGAGCAGGATGCGTTGCAGGCCGCGTACTGGCTGGAACAGGCGGCATCTAATAGTACAGACTATGCCGAATCGGCCCGGGCACAGCGCGATATTGCTGCCGGTGTCGATGCCATGAAACAACAGGCCGCTGCAGCTGCTGCTGCCGCCCAGGCAGAGCCTGTTGCTGCAGAGCCAGTGGCTGTCGCGGTGACACCAGAAACCCGGCCAGCGCCGGTTGCTGCCCAGGTAACACCGGTTAACCCGGTGGCGGCACAGCAGCCGGTATATAAAAAAGCAGAACTGCCGGTTAAAGAACTGCAGCAAGCCCGTTTTGACAGCGGGTTACGGGCGTTTCAGCGCCAGAACTACCACGAAGCATTCGGCCACTGGTACCCGCTGGCTGAGTCTGGCCTGGCCGATGCGCAGTTTAATCTGGCGGCGCTGTATGCCAATGGCTACGGCGTAACACCGGACATGGCCGCTGCGGTGCACTGGTTTAATGCGGCGGCTGATCAGGGAGTAGTACAGGCGCAATATCAGCTGGCACTGGCCTATGCCAACGGTAAAGGTGTGGCGCAGGATGATGCGGTTGCGGTGTTCTGGTACCACAAGGCGGCAGAGCAACAATATGCACTGGCCCAATACAATCTGGGTTTTATGTATGCCAACGGCCGTGGTGTCAGCCGGGATGACGCGACGGCCCTGCTCTGGTATGAGCGGGCCGCCGGGCAGGGCGATGCAGACGCACAGTATATTGTGGCCGGGCGTTATCAGGACGGACGCGGAGCCGCTGTTGATCTGAATAAGGCGGTAAGCTGGTATCAGAAAGCGGCGGCGCAGGATCATGCCCGGGCGGCATACGAACTGGGCCGCTATTATTTACTGGGCCAGGGTGTGGCAAAAAATGAAAGCCGGGCGCTGGACTGGTTTAACCGTGCGGCGGCCCAGGATCTGGCAGCGGCGCAGCGTGAAGCCGGTATCAGTTATTCGCTGGGGCGGGGCAGCAGAAATAATGACAGCAAGGCGGTGGAATACCTGCAGCCGGCCTGTAGTAAAAATGATGCCGCGGCCTGCTATTACCTTGGCGTGCATTTTTTTGACGGCCGCGGCGTACGCCAGGATCTGACGCAAGGGCTGGCGTTACTGCAGCAGGCCGGCAAGGCCGGGAATGTTGATGCGCAGTTCCGGCTGGGTACGATTTACAGCCAGGAGCAACAGGCAATGGCTGACGAAGCTACCGCCTTTAACTGGTTGTTGCTGGCGGCCCGGCAAGGGCATGCGCAGGCACAATACCTGACGGGGCTGCGTCTGGCCAATGGTACAGGCACCAGCCAGGATGATGCCGAAGCGGTAAAGTGGTATCAGCAGGCCGCGGAGCAGGATGTGCTGTATGCGCAGTATAATCTGGGTTTTATGTATGGCGCCGGTCGTGGTGTAGCGCAGGATGAAACCAAAGCCCTGTACTGGTACAGCAAAGTGGCAGAGCAGGGCGATGCCGATGCGCAGTTTAACCTGGGGCTGCGTTATGAAACCGGACGGGGTGCCGGGCAAAATGATACCGAAGCGGTAAAGTGGTATCAGCGCGCCGCACAGCAGAACCACCTGAGGGCGATTGCGCATCTGGGTTATATGTATGAAAAAGGCTACGGTGTGCCGATGAACGAACGCCGGGCCTTTGAACTGTATCAGCAATCGTTGCCGGCCGGTGTGCCCAGGGCGCTGACAGCGCTGGGGCTGTTTTATAAAAATGGCCGCCAGGTAAAAGCTGATGATAAAAGAGCGGTAGAGTTATTTGCCCTGGCTGCCGAACAAGGCTATGCCAATGCGCAGTATAACCTGGGCTGGATGTACGAGTTTGGCCGCGGGGTAAACCGGGACTTAGTCAGGGCCCGGGATTTATATCAGCGTGCTGCAGAGCAAAGCGAGCCGCTGGCGCAAGCCCAGCTCAGCCGTTTGCTTAATCCTTAAACGGTCACGGTATATAGCCAAAATCATTGAAGCTGCAGGTAGGCAGCAAGTGAGCGGCATACTATGTGAGTGGGGGTCGCAAGCGCAGCGAATACCGCTGCAGCTTCAAGGATCACGGGTATAAAAAATAAGGCCAGCATCTGCTGGCCTTATTCCTTACCGGTGGTTTATGGCTGATAGCTTGCGGTCAGGGTCAGGCCGCTTACTGCGCTGTATGCATATACCGAAATATACCAGGTTGCCGCTTGCGGGTTGTTAAAACTGCAGCTTTCGGCATTGCCATTTTTGTATGGCCGGCAGTCGTAACTGCTGCTGGTTGGCTGGCTGCCACGCTTAACATACAAGTCCGCATCACCGTTGCCGCCTGAAGTGGTCACCGTCAGGTTGCTCATGCCGGCCGGCAGGGTCACGGTGTAGTGTTTCCAGGTGTTGTGGGCAACGCTGATATTGCTTTGTGTCAGTGTTGCGCCCTGATTACCGCCAGAGGCCGGTGCCTGATAGTTTGCCAGTAAAGATACACCGCTGTAAGCACTGTAGCCGCGTACCATCACATGGTATACGCCGGCCTGGGGCGAGGCGAAGCTGCAGCTCTCGGCATTGCCGGAACGATATGGCCGGCAGTCATAACTGGACGTGGTGGGCTGGCTGGCAAATTTCACATACAGATCGGCATCACCGGTGCCGCCGGACATGTTAAATGTCAGGTTAGTGGCACCTGCCGGTACGGTAATAGTGTAGTAAGTACTGCTGCTGGCAGCACCGGACAGGTTGGTTTTGGCAATGCCTTTTTCCAGCACATTAGTACCCGGAGTACCGCCGCCAGGGCCCATAGCGGCCACTACGGCAGCATTGGCGTCAACAATACCGGTGCCGCAGCCACTGCAGCTGGCCGGGAAGCTGCGGGCAGTATCTTTTAAGATCTGCTCAACTTCATTGGGGGTGGCAGATGGTTTAACCTGTTTAATCAAGGCAGCAACGCCGGCCACATGCGGCGCGGCCATCGAGGTGCCCTGGCTGTAGCCGTAGCTGTCACTACCCGGTGTGGTTGAACCGGTATTGTAGGTAGACAAGACGCCGTTAGGGTCGTTGGCAGAGTTCATCGCACCGCCCGGTGCTGCCACATCAATAGAAGTGCCGTAGTTGGAGTAATAGGCCCGGCCGCCGCTACGGTTAGTCGCGGCCACATTTATTACACCGGCACAGTTACCGGGGTTGTAATTATTGGCATTACCGTTGTCGTTACCTGAGGCCACAACAATTACAGTGCCATTGTTACGGGCAGTGTTAATAGCATTCTGGGTTGTGCTGGAACAGGCGCCGCCGCCGCCCAGGCTCATATTGATAACATGCGCCGGGTTGGCATTGACAGGTGCACCTGACACTGTGCCGCCTGATGCCCAGATAATACCGTCAGCAATATCTGAGGTGTAACCACCGCATTTACCCAATACCCGCACCGGAACGATTTTGGCATTGTAAGCGACACCGGCAACACCGTTATTGTTATTGGTGACGGCTGCAATGGTACCGGCGACATGGGTGCCGTGCCAGCTGGAGGCGCGAAACGATGTCGGTTGGCCGTTGCCGCATTCGCCGGCGTTGGTCCAGTCTCCCGGATCACGCGCATCGTTGTCGCGGCCATTGCCATCATTACCGACAAAGCTGTCAGAGATCATGTCGTAACCCGGCAGAATATTGGCATTTAAATCGGCATGTGGCCGGTAACCGGTATCGAGCACGGCAACCACTACACCCTGGCCGGAGGCATGGTCCCAGGCTGCTGGTGCCCGCAGGCCACCGGTAGTTTCAAAGTAATGCCACTGATTAGAGTACTGGGTGTCATTAGGTGTCGCCGTAGGCTGCAACATCACATCTTCTTCTACCAGTTCCACGTCATCGTCCTGTGCCAGTAACGCCAGCATGCGCTGGGTTTCCTGCCTCGACAGCCTGCGCTCAGCGCGGAATACCGCATGCTTATCCAGCGCCATACCACGGACATAACGCATATTTTCACCGGCGTGGCTGCTTAAACGCTGTGCTTTTTGCGCCATACGCTGAGCGTTGATCTGCTGACCTGCACTTTGCGGCAGGGCTGAACTGATATCAGCCGCGGCAGTTTTATATTTAATAATAAAGCGCGTCGCAGGGCCGTCCTGGTAGCTGCTGTCGTCTTCATTTGCCATAGTGGAGGTGGTTAATAGTGCCGCAGGCAGGCATAACAGCGCCAGTGCGGTTAATTTAAAGGGGGTATTTTTCATATTGTTCTCAGTATCTGGATTATTGTTATTGTCAGTTACTGGCCGGGGCGAGCCGGCCAGCGGTCAATTTTTAACCTGTGCACAGCAGAAGTAAACCTGTAGTCAACGCAGTGATTTTCTAACTCAGAAAAGAATGTAAACGGGTGTTTCTGGAAAAGGATTAATCACTCCGCGGTGACTTTTTATCCCTGACACCGGTGCATTGGCAGGACTGGCTTGTGTTACCTTTAGTTACAGATGTAAATAATAACTTTTTATTATAAGCTAGCGTAAAATTGAATATGTGAAACGGGCTGCAGGGTTTTGTTGCAGCCGGTGCCAATGTCGCCGACAATAGCGCCTTTTGCGGCAATCAGGTAAGCAAACGTAATGCAGCAGTGGGATGTCATCGTAATAGGGGCCGGTGCCGCCGGTTTAATGTGTGCCATTGAAGCGGGTAAACGCGGCCGTAAAGTGCTGGTGCTGGATAATGGTAAAAGAGCTGGCCGCAAAATTCTGATGTCGGGCGGCGGGCGCTGTAATTTCACCAATATCTATACCGGGCCGGACAATTTCCTGTCGCAAAATAAACACTTTTGCAAATCGGCGCTAAGCCGCTATACCCAGTGGGATTTTATCGCTTTGGTGCAAAAGCACGGCATTGCTTACCATGAGAAAACCCTTGGTCAGCTATTCTGCGATGAGTCAGCCAAAGATATTGTCGATATGCTGCTGAGCGAGGCCAAAGATGCCGGTGTGCAGCTTGCACTGCAACAAACTATCACCGGCGTCAGCTTTGCCGATGGCCACTATACCCTGACCACGCCGGAGCTGAGCCGGCAGTGCCATAGCCTGGTCGTGGCCAGCGGTGGCTTAAGCCTGCCGAATTTAGGTGCTACCGCCTTTGGTTTTCAGCTGGCCGAGCAGTTTGGTTTAAAGGTGCTGCCACTGCGCGCTGCGCTGGTACCACTGACCTGGCAACCGGCCGATAAAGCCGTATTTGAGGAAATCAGCGGTGTATCATTGCCGGTAACAGCTGAAGCGAATGGCACAGTATTTCCGGAAGCTATGCTGTTTACCCATCGCGGGCTAAGCGGGCCGGCGATATTGCAAATTTCCAGCTATTGGCAGCCGGGCGATGACGTTAGCGTAAATATGGCACCGCAAACCGATTTAAATGATTTTCTCACCACCCAGCAGCAGGCCCACCCGGAGCAGGAAGTAAAAACCGCCCTGGCGAAGCTGCTGCCTAAGCGGTTGGTAGACAAGCTGTTAGCGCTGCAAGTGATTACTAACCAACCACTAAAAGCGCTTAATCCGAAAAGCATCCGCCAGATAGCCGACAACCTGCATGGCTATATTTTTAAACCCAATGGCACCGAAGGCTACCGCACGGCCGAGGTGACGATTGGCGGCGTGGATACCGATTATTTATCGTCAAAAACCATGGAAGCCAAACCACAACCCGGGCTGTATTTTATCGGCGAAGTGGTCGATGTTACCGGCTGGCTTGGCGGCTATAATTTCCAATGGGCCTGGGCGAGTGGCTGGGTAGCCGGGCAGTATTGTTAAGTCGCTTTTTTGGATACAGATTGATACATTTTTCTATATCCTGATACGGCTAAACTTGTACTGCCTCGATAAGCTAGACGCACATTAACAACCAGAAGAAATTGCAAAATGAAACACTACTTCCTCACACCTCTTTTGCTATGCAGCGCAGTGAGTTTGGCGAATGAGCAAACATCAGACTCATCCTGGTATGATTTTCTACAGCAGAAACGCGATGGCGGTGGCTTTTTTTCAGCCGGTATTGTGGTTCACAATATTCAGGGGTTGTATCGGGCTGTAGACTTCAAAGTACGGCCTGAGTTGAAGGGCGCATATTATTTTAACAATGGGTTATTTATTGAATATCCTGGTCTATCGGACAAGTTCGACAACCCATTTGCCGTGGGTTACAACCTGGGCAGTACCGAAAATTGGGAGTTTGATGTTTTACTGTCGATGGCACATGGTGTTTTAAACTACACCGGTGCGCAAAGCAGCTTTAAAAAAGATGCCAGCCCCTATTGGGGGCTAAGGGCCATAGGAACCATTGCCGGGTTTGATACTATGTTGGTGTATGGTACCAACAGCAACAAGATGGACTACAGCAATGGGCTGTACGGTGCGGCGTGGCTCGGTAAAAGTTGGAATATTAATAATTGGCACCTTTACAACTCGGTGGGGGCGCAGTATCGAAACGATGCCATGTTAGATTTCTACTATGGTGTACCGGATAACCATGCAGGCTTGCCAGCGTATGACGCAAAAGGGGGCGTTAACTTAATTTATAGGGCGGGATTTAAAAAACCGCTGACTGAACATTGGCTGGTTGAGGGTAACTTTAGCATGACACGCTATGCCGATAGCATCATCGATAGCCCTTATTCACAGGCTATTCTGCAGCACAATGAAAATCGCAGTGATAAAGGCAGAATGTTCAGTTTATCAATTAGTTACGTTTTTTAAGGGTGACCAATGAAGATGAGCATATTATCAGGCCTGGTCATTGCACTGGCTTTAATGAATCACTCCGGCGTCGCGGCTGAACAAAGCCCGGCGGCAGGTTTTACTGTGTCACCAAAACAATGCACCACGTTAAAACAGGGCGATATCTGCTACCTGAATTTACAGGTGTTCTGGCAACAGGCATCGCAGCAGAACTATTGCTTGTTCGCCAATGAACAAAAATTACACTGTTGGCATAGTGTGCAACGAGGGCAATGGCAGAAAGATTTCGCGATGCAACAGGATTTAGTGCTAACGTTGCAAACATCGGATAGGCAGGTACTGCATAGTCAAACGATAAGGTATGCTTGGATGTACAAGAAAAACAACAGTAAGGCGATGCGCTGGCGCATGTTTTGAGCTTAGGCATGATCACAATTGCTTTGGTAGAAGACGATAAAGAGCTGGCCGAGTGGATATCAGATTACCTGTTAGCGAAAAACTATCAGGTAAGCATTTACCATGATGGCCAGCAAGCATTAGATGCGTTCAATTTTGCTTTACCGGATCTCATCATCCTTGATGGTATGTTGCCATCAATGGATGGTCTTGAGGTATGCAAACAGTTACGTATGCGATCAGATGTTCCTATTATTATGCTTACGGCTCGTGATGAAGAAATCGATGAAATTCTCGGACTGGAAATGGGTGCAGACGACTATCTGACGAAACCTGTCCGTGGGCGTGTGCTTGAAACACGGATAAAAACATTGTTAAGACGAACCAGCACAGGACATTCGCAACGTGTCGGGCAAAATACGTTGAGTTTAGGCATGCTTGAGATTTGTAAATCTTCTCGTAGCGTTAACTTAAAGGGGGAAGCGGTCAGCCTCTCGAGCAATGAATTTGATGTGCTGTGGCTGCTGGCTGAACAAGCCGGTGAAATTGTTAGTCGCGATACTCTGACCCAGCGGTTACGAGGATTTGAATATGATGGTTTTGACCGCACCATTGATTTGCGAATTTCCCGCCTGCGGAAAAAACTACATGACGATGCCAGCAACCCGTTCAAAATTAAGACGATATGGGGCAAAGGTTACTTGCTTGCTGTTGAGGTGTGGCAGTAATGTGGCGTTTCGTGCTTGCGTTGCTTACTGTAGTACTTATAAGCAGTATTTTGATTGGCCAATTAATTGATGCCTATGCAGAAAAGCCAAGTCACGCTGCTACAGATCCGCAGCAACAGTTATTACTGCAGCAATCTCAACTTATTAAAACAGCCATCGACAACGGCATGCCAGCTGCACAACTGAAGGTATGGTTGGCAAATCATTCTGCGCAATCGGAATGGCGTTATGAACTGCAAGCATTGCAAGATTATCCGTTGCCAGACAGTTTGATGCAGGACGTCAACACTCAAGGCGTTATCGTGCTGGAGTCTGTTCAGGGGCTAACTGCGTACACACGCATCGATGATGCGACGGCTTTGCTCATTACGCCGCAGCGCACGCCATCACCGTCTTTTAGCCCCTGGTTACTTACCGGCGGCTTTTACCTGAGTATATTGCTGCTGATTTTGGTATTTATAACCCCGTTTATGTTGAGGCTGTACCGTTTACGCACAGCAGCTCTGGCGTTTGCCAATGGCGATTTATCCAGGCGTTTAAAGGTTGGATCATGGTGGTACTTAAAAGACATAGAACAGACCTTTAACTATATGGCTGAACGATTAGCGCATCTGATGAACGACATGCGTTTGTTATCAGGAGGTTTGTCCCATGAACTCAGAACACCCTTGGCGAGAGTAAGAATGGGCCTGGATACTTTGTGTGACAGTGATGATGAGCAGCAACGTGAAAAGTATGCTTTCAGGATGAATCAAAATCTGGATGATATGGAGTCGCTCATCAATGCCTTACTGTGTTTTTCGAGGTTACAGCATTCGCTTGATGTTGCATCGAAAACCGTTGTTGATGTCAGTGCCGTTTTAAAGCAGCAGGTTGCAAAAAGTAATGATGAAACTTGCCTGGCCATCAATGTGCAACCGGGATGTACCGTGTTGGGAAGTGAGCAATATCTTAATTTGTTGATCAGTAATTTGCTGAGTAATGCACTAAAACACTGCAACAACACAGTGCTGATATCGCTTTCTCAATCCGACAAACATGTGTTGTTGAAAATCAGTGACGATGGGCAGGGGATAGGCGTGGCTGATCGCAATAAAATTTTCCAGCCTTTTGTACGATTAGCGCAACAAACCCCTGCCAGCCAGCATGGTTTTGGCCTGGGTTTGGCGTTAGTTGAACGCATCGCACTCTGGCTTGATGCACGTATTGCCGTCGAGCAATGTCCGCAGTTAGGCGGAGCCTGTTTCAAGCTAACATTTCACGCCTATTGAAGTGCAACGCTACCATCTACATTTTGTTACAAACGCTACAAGCTGTTACGACTCGAAATATCCCAGATTGTTAAATTACTCCTGATTATTAATTAGGAGACAACTCATGCCAAATTTACCCATACTTCGTCCTGCGTTGCTGGCATCTGCTTGCATGCTCGTGCTGTCGGCTTGTGGCAGTAGTGACACTAACGTTATTCCTCCAACTGCAAATGTTGATTATCAAGCTGTGTTAGATGATGCGATCAGCAGCACCTTTCCCGGCGTTGTTTTAGCTATCAGCAGTCCTGAACTGGACTTTCTTGGCAGCGCCGGCCTGGCAGATGTTGCCTCGCAGCAAGCGATGACACCACAAGCCATCATGCCCAATGGTAGTGCAGGTAAAAAAGCAACAGCACTGCTGGTGGCAATGTTGCATGATCAAGGCGTGCTAAATATTGACGATAACATTGCCACCTGGCTGCCAGACACTTTACTGGCACAAATTGCATACAGCGATCAAATAACGCTGCGTCAACTGCTAAACCACACCGCAGGTGTTTATGATTATCTTGACGATGAGACTAACGACATTTGGCGTGATGCAGTGTTCAACAACCCTGAGTTACTCAAGACCGACAAGTACGCGCTACAGCTTGCGTTAAACTACCCGGCCTATTTTGCACCGGGTGAAGACTTCCACTACTCAAATACGGGCTATTTGCTGGCGGGTCTTATTCTTGACACTGTACTGGGAGAGCATCATCACAAAGCACTTCGCCAGCAAGTGCTTATCCCTTTTGGTTTAAATAATACTTTTTACAACGGCATCGAAAAGGACAACGCTGAAATTATCTCCGGCTATTACATCACTGGCGACGGCGAGACCATCAATACCAAACGCTACTATGAAAATATTGGTGTAGCAGATGCACCATTAATGTCCACTTCTGTCGTGGGGAACAGCTCACTACTAATGTGAAAGGGGAGAGCCGTTGCTTCGTGCGTATTTCGGTTTGTCCGGCCACCTGTTCCGGTTTCATCCGGCCAGGCGTTTCGGTGTGATCCGGCCAGCATGATCTGACCTTCGTTTATGCTCTCTTTTTACCCGACTTCTTCACCCTGAACCAGTGTTTTTTTACGTTGTGACTCACCTGTTAATTCTAGTCGGTGGGCGTTGTGGATCACTCTGTCTAATAGCGCATCTGCGACAGTCGGGTTATCCATCAGACCGTACCATTCCGATACCGGTAATTGGCTGACGATGATCGTGCTGCGTTGCTCGTAGCGATCTTCAATCACGTCCAGTAAATCGCTGACTTGCTTACCTTTAAACCCCTCAAGGCCCCAATCATCTAAGATCAGCATGTCTACTTTTTGTAGCTGTACCAGTTGTTTCAGATAGCTGCCATCAGCATGCCCCATTTTCAGGCTCTCCAGTAACCGACCTAAGCGGTAATACAGTACACGTTTATTCTGGCGGCACGCTTGCTCACCTAAAGCGCAACCAAGATAGGTTTTGCCGCTGCCCGTGGGGCCGGTGATTAGGATATTCTGATGATACGTCAGGTGATGACCTTGCAGCAGCGGGGTAATTTGCTCAGCGCGTAAGCCGCGCTTTGCCGGATAGCGTAAGCCCTCCGGTGTGGCTTTAAGGCGCAGATTAGCCTGTTTGCGCAAGCGTTGTAAGCGGGTGTTATCCCGTGCCAGATGTTCTTGCTCGACCAGTAATCCCAGCCGTTCATCGAAGCTCAGCTCTGCGTAAGTGTGAGGGGCAAGGCGTTGTTGCTCCAGCGCATTGGCCATGGCTGCCAGCTTAAGCTG
>CAZEGA010000019.1:18295-24753 GCA_964511675.1 uncultured Rheinheimera sp.
ACACTACTTATCCAACTGCGTCAGCTTAAGCTGACGCAGTTGGATAAGTAGTGTGTCCATTCATAGTGTCCTTATTGGTAGTATTTTGAGCCGCGGATGTTGATGTGAACGCCAGGGATAAGTGTATTAGTTTCATCAGGTTGCCAGCGCATATCTTCGCCGTTTTTCAACAGCTTTTTGATGACCGGTATATAAGGTAGCTGGCGGCTAAGGGCGAGTGCGCAGGCGTTTTCCAACCGGTCACTGCCGTAGCGTTTTTGCTCGCTCAGTAGTGCAAGGCAAGCGCGCTGTGCCTGCACCAGATGGTCTTTACTGCGTTCAACGGCTAATACCACTGCCAGGGTATTGGAGCCAATCTGCGTGGCCCAGCTGCGAATACGTTCGGGGTTCCACTCCTGATAGGCAGCATGGTTTTCTGGCATATGCGTCACATTTGTACTGTGCCGGTAAGCATTATGGCTGCGGGGATGCTGGGCGACACATTTCGCCTGATGGTAAACCTTAACCAGTGTTTGCGTGGCACTGATTTCAACCCGCTCACCCACTAAGCGGTGTGGCACCGAGTACCAGTGATTGTCGTACTGTACGTGGTAATCTTTGGCGACTTTCGCAATGCGATAATCGGTGTACTCATAGGCATAAGGCGGCAGTGGCTGTAATGCAGGCGCATCAAGTAAGGTAAAGAGTTGTTCACGGCTGGCACCGTTGTAATGCTTCATTGGCCGCTGGTTAAGTTCAGTATTCAGTGCCCGGATAACCTGGTTCAGCGCTGCCAGTGAGTAAAACACCTGGTGACGCAACCGGGCTAATACCCAGCGCTCCACAATCAGTACAGCCGATTCGACTTTGCCTTTATCCTGCGGTTTACGTGGCCGGGTGGGCATCAGCGCACAGCCATAATGTCTGGCCAGCGCTTTGTAATTGTCGTTAATCACCGGCTCGAACTTATCCGCTTTATCAACGGCGGCTTTGAGGTTATCGGGTATCAATAACGCCGGTACACCGCCTAAAAACGTCAGGCAGCGACTGTTCGCCATCAGCCACGATTCCATATTTTGGCTTTCGCAGGCTTCGATATAGGTGTAGTTTGATGCGCCCATTGTGGCGACGAAGATAGCCGCGGGTTTTATTTCGCCCGTTTCTGGGTTCACAATCGGCACTGTCGGGCCACAGAAGTCGATAAACAGCTTCTCACCGGCTTCATGATGCTGTCGCATCGAGCGTTTTTGCACGGCACACCAACGCCGGTAATGTTCGCAATACTGCGTGTAGCCAAGCGCGTTACTGCCGTGCTCTGCTTGGTACTCCTGCCATAACAGCATTTTCGTCACGCCTTTTCTGCGCAGCTCAATATGCACCTGCACCCATAGCGGCAAGACCCGCTGTGTACTGTAATCACGGCCAGGGAATAACTGTTTGTCGAGGTGATCAAGCGGATAATCAGCAGCAAGCGGCCAGCTCAGGCCTAAATTGTTAAAACGGATAACCAAATCACTGATGGTTGCCCGGCCAATATTTAACGCTTGGGAGATTTGCCTGTCGCTTAACCTGGCTTCGAATTTAAGGCGGAATATATCCAGATAAGTTTGCATATCTGTCCTTACCATTTTCTTTTTACGTGTCATGACTACTCCGGCAAACAGTTAAAAAACTGTTATGCCAAAGACCGTAAAACGAAGGAAGAACAAACTGGCCGGACGATACCGAAACAGGTGGCCGGATGAGGCCGAAATCAGTGGCCGGATGATACCGAAATGGGTGGCCGACTCATGCCGAAATCGCTGGCCGGATCATCCCGAAATACGCACTTCGGGAACCATCACTTAGTGGGCATACTTTTTTGTCAAAATTGTGGTTAGCGGGTAAACATTTTTGTCTGTAGACATAAATTCTCCAGGTGAATTCATAGTGTTCTATTTCATACAAAACAATCAAATATCACAGCCGTCATCAATTTATAATCACTTTTCACGGCAGCTAATCGTTTTTCACACTGTACCTTTGAGCTTGCAGTGATAATAGTACCTTGTAATTGTTATTCATGACGTGTAGCTTAAATTAATTGTTTTTCATGGCTGGTGATCGTTTTTCAGGGTAATAGCATGGTGCCAGATAAGCGGGCAAAATTTTTTGATGGGGACGTTTTACCAGAACCTGAAGCGGAACTGGTGGGTTACTCGTGGTTGATCAGAGAGTACAAGCTTAATGTTCCTGCGCCAAGTTTAGTATCTGCCATTATTCCAGCTAAGAATGCAAAGCGCAGTAAAGGTAGATGGCAGTTGCTGGGAAGCCGCTATCAACCTGAAGCACATTGGTTTGCGCAATTAACATTCGCATTGAAATATGAGGGTGTCGATTTAGCCATTATCAAAAGCTTATTTGGTGTTTTGCCAGAAACTGATGTCAGTTTATCAATCGAAAGTGAGATAACAGGCGCTTATAGCCGCCGGATCTGGTTCTTTTATGAGTGGCTTACTGCACAAATTCTACCCATTGCAGATGTGACTTCCGGCAATTATGTTGATGCATTAAATGAAAAGCTGCAATTCGGCTGCGTCTCAACAAAAGTACCTCGCCAACGGGTCAATAATAACTTACCTGGTGTTCAGGGGTTCTGCCCGTTAATTAGAAAAACAGACGCCATTGTGCAGCACATTGAACAACATCTAAACGAAAAAGCGGCTCAAAACATAGGTAATGTCCACAGTGACTTGCTGGCCAGAGCAGCCGCTTTTCTGCTGCTGTCAGATTCCAAAGCCTCCTACACGATTGAAGGTGAGACTCCTGCTCATAATCGGATAGCGCGGTGGGGGAAAATTATCGGCCAGGCAGGCCAGCAACCACTAACAGTAGCGGAGATTGAACGCTTACAGGATGTGGTAATACCGGATAGCCGGTTTATTGTACCGGGAATTCGCGGCGTTGGTGGTTTTATAGGTGAGCATGATCGAGTCACCAACATCCCAATACCAGTGCATATATCAGCAAAGCCAGAGGATCTGGATGAATTATTAGATGCTTATTTAAGCGCGTATGATTCGATGAGAAAATCCGGGCTCCATCCCGTGCTAATCGCTACGATAATCTCATTTTCATTTGTGTTTATTCACCCATTAGAAGATGGGAATGGGCGAATTCATCGCTATCTGATCCATCATGTATTGGCCGAAAGTGGGTTCACGCCTAAAGGTGTTGTTTTCCCCATTTCAGCGGTTATTTTAGAACGAATAGAAGAATATAAAGCTGTGTTAGAACAGTTTACCAAACCGCGATTGCAGTATATCGAATGGCACCCCACTGAAGACAACAATATCCATGTTACTAATGAAACGATGGATTTGTATCGATACGGAGACATGACCCGGCAAGTTGAGTTTTTATTCGAGTGCGTAACAGATACAGTGGAAAAAGTTCTTCCTGAGGAAGTTCGTTATCTTGAAAGGTACGATGAGATATGGGGATATATAAATAATAGATTCGACATGCCTCAGAAAAGCATGAGTTTATTGTTAAACTTTTTAAGGCAAGGCAACGGTACTTTGTCAAAAAGAGCCAAAAATAAGGAATTTTCTGTGCTATCGGAGGGTGAATTGAGGGAGATAGAGAGAAAATATCAAGAAGTTTTTATGATGGGTTAAACCATCCAGTCACGAGTACAGTTATCTCTGTATGCTTCTGATTTATAAAGTATTTAGTTGGCCCTGTTTAAGTTTGATAAAATACAGTGCTTTAGATTCAGACTTTAAGGGGAGGATTTGTCTTCCTTTATAATCTTAAAAACCAAAGCTTTATTTCCAAAGCGGGTCTGCCTGACTGATCACTTAAATAACACTTTTATGCGCATAAAAATGTTATTTGTTGCATTTTATTGCGCATTAAAGTGTAATGGCAGCTATTGTCAGTGGTGGGAAGAATAGCAATGCGCAGAGTGTTACTGGAAAAGCTACTGCTCTGGAAGCAGCAAACTGAGCGCAAACCTTTGCTGATTGACGGTGCCCGCCAAACCGGCAAAACCTATCTGTTGCAAACCTTACTTGGCGGTACTTTTGAACGGGTGCTGCGGATAGATTTTCTTGAATCACCTGACATGATGGATGCATTTTCCGGCTCGCTAACGCCGGAAGATATTATTGCTAATCTTGAGCTATTAACCGGGCAGATATTTAACCCCGCCCGCGATCTGCTGATCCTGGACGAAATTGGCGAATGTCCGCGTGCGGTTACTGCGCTGAAATACTTTGCTGAAAAAGCACCCAGAATGCATGTTGCCGCCAGCGGCTCGAATATTGGTTTACTCAACGCTTTCCCGGTAGGGAAGGTAGAACAGCATAATCTTCGGCCACTGACTTTCTATGAGTTTTTGCTGGCGTCGGATGAAGCCGCTGTTATCCGGGCCTTTGACACCCAGGCTAACTCTGCTGCAGCTCATACTAAACTGTTTGAAAAGCTTACCGACTATTATTTTACCGGCGGTATGCCGGAAGCGGTCAGTACCTGGTTTGCTATGGCTGGTAGCAGCATTGTCGAGCGGGTACAGGCTGTTAGCAAAATTCATGCAGACCTGATTGCCGGTTATTTACGCGATTTTGGTAAATACGCCGGTAAAGTGGATGCTGGCTTAATTGAAGCCGTATTTCGTCATATTCCCTCACAGCTATCGTCTGTGATCGATGAGTCAGTCAAGCGCTTTAAGTTTAAAGGGGTACATGAGCGCAAGGCGCGTTATAACGAATTTGAAAGCGCTATTAGCTGGCTGGAAAAATGCCGTCTGGTATTAAAAAACCACCCAATTGAAGGCATGCCGCGCAGCCCGCTGGCGGCTTACAAAAAGGACAATATGGTTAAATTGTTTTTGTTTGATACTGGCTTGCTAAACCATATGCTGGGTGTCAGTTATAAGGAAATTAAGCAGCAGGGCTATGAATACAAAGGCTACATAGCGGAAAACTTTGTGCAGCAGGAACTGACAGCACAAGGGCTGGAGCCAACCTTCTCATGGGGCGATGCCAGGGCAGAGATAGAGTTTATTGCTGCCGATAACGCAGGCAATATCATACCGATAGAAGTAAAAAGCGGTAAACGCACCAGGGCAAAATCTCTGCAGTCTTACATTGATAAATGCCAGCCGCACAAAACCATAAAACTGACCGGCACCCAGGGCTCATCGCCACTGGAACAACAGCATATTGTGCTGCCGTTGTATTACACCCAATACGTTGTCAGCCAGTACCTGCAATAATGGCTGACGTAAAGCACAAAGTACGGTATCAATAATGAAAAAACTCTCAGTAGTACAACAAAAACAACAAGCCGCAGTGATGGATGCGGTAACTAAGCTGGAGCAACAGGCATTGGCAGAATTACCGGGCGCAGTGCAGTGCTGGTTTAGCCTGGAGTATGACGCTTTTCCCGGCTCTTTGCTGGTGCGGTTGCAGTTTGTCGCTGAACAAGAGCTTACAGCGGCGCAGCCGCAGTTGCTGCTATGGCAAAAACGGCTTAGTGGTTTGCTGCTGAAAAAGGGCATAGTGCTCAAAGATATGCGCAAGCATCTGGTGTTTACACTAAGTGGTCCCGATGATTAGGCGGGGCGGATGCTTAGTGTGCAGCCAAATCAATTGCCACGATATCAGCTTCTTTTGACTGATACATAGACAGGATCAGGCTGTTATCTGGCAGCTGTGTTATCGATCGCCCCGGTTTTATCGCCCGTGGCGGCAGGCTGGCGATAAGCTGCTGGCTGCCGGTCCAGTGCTGTAGTTTAATCAGGTCGGCTTCTGCAGTGCGCTGCAGATAAAGAATGCCGTCTGCGCGCAGTAACCAGTTTCCCCAGTCCAGGCTGTTGAGGTTTTCTACCAGCAGTTCGGCTGGCAGATTCGCTGTCGGCAGAGGCAAGCCATAGCTGAAAGCTGCCGCTTTTATTGCTGAAAAATACCAGTTTATCCTGGCTGGCTGAATACAGCGGGTACAGCTCGCGGCCATAGGAAAAGGGCAGTGGCTTGGTTGTACCGTCGGGTTGTAGCTTAACCAGTTGCTCCATCGACGTGTAGCGGGGGTAAACCAGCTGGGGTTGTTTACCGGGCCTGACGGCAATAGAGGGCGCTGAATTTACCCGGCAACAGGGCAATATCGCTTTTGTTGTAGCGCAGCCAGGTGGTACTGCCGCTAAAAACCTGACACTGCGCTTTGCCAGTACGCCGCAGGCCAGCGCTAATGTGCGTCTGCAACTGGGGTATAAGCTTACGGATAATCAGACCGAAATTGCCTCTGCGCCGCAGGTTGAGATTATTCCGCCGCTGGCCATTCTGATTAACGGTGTGCCAAACCTGACACTAAGCGGTAAAGCTGGTGATACAGTAACACTGCGGGCGCAAACCAATACCCCGGCCAGCCTGAGCTGGCAGCAAAGCAGTGGGCCAACTGTGCAGCTAGCCCAGCCAACGGCAGCCGAAATCAGTTTT
>CAZEGA010000020.1:0-9979 GCA_964511675.1 uncultured Rheinheimera sp.
CTATTAAGCAGCGATTGCGTAAGTTTCGTCGTTTGCGACTATTGGTTTGCGGCTTTTTTACGAGGCCTACCGCACCTCGGCATGCACCTAGGAGTTCGTGAATCCCGTCGAATCCAGAATCAGCCCCGAATTCTGTAGTGGAACACTTACACACCATAGTGTTTGGCTATTGTACGCAGCTGTGCCTTGTTACACAAGCAGGCATTGCACTTTCGCCGTTTGTTACCCGGCTTAGATGGGGCTGGGCAGCAAAAGTTTCAAGTAGCGGCTTAGCGTTTAGTGTGTTTCATCATTCGTTCTTTTTCGCGTGACCAGTCTCGGTCTTTAATATCATCACGTTTATCAAAGGTTTTTTTACCCTTAGCTAAATGAAACTCCAGCTTAACCCAGCAGGCTTTCCAGTACATGGCTGTTGCCACCAGGGTATAACCTTCGCGTTCTTTTAAACCAACTAATTTGTCCAGCTCGCGTTTGTGCAGCAGCAGCTTGCGCGAACGCTCCGGATCGCATATCACGTGGGTTGAGGCACTGTTCAGTGGCTGGATTTGTGCACCTAATAAAAACGCTTCACCATTGTGTAAGATGACATAAGAATCTGACAGGTTTACCTTACCCTGGCGGATACTTTTTAATTCCCAGCCCTGCAGGGCAACACCGGCTTCGTAGCGGTCTTCCAGGAAGTACTCATGCCGTGCCTTGCGGTTTTGCGCTATGGTACCGTTTTTGTTTTTACTAGCTTGTTTTTTACTCATAATTCGTTATTTGTCGCAGCTCTGTTTTATGGGTCAGCGATGGCTCAAGCCTTGTTGCAGCGCGTTATTCTGTTACAATCGGCGGCGAGTTTAAAGGGGAGAGAGTATGCCACAAATTGAGCGCAGTGCGCTGGTTTTTTACAGCGCGCAGCAGATGTTTGACTTAGTCAACGCTGTACCTGACTACCCGCAATTTCTGCCCGGCTGCAGCTCTGCCCGTATCGTCAGCCAGTCCGGTACTGACATGGTGGCGACGCTTACCGTTTCCAAGGCAGGTATCAGCCATAGTTTCACTACCCGTAACAGCTTGGTGCCCTATCAGTCTATTGCCATGCAGCTGGTTGATGGGCCTTTTAAGCAGTTAAAGGGCGGCTGGAGCTTTGTGCCGCTGAATGACAAAGCCTGCAAAGTCATATTGCAGCTGGAGTTTGAATTCTCCAGCAAGCTTATTCAGTTTGCTTTCGGTAAAATGTTCAGCGAACTTACCGCGTCTATGGTCAATGCGTTTACCCAGCGTGCCAGGCAGGTATACGGAGAACCTGATGTCTGATCATATTATTGTTGAAGTGGCCTATGCTAAACCTGAACGTCAGAGCTTGCTAACGCTTGCGGTAGCGCGGCAAAGTTCGGTAGAGCAGGTCATCGTCCGCTCCGGTATGTTACAGCAGTTTCCTGAGATAGATCTCAGCACACTGAAAGTGGGGATCTGGAGCCGGCCGGTAAAACTGACGGAGCAGGTAAAACATGGCGACCGTATCGAGATTTACCGGCCATTAATAGCCGATCCGAAAGATTTGCGCCGTCGCCGGGCGGAAAAAGCCAAAGAAGAAGGTCGGGCAGACAAAACAACTGGTGGCAGGCCACACGAGGTGAAAACCAGCGGTTAAGCTGGTTTTCGTTGGCTTTAAATATCCAGCGGGGTATTAAAATCGGCTGATTTGGCAAAATCGCCTTTGATATCTGCCAGCTTATCGTCTTTAAATTCGATGATCAGCTGTTTCTCAAAGTTGTTACCACGACCGCCTTTTAACGCATAAAAGTAATGCCAGGTGTCATTATCAAACGCATTGCTGGCCACCGGGCTACCCAATACATACTTTACCTGTTCTTTGGTCATGGCAATCCGCAATTTGTCGATATCTTTCTGCTCCAGAAAGTTACCCTGAGGGATATCAATACGGTATACCCAGCTGCTACAGGCACTGGTGCCGGCTAATGCCATAATAACGATTAAAGATTGAATTACTGCTTTCATTTACACTGTCTGCTTAATCTGAATCGGCCCATCATACCCTATGACAGGCCCGCTGAAAAACCTTCTTTCAGACTGCAGGCGCACATAAAAGTTCGCGTGCATTGGCAAGGGCGCTGGCGCTGATATTTTCACCGGCCAGCAGACGGGCAATTTCACTGATCCGCTGCTCATCATCCAGCATCCGCATCCGTGTTTCGGTTGCCATGCCATCGGTATACTTTTCGACAAACAACTGCTGATGGCCCTGGCTGGCAACCTGCGGCAGGTGGGTGACGCAGATAATTTGGGTACTTTCGCCCAGCTGGCGCAGCATCCGGCCAACACCAGCGGCCACCGGGCCGCTGATGCCGACATCCACTTCATCAAAAATCAGTGTTGGTGTGGTCACTTTATCGGCCAGGATCACCTGGATGGCTAAGCTGATGCGTGACAGCTCACCGCCCGAGGCCACTTTATACAGCGCCTGCAATGGCTGGCCCGGGTTGGTTGAAACCTGAAACTCTATAGCATCTGCACCGTTGGCATTAGCCTGCTCAAAGCCCAGGGGCGTTACTGCAATAGTGAAGCGGGCGCTGGCCATACTGAGCTCATGCATACTGTGGCTAATTTTGTCGCTTAAGCTTGCTGCCGCGAGCCGGCGTTGTTCACTCAGTTGCTGTGCCTGGGCTAGATAAAGCTGTTGCGCGGTGCTGATTTGCTCTGCCAGCTGGGCTAAACGTTTATCATCAATGGTAAGCGCCGCCAGCTGGGCCGACAATTGCTGGTGCAGGATGGGTAACTCGTCCTGCATAACCTGATGCTTACGTGCCAGATTAAGCCACAAGCTCAGGCGTTCATCCACTTCGGCCAGCCGCTCCGGGTCCAGTTCGACTTTTTCGGCATAGCGGCGAAGCTCGCGGCTGGCTTCTTCGGTTTGTACCAGCGCATCATTTAACATCTGTGCTATGTTGCCAAGGCTGGTGTCCAGGGTGCTTAATTGTTCCAGCTGGCTGCAAGCCTGCGATAACGCCTGATAAATATTCTGCTGCTCGTCGTCATACAGCATTTGCAGGCACTGCTGGCTCTGGCTGAGCAGGGTGTTGCCGTGACTGAGCCGGTTATGCTCCGCTTCCAGTACCGTATATTCACCGGCCTGCGGCGCAAAATTATCCAGCTCGGCAACCTGATACTCCAGCAACTGGCGCTGGGCATCACGTTGCTGTTGTGACTGCTCCAGTTCGGTATATTCTTTTTGCAACTGCTGCCAGTGGCGCCAGGCCTGGCGGGTAGCATCCTGCGTACTGCTGTTGGCAGCAAAGGCGTCCAGCAACTGGCGCTGATAATCGGTTTTAAGCAATAACTGGTGGGCATGCTGGCCATGAATACTGAGTAAATGCTGGCCCAGGGTTTTCAGCTGCTGTGCCGGGACCTGCACACCATTGATATAGCCGCGTGAACGGCCTTCATGGCTGATCACCCGGCGCACTATACATTCGTGGCCCATGGCCAGATCCTGCTCTGCCAGCCAGTGTTGTGCGGCTAACAGCTGACTGACGTCAAAGGTAGCCACTATATCGGCTTTGTCTGCACCGGGGCGGACGACACTGGCATCGGCTCGCTCGCCCAGACACAGCGACAAGGCGTCTATTGCAATGGATTTGCCGGCACCGGTTTCGCCGGTAATGGTAGACATACCGCGCTGCCAGTCAATTTCCAGCGCCCGGACTATAGCAAAGTTACTGATATGCAGATGACACAGCATAGAAGCTCCCACCAAGGGTCAGATAGTTAACTGTGAAAAATAACAGTGTTTATTTATACAGTAACTGTATACAGGATTTCCGCTGTTAGCAAGCCGGCAGCTTAATAAAGTTTGCTGCCCCAGCCCAGTTTATTGCGCAGCACGTGGAAATAGCTGTAGCCGGGCGGGTGCACCAGCCGCAGTGGTGTCGGGTGTTTACGGATATAAATATCGTCCCCCGGCATAACAGCCAGAATAACATGGCTGTCGCAGCTGATTTGCAGGTGGGCATCGTTAGTGCTGGCCACTTTCAGGCGTATTTCGCTGTTGCCTGACACGACCAGCGGCCGGCTGCTGAGGGTATGGGGAAACATCGGCACTAAGGTTACGGCATCCAGATCGGGTGTCAGGATCGGGCCGCCACCGGATAACGAATAAGCGGTAGAGCCGGTTGCTGTGCTGATAATCAGGCCGTCAGAGCGCTGGCTGTAGACAAATTCGTCGTTGATATAGGCTTCAAACTCGATCATATGCGCCACTTTATCGGCGTGCAGTACGGCTTCGTTTACGGCACTGTTGCTGCTTTTGACCGTACCGTGGCGATGGACGGATACTTCCAGCAGGTTGCGTTTTTCTGTGACGAAATTGCCGGCCAGCAGCTCTGTCAGCGGCTGGGCGAAGTTCTCCGGTGACAGGTCGGTTAAAAACCCCAGGTTACCCCGGTTGACGCCCAGTACCGCGACATCAAAACGCGACAGTACCCGGGCGGCACCCAGCATATTGCCATCGCCACCAACCACTATTGCCAGATCACACTTTTTACCCAGCTCAACCAGATCCAGTACTGCAATGCCCGGCAGCGTCAGCGATTGCGCCACCCTCTCTTCAACATAGACGTTAAGTCCCTGTTGCTGTAAAAACTGATACAGGCTGACCAGGGTGTTATTGGCACCCGGATGGTGCGGTTTGCCAATCAGGCCTACGGTGGTAAAAGCATGTGACATAGCAGTTTCCTTTAACGGCATCAATGCAGTATAACGGTAGCTGGTGCGGGACACTAGCGGCGTGTTCAGCTTGAATTAGGCAAACAGCTACCCCATATCAAAGCACAAGACAGAAGTGAGTGCGGCGCATGACGTTAACCCTGAGCAGACCTGAGCTGATATTAAAGCTGATTGTTGAGCAGTATTTGCTGGATGGTCAGCCGGTGTCGTCTAAATCCCTTGCCGATAATATTCAGCTGGCTGTCAGCTCTGCCACTGTGCGTAATACCATGGTGCAACTGGAACAACAGGGACTGATCCGCTCACCGCATACGTCGGCCGGGCGTGTGCCCACGACGGCCGGCATGCGGTTGTTTATTGATAAAATGCTGCAGCTGCAACCACTGGGTAACTTCTGGCTCACAGAGCTGCAACGTAAGCTGACACCCCAGCTGCCTGTTTCGTTATTGTGCCAGCAGGCGGGGCAATTGCTGACCAACCTTACCGGCTTTGTTGCCATTATCAGTGCCCCCAAAGCCGAAGGCCGGGTGGTACGGCAGATAGATTTAGTACGTCTGGCCAGTGACCGCTTGTTGCTGGTAGTCATTGATGAAGACGGCGATATACTGCACCGGGTGCTGCACTGTGAAACGGCGATTGATAACAGTACCCTGAGTAAAGTGCTGTGTTTGCTTAATGCGGCCTTGGGCGGCGGCGGGCAGTGGCAGGACGGTATTTCCAGGTTAGGGACTGTGGTGCGGGGCGAAACCGGTTTGCGCCAGCAGTTGCTGCAAAAAGTGCTGGGGCAGCTCAGTCTGGATGAATTGCAGCAGCATCAGCCGCTGATTTTCGGCCAGCATCAGTTACTGCTGACCCCGGAATACCAGCAAAATACGGCGCTGCAACAAGTGATGCAGATGCTGGAAAAGCCAGAGGGGCTTATTCGTTTACTGCATAACATAACGCAGGATGATAGCCCTAAGTTATTGTTAGGAAAGGAGTCTGGTTATGTTGAACTGGCCAATGTCAGCCTGATCGCCCAGCGTTATCAGGTACAACCGCAACGTTTTATCGCTTTGCTCGGGCCAAGACGCATGAATTACGCCCGCCTTATCCCTTTGGTGGAAGCCTGTGCCCGACAGTTAAATTTAAACTTGAATCGGCGCTAAGCATCCCCATAATACACCTGTTTAATTTCGGAGTAGTGACACATGACTGAGCAACAACAGCCAACTGACAACACGACTGAGCATACTCAGCCGCCGGCCGGCGACAGCGCCGATACCGTGGAACTGTCTGGCGAAGATACGATTATCAGCAAGCTGGAAACTGAACTGGCACAAGCTAAAGCCCAGCTGGCAGAGCAGCATGATTTAATGCTGCGTATTAAAGCCGAATCTGACAATATCCGCCGCCGTGCCAGTATGGATGTCGAAAAGGCGCATAAGTTTGCGCTGGAGAAATTCGCTGGCGACCTGCTGCCGGTGGTCGACAACCTGGAGCGGGCCCTGGGTTTTATTAATCGTGACGATGAGGCATTAAACGGTGTGATCGAAGGCGTCGAGCTGACCATGAAGAGCTTCCTGGATACGGTGGCCAAGTATGGTGTTAACCAGATTGACCCCCAGGGCCAACCATTTAACCCGGAACTGCACCAGGCGATGAGTATTCAGCCTGCAACCGATGTAGCGCCAAATACGGTGACCTTTGTTATGCAAAAGGGCTATGAGTTAAATGGCCGTTTGCTACGCCCGGCCATGGTTGGGGTGTCTAAAGCGCCGGAGTAACCGGCCGGACCCTGACGGCCGAAATAATAATAAACCCGGCATCTGGCCGGGTTTATTATTACCGCGACAGCAATGCCTGCGGTTTATTGCGGAGCGGCAACGGCCGGGGCAGTAAAGCCGGCTGCTATAACATTATGATGCTGTGGCAGCAGCTGCGATATGCTGACCAGCTGTACGCCCTGCTGTTGCAATTTGGGCAGATGCTGACGTAAAAAACTGTAGGTTTCCGGATAAGGGTGGGCAATCGCGATAGCGGAGTTGCGCTTATGGGCAATACGCAACAGCGTTTCAAACTGCCGGGCGATAGCGGCTTCATTTTGCTCGTTATCCAGAAAGACCTGCCGGCTAAGGTTGGTTACGCCGTACTGGCGGGCGTATTTGCCTGCCTGGCTGTTTGCTGTGGTCAGGCTGTCGACAAAAAACAGGTGCCGTTTACGTAAATACTCCATGGTCCAGGCCATGGGCTCACTCAGTTCGGTGTAATAACTGCCCATATGGTTATTAATGCCAATAGCGTAGGGAATATCGGCCAAGGCCTCCTGCAGGGTTTGCTGCACTTGCTGCTTGGTCATATCGCCGGTCAGCGCGCCGGGGCCGGGGGTTTTGCCGTTACTGGCCTGCATCGGCATATGCAGCATTACCTCTTTTTGCTGCAAAAACGCATGTTTTGCTGCTTTGTTGCCATAGGGAGTATGCGGCAACACGGCAAATGTCAGCGGATAGGGCAGGTCAATCAGTTTCAAATCAGCTTTCTGGTAGCCGATATCGTCAATGATAATCGCAATCTTTGGCGTGTCGGCCCGGCTGGTAAACCCCAGGCTCAGCAGGCCTATACATAAAGCAATAAGTAGTCGCACGTTGTTGTTATTCTCTGCTGCGCTTTGCGCGGTTTTGTTATTTCTTTGCCACCAGTATAAGGGCAACGCTGGCTGATGGCATTATGTTTTCTACCTGGATTTACTGAGCCACTGCAACGGGTTCACGGCTTCGCCTTTGCTACGGATTTCAAAATACAGGCCGGCGCTGGCCTGGCCGCCGCTCATACCGGCCAGGGCAATGCTTTCACCTGCACTGATACGGGCGCCCGGTTGTTTCAGTAAATTCTGGTTATGGCCGTACAAACTCATAAAACCGTCACCATGGTCCAGCACTATGACCCAGCCATAGCCTTTTAACCAGTCGGCATAAATGACCTGGCCATCGGCTATGGCCTGTACTGTGGCACCTTCATTGCTTTGGATCAGAATGCCGCGTGATGACATGCCGCCCTGGCGGCTTTCGCCGAATTGTTGCAGTAAATTGCCTTTTAGCGGCCAGTGCAGTGTACCTTTTTGCCGGCTCAGGCCTGCCAGTTCGCGGGCCAGCTGCGCGCGTTTACGCAGTTCATCCAGTGTTGCCTGCAGGCTGGTTTCGTTCTGGCGTAAGTAATCCAGCTGGCGCCCTTGCTGCCTTAAGGTGTTTTGCAGTGTGGTTACCGCGTGCTGCTGTTCGGTTTTTGCGGCCACTAATTGCTGCTGTTGCTGTTGCAGGGTACGTAACGTATCGGCCAGTTGTTGCTGCTTATCGGCCAGTTCGGCCAGCACCAGCTGCAGCTCGCTGATTGTCTGGTTCAGCTCGTTCAGTTGTTTCAGCCGGGCGCGGTTAAAATACTGGTAGTAACTCAGTACCCGTTCAAGTTTGGCGGCATCCTGCTGATTCAGCAGCATGCGGCTGTAATCATGCTGCCCCAGGCTGTAGGCGCTTTTCAGCTGAGATGCCAGCAGTTTTTGCTGCTGTTGCAGGGTCTGCTCCAACTGGTGTTTCTCGCTGTCAAGCTCCTGCCCGCGTTGTGCCAGCTGCTGGCGTTGCTGCTCTGTGCTGCGTACCGCCTCGGAGGCTTTGGCCAGGGCACGGTCAGAGGTTTGCAACTGCTGCTCTGCCCGATCCAGTTGTTGCTGTTGCTGTTTTAGCTGGCGTTCGGATAGCTGGATCTGTTGCTGCAGCTCGGCCAGTTCCTGCTCCTGCTGTTGCTGCGCCATCACTGCCGGTTGGGCGCAGCAACACAGCAGCAGGGCGGTAATACGCAGCTGCTGCATTATTTCAGCTGCATCAGGATTTTGCCTGTCATCTCTGGCGGTACGGGTAAGCCCATCAGATGCAGCATAGTGGGGGCTATATCACTTAAAATACCGCCTTCGGTTACCCTGGCGTCGCGGCCAACATAGATCAGTGGCACCGGACCACTGGTATGGGCGGTATGGGCCTGGCCCGATTCGGTATCCAGCATCATTTCTGCGTTGCCATGGTCGGCGGTGATCAGGCATTCGCCGCCCACGTTACGCAGTGCTGCCACTACACGGCCAATACAATGGTCCACCGCTTCCACGGCTTTAATCGCGGCCGGCATAACACCGGTATGGCCGACCATATCGCCGTTAGGGTAGTTACAGATAATGACATCGAACTCGCCGCTATCGATCGCCGCAACCAGCTTGTCGGTCAGTTCGGTCGAGCTCATTTCCGGCTGCAGGTCGTAGGTGGCGACTTTGGGCGAGTCGATCAGTATGCGTTGTTCGCCGTCGAACAGTTCTTCCTGGCCGCCACTAAAGAAAAATGTCACATGGGCGTACTTTTCCGTTTCTGAAATGCGCAGCTGTGTCTTGTGCTGTTTCGCCAGCCATTCACCCAGTACATTGTTCAGGCTTTCTGGCGGATAGGCGCAGGGGGCCGGAATATCGGCGGCGTATTCGGTCAGCATGACAAAGCGGCTCAGCACCGGGCGGTGCTGGCGGGCAAAACCGTTAAAGTTGTCATCAGTAAAGGCGCGGCTGAACTGGCGGGCCCGGTCGGCGCGAAAGTTCATAAAAATCAGCGCATCACCATCCTGCATCTGCACGCTCTGCCCCTGTGGGGTCAGGATGGCGGTGGCTTTAACAAATTCATCATTCTCATCACGGCTGTACGCCATCTGCAATGCGGTGACGGCATCAGTGGCCTGATATTGTGCTGCGCCCTGTGTCAGCAGGTTATAGGCCTGCTCAACCCTGTCCCAGCGCTTGTCGCGGTCCATCGCGTAATAACGGCCAATAACGGAGGCAATCTGGCCACTGCCGCTGCGGGCAAAATGTGCCTGTAATTTTTCCAGCGAGGCCTGCGCACTGCGGGGCGGCGTATCGCGGCCATCGAGAAACGCATGCAGGTATATGGGGCTGGCACCTGCGCGTTCGGCCAGTTCTATCATGGCCAGGATATGGTCTTCATGGCTGTGCACACCGCCTGGCGACAACAGGCCCATAATATGCACAGCTTTATGCTGCTGTTTTGCCTGCAGCACTGCGTCTGACAGCACAGGGTTGGTATAAAAATCGCCATCGCTTATCGCCTTGGTGATGCGGGTAAAGTCCTGGTATACCACCCGGCCGGACCCCAGGTTGACATGGCCGACTTCGGAGTTGCCCATTTGCCCGTCTGGCAGGCCGACATCCAGCCCTGAACCGGAGATC
>CAZEGA010000020.1:9989-22080 GCA_964511675.1 uncultured Rheinheimera sp.
GCTGGCCTGGGCAATGGCGTTGTTGCTGATCTCTTCCCGGTAGCCCCAGCCATCCAGAATTAATAACACCAAAGGTTTTTTGCGACTGCTCATGTGAACTCCGTATCAGAATAAAGAAGGCTCAGAAGAGCCGCTATCTTACCGCAATTTGTACAATTCTCCAGCCCCGAACATGAGGCAACAGCCATTAGCCTGCTGCTTTTACCCGTTAAACTGAGTATACTCTGCGCTGGTTTTAAGTCTTATAACAAGCAGAGTAGCTATGCAGCAGTATATTGAATTCTTCAGTAATCATCCGATCTTAAGCGCCGTCTGGCTGGTGTTGTTTATCATGCTGATCGCCAGCTGGGTGAAATCAAAGTTCTCAGCGGTGCGGCAGATCACGCCCACGGATCTGACTATGCAGGTAAACCGCAATAATGCTGTGGTGGTGGATATCCGCGCTGAAGCAGATTTCAGTAAAGGTCATATCACCGGTGCGCGTAACCTCAGTTTGACTGAGATTGAAAAACAACAGCTCTCGGGGCTTGAAAAGCACAAAGCAGAGCCCATTATTCTGGTATGCCAGGCTGGTGTCAGTGCGCAAAAAGCGGCGGCCAGCCTGCTGAAACAGGGTTTTACCAGTGTGGCAGTGTTGCAGGGCGGCATGGGCAGCTGGACAGGTGCCAGTTTGCCGGTTGTGAAATCTAAGAGGTAATGATGTCGCAAGTGACTATTTACACCAAAGCATATTGTCCTTATTGTGTTCGCGCTAAATCCGTACTGGATAATAAAGGCGTCAGCTATCAGGAAATCCGCATTGATGAGCAGCCAGAGCTGCGCCCTCAGATGATCGAGCGTGCCGGTGGCCGCAGCACAGTGCCACAAATTTTTGTTGCTGAGCAGCATATCGGTGGATGCGATGACATGCTGGCACTTGATGCCAGCGGACAACTCGATCCGTTATTAAATTTATAATTTTAAAGCAGGTATTATCATGGCCGAACAACAAGCAAACGGCGTTGCAGCAGAGCAGCAAGGTGTACAATTTGCCATTCAGCGGATCTTTGTTAAAGATATTTCCTTTGAAGCGCCTAATGCGCCGGCTATTTTCCGTAAAGAATGGAAACCGGAAGTTAAACTGGATTTAGACACCCGCAGCGAGAAGCTGGAAGATAATACTTTCCAGGTGGTGTTGTCATTAACGGTAACGACAACGGTAGACGGCGAAGTAGCCTTCCTGTGTGAAGTACAACAGGCAGGTATTTTCTCTATCGGCCAGTTGGAAGATGCACAAATGGCTCATATGCTGGCATCTTTCTGCCCTAACGTGCTGTTCCCTTATGCCCGTGAAGCAGTATCTAACCTGGTTAACCGTGGCACTTTCCCACAGCTTAACCTGGCACCGGTAAATTTTGACGCCCTGTTCGCCCAATATGTACAACGGCGCCAGGCCGAAGCGCAAGCTGTTAAAGCAGACGCGTAACGCATGCAAGCTTCAGCTATAGCGGTATTAGGGGCGGGGTCTTATGGCACCGCCCTTGCTATTTGTCTGGCCCGCAACGGTAACAGCATTACCCTGTGGGGACGTAATGCGCAGGAAATGGCACAGATGGCCCAGCTGCGGCTGAATCAGAAGTACCTGCCGGACATTCGTTTACCCGATACCTTGCAGCTGACCTCTGAGCTGGCGGCTGCCGTTGGCAGCAGCCGGGATATTCTGCTGGTAGTGCCAAGCCATGCGTTTGCTGACACACTGAGGCAGATTAAACCCTGGTTGCGGGCCGATGCCCGGCTGGCGTGGGCGACCAAAGGGCTGGAACCCGAGACCGGGCGTTTATTGCAGGATGTGGCACGGGATATTCTGGGTGACAAGGTATCGTTGGCGGTGTTTTCCGGGCCGACCTTTGCCAGGGAAATGGCAATGGGCTTGCCGACCGCTATTTCACTGAGCTCAACCGACGCAGATTTTATCAAAGAGCTGTCTGACTTATTACACTGTGCAAAGAGTTTTCGTGTTTATACCAACCCGGATTTTGTCGGCGTGCAGTTAGGTGGTGCGGTAAAAAACGTTATCGCCATTGGTGCGGGTATGGCCGATGGTATTGGCTTTGGCGCGAATGCACGCACGGCGTTGATTACCCGTGGCCTGACTGAAATGTGCCGGTTAGGCTGTGCCATGGGCGCAAAAAAAGACACCTTTATGGGTATGGCCGGGCTGGGTGATCTGGTACTGACCTGTACTGACAACCAGTCGCGCAACCGCCGTTTTGGCTTGTTGCTGGGGCAGGGCAAAGGCGTTGACGATGCTATGGCGCAAATTGGCCAGGTAGTGGAAGGCTATCGTAATGCGCGTGAGGTGTATAACCTGGCGCAGCGCGTAGGGGTGGAGATGCCCATTACCGAGCAGATTTACCAGGTGCTGTACCGGGGTAAAGATGCCAAACTGGCCGCGCTGGATTTACTCGGCCGGGAAAAACGCGATGAGGTCAGCTGATTCAGCTGACCGCTTTGCGTAACAGCCGGTTTTCTTTTGCCAGCAACACCGGGATTTCGGATGCCGGTATCGCCTTACTGAACAGATGGCCTTGCAGGATATCACACCCCATCACATGCAGCAGGTAGGCCTGCATCTCGTTTTCAATACCGCTGGCAATCACATCCAGCTGCAGGTAAGAGGCCAGCCGGATCAGGCTGGCGGTAATATTACGCTGCTGTTCGTTGTGTTCCATATCTTTAATGTAGCCCGGGGCAATTTTTACATTGTGCAGCGGCTGGCGGCGTAATACTGATAACGAAGAAATGCCCTCGCCAAAGTTATCCAGCGTCAGATGAAAACCCAGTTCCGACAGCTGCTGCAAGCTGGTATGGGTGTGATCATCTGCCTGCAGCAGCGTATCTTCATGCAGCTCCAGCTCGAACAGCTCTGCCGTCAGCCCAACGCTGGCCATCCGGTTGGTTAAATAAGGGATAAAGTCACTCTGCTGCAGGCTTAAGCCGGAGATGTTTAATGACATACGGCCACGGCTGATGTCTGTTTTTTGCCAGAGTTGTAACTGGTCACAGCATTTATCGAACGTCAGCCGGCCCAGCTGTACGGTCAGCCCGGCCTCGTCGGCAATAGCCAGAAAGTGTTGTGGCAGTAAAATACCCCGTCGGGGATTGTGCCAGCGCAGTAAGGCCTCATAACCCACCACCCGGTTACTGCCAATGCTGATCCTGGGCTGGTAATACAATTCAAACTCATCCTGAGCGATAGCTTTGTGTAACTCGGCTTCCAGCGCCTGGTATTCAGCCGTGCGCTGCGGGAAGGGTTCATCTGCAAATGCCAGCCGGCTGTGGCCGGCTTTTGCTGCTTCAACCAGGGCGGCAGATGCCGCCAGCATAAGCTCTGTGGCTGAAGCGGAATCTGTTGAAAAAATACTTATGCCTATTGTGGTTTGCAACGGGCTGCGTGAGGCGGCGGCAGTTTGTTCTGCCAGCTTTAAGATCCTGTGTCCCAGACGGTTCAGCTGCAACTCGCTGTTGCCCTGGCACAAGTGCTGGGGCGCCAGTACGGCAACGGTATCGGAACTGTAACGCGCCAGCACACAGCCTTTGTTGACCAGTTCTGATAACCGGCCGGCAAACTGACAGAAGGTATCGGGTAAATCAGAGACAGGTTTGCTGCTGTCAGATTGCAGCAGCCTGTTCAGCCTGACCAGCATGACGGCAAAAGGCAGATGCGTACTGTTACTGATGTGAATAAGGGTATGCAAGTATTCTGCTAACAGGGCCGGGCTGAACAGGCCGGTAGCGGTATCGTACAGATAACTGGCAGTAACCTGTTGTTGCTGACGTTTTAAGGCACCGATATCACGCCCCAGCAACAGGTATTGCGGTATTGTCTGCAATTGTGCCGTTATTGAAACTGACAGTGCTATGCGGCCGGTAGCGGTTTGCAGCCAGGCTTCACCCTGCCAGCCACGGCTCAGGTCAAGATCCGGCAGCAGCAGCTGGGCACTGTCCTGCTGCGGATACAACGGCAACAGCTGTAGCGATTGCCCTGGCGGCGAATTCAATAAACCGGCCAGCGCCGGATTGATAAACTGTGGGCTGAGATCGGCGCCAAGTACGGCGATAACATCATCAGACTGGTGCAGGAAGCCATCAAACAAACTGCTTTGTTCGGTCAGCGCTTTATTGCGGCGGCGTAGTTTATGATTGAGCAAAGATAACAGGGTGACACTAAGCAACAACAGTATAATAACCAGTTCCGGCATGGTGCCGGCAAACGCATGGCTTGTCAGTGCTGTACTTTTCTGGCCGGCAAGCGTCTGGCTTGCCAATGCCTGTGGTGCCGGCAATAAAGCAGAGCAACACAACCAGCGCAAAGGTGGCATAAATTCAACGTCCTTGTTATCGAGCTCAACGCCACTAACTATAGCTGCACAGTATCAGGATATGCAAATACCAATTACAGCTCAGCTGCGGGCTCCGTTATAACCAAGCTGGCGCCAGGCTTCGTAAACGAATACTGCAACGGCATTAGACAGGTTCATTGAGCGGCTGTCTGGCACCATCGGAATGCGCAGCCAATGCTCAACAGGCATTTGCTGCAGTACTTCCGCTGGCAGGCCGCGGCTTTCCGGGCCAAAAACCAGGGCGTCTCCGGCCTGATAACGGGCATCACTGTGGCGTACCTGGCCTTTGGTAGTACAGGCAAACAGGCGTTCTGGCGCCACGGCAGCCATAAATGCGGCAAAATCGGCGTGGCGGCTGACGTCAGCAAACTCGTGGTAATCCAGCCCGGCCCGGCGGATACGTTTGTCGTCCCAGGCAAACCCCAGAGGTTCAATCACATGCAGTTTAAAGCCTGTATTGGCGCACAGGCGGATAATATTGCCGGTATTCGGCGGAATTTCAGGTTCAAACAACACAACATGCAGCATGGCAGGCTCCGGAATTACACTGCAGCAGTGTAGCAAAATCAGCGCTCTGTTGGCAGTTGCAGTAAAAACTGATTGATAGCGCTGAAGGCTTGCTGGCGGATAGTATCGGTTTCCATGAAAATTTCATGTCTGGCACCTGACAGTAGTACTTTCTGCTGTAACAGCTTAGCCGGTAACTGCTGGTACCACAGGTTTTGCGCATGATTGCTGACCACTTTATCGGCGCCGGCCTGCAACAGTAATACCGGCGTGCACCAGTCTGGTGCGTCGTGCTGCAATTGCTGCATAGCGCTGAGTGCGGCGTTAATCCAGTTGCTCGTTACGCCGCCCAGTTGCGCCTGCGGATACTGGCGATACAGCTGCAGCAGCTGCTGGTAACGCTCGGCACAGCTGGTCAGCGGGTTATTGCGGAATGCCTTTTCGGCGTAGTCAGCCTGACCGGGAAAATACCAGGGTTCATGGCTGAATACCCGGTTTATAGCACCGTAAGCCCGCGCCAGCAAGCGGGCCAGCCGGTACGGAACCAGCCCGGTGTAGATCCCCAGCATAGGCGATGCCAGCACCGCTGCATTAAACGGATGCTTATATTGCTGCATGTAACCTGCCAGAATGGCACAGCCCATAGAATGCCCCAGAGCGATGTGTTGCTGATGCCCGGCCGGCACGACGATATGTTCGATAAACCGGGCCAGATCCTGCTGGTACTTGCTGAAATGGCTGACATAACCTTTATGCGGATTCGCCAGCTCACGCTGGGACAGGCCCTGGCCGCGATGATCCAGAATATAAACACTGTAACCGGCCTGTACCAGTTCAAAACACAATTCAGCGTATTTCAGTGCCAGCTCCATCCGGCCAGGGCTTATTACTACAGCCTGTGTTGCCTGCTCCGCACGGTAGCTGTAATACCGTAGTTGCAGTTTATCTGCTGTTGTCAGCACACCACATTGCATACGCTGCCAGAGGGGCAGGTATTTGTCGGGCCAGTTGCTGCTGACGGCAGCTGCGGTTCCGAGTGGCTGAATAGGCAGGTAAGCTGCTGTTGTCAAAATACTAAACCCTGTGTAACTAAAGATACCTGCTAGTGTAACGGTAACCTCAGGCTGATACAAAACCCGCCGCCCGGTCGGTTAGCTGCGCTGACACTGCCACCATGCTGGCGGATAATCTGCGCCACTATGGCAAGGCCAAGGCCGGTGCCGCCGCTTTGGCTGTCGCGGCTGTCTGAGACGCGATAAAACGGTTCAAACACAGCGTTCAGCTGCGACTCGGCAATACCGGGGCCCTGATCGCAGATTTGCAGCAGCACCTGGCCGGGTTGTTGTTGTAACTGGCAACGGATTTCGCCGCCCTGCGGGCTGTACTTGATGGCGTTGCGCAGTACATTTTCTATGGCACGTGCCAGTAAGCGCTGATCTGCGGCGATTGACACATGCGCCGCAGACTCCAGCGTGAACTGCTGTTGTCTGGCGTCGGTTTCCACCTGGTTAACCTCTGTCAGCTCGGTAATCAGGGCATTCAAATCAACCGTTGTTTTGCTTAATGTATACTGGCCGGCGTCAAGCTTGCTGTACGTTAACAGCTCATCGAGCATACTGTCGAGCCGCTCCAGCTCCTGGCCGATACGGGGTAACTGCTGCAGGGTCTGGGTACGCTCAGTCAGGCCCAGTGCCAGCTGGGCCCTGGCCAGCGGTGAGCGCAACTCGTGCGAAATATCGCGTAACAGGCGTTGCTGATTGGTCAGCAGTGCACTGATACGTTCGGCCATAGTGTTAAAGCTGTGCCCCAGTTGCCCCAGCTCATCTTTACGTTTAATAAGGCTGCTAACCCGGCTGTTAAGCTGGCCATCGGCAAACTGCAGGTTACGTTGCAATAATTCGCGTAGCGGGCGTGAGATGGATACCGCCAGTACAAAACTGGCCACGGCTGAAATCAGCAGGGTAAATAACATTAATACATGCTGGGGAATTTCGCTCAGGCGCCACCAGGGTTGCGGCGGGCGTTGTCTTTTTTGGTACAGTGCCAGGGTTTCATCACCCAGTTGCAGAATAAAAGGGCCGGCCAGCGAGGTATGGTGATGTTTTAGCCAGCGTGGTTTTGACAACTGTGACAATTCTGTCAGCCAGTGCTGATCAAAATCGCGTGGCAATAGCTCGGGGGTCAGTACGCTTTGGGTTTGTGCATCGACCACCAGCCAGCGGCCCGGGCTATTTTGTTGCAGCCTTGCAAGTAAATGCTCACTGTTTTTGCTATCGGCCAACGGCGCTAATTGTTGTTGTAACTGCTGAATAACATTGTGTGGCAGGCGGCGAATTTCTGTTGGTTCAACCAGTGCCCGCGACAAGGCCAGTGTGGCAAACACGGCGCTTAGCAATACCAGCCAGAACCAGAGAAAAATCCTGCCAGCCAGATAATGGAATGGGTTCAGACGTACTAACCAACTCATAGGTCACCCTGCAGAAACAGATAGCCGCTGCCACGCAGGGTCTGGATTTTTTCATCGCTGCTGTATTGTGCCAGCTTTTTGCGGATATTGCTGATATGCATATCCAGGCTGCGATCATACATTTGCAGCCGTTTGCCCAGTACATCACGGCTTAGCTCGTCTTTACTGACCACTTCCCCGGCCCGGCGCATCAACTGCTCCAGCAACTGGAATTCTGTCGCGGTCAGCACCACGGCTTCGCCATTGCAGGTCAGTTGCCGGTTGGCCGGGTTCAGTACCAGGCCATTCAGCGTGAGCATGCTGTGTTCGCTGGCGGGAGCTTTGGTCAGTTCAACCCGGCGTAAGATCGCCTTGATGCGTGCCACCAGTTCGCGCGGGTTAAACGGTTTGGCCAGATAATCGTCGGCCCCCAGTTCCAGACCGACAATACGGTCCACATCATCGCCGCGGGCCGTCAGCATCAGCACCGGGCAATAATGCTGGCTGGCGCGCAGGCTCTTCAGCACAGATAGGCCGTCCATCCCGGGCAGCATGATATCGAGCAGAATAAGCTGATAACCGCCACGGGCCGCCAGCTCTAATCCCTGGCGCCCGTCGTGGGCCGCGCTGAACTGGTAGCCGTCCAGCGCCAGATATTGCTCTACCAGTTCGCATAAACCGGTATCATCATCAATCATCAGAATTGCAGGCATAGTGTCTCCTTCTTTGCCGGAAGTTTACCTAATGTCAGCGCCGGGCAACACTGCTTTACGGAATCTTTACCCGGCCTTTGCGCTGCTTTGCAATCGGTGTTTTATGCTTAGGCTGTCTTAATAAAGGAGAACATCCGATGAAAGCAGCATCTTTAGTATTAGCGTTGGCAGCGGTATTGGGCACTACTGGTCTGGCTGTCGCAGCAGAAACGACCAACGGTGGTCAGGGGTATAGTAAGGATAAAAGTGCTTATGTGAAAAAAGCCCGCACTGGCAAAAACCATTGGCTGGCAGGTGTTGAGCTGAGCGAAGCCCAGCGGCAGCAGTTTACAGAGTTGCTGGCCCAGCATAAAGCAGCCCAGCGGCAGGCCGCTAAACCAGCAGCAGAGCAACGGCAGCAGTTTAAGGCATTGTTGCAGGCGGATTACTTTGACGAACCGGTGGTACGGCAACAACTGGAACAGCAGCAGGCAAAACGGACAGAGCAGCAGTTGGAACGCTTGAAACTGCGGCACCAGCTGTACCAGATCCTGACACCGGAACAGCGCCAGCAACTGGCTGAGAAAGCCGAACAGCGCCGCAGCCGGCTGCAGGATGGCAGTGAACCACGCCGTCATTGGCAGCATAAAAAGCAGCGCCCGGCTAAAACCACTGTCTGATAGCGCGGCTCCCTTCAGCATTAAAGTTACACCTGTTCATGTCTGAACAGGTGTAGCTGCTATTTTTAAGAAGCCCAAAGATATATCAGGTTCTGATCGACGATTTGTCAATTACTAAAAATGGCATATAATAAAACCAAGCGAAAAACAATTAACCAGACTGAAAGGCCAAAACGTATTATGGTTAGTAATATACCAGTCGATAGTTCTGCTCCCTTTGCTGAACGCGAAGCTGAGAAGGCTTGTCAGCGTTTTGAGCAGCTCCAGGCCCGGCAGGGTAATCCAAACTTTGTGCGCCTGCCATCAGAAAGTGGTTTAGCCCGTCCGCGAATGATCCTATCCTCTTTTGGTCGTCCGGCAGGTGCCTGAGAAATTAATAAGTATTTATGATAGTTATACAATAAGCCCCTGTATTCAGGGGTTTCTTGTATGAAAGATAGCTTATATTACACCCTGGCAAAGTTAACCGAACTTATCAGTAAGACTCCTGAAGAAACTGTAGATAAGATTATCCTGATTGGTGGCCAGGCACTTATTGCCTGGATCCACGCATTTAATATTAACGAACTGACGGGCGAAGCTTACGATAACCTTGCCTCAGATGATATGGATTTCATGGGAAGCATGGTCGCAGTAAGCGAGTGTGCAAGATGCTGGAATGGCCATGCAATATACCCATCTATAAACGATTCAACCATACAGACGGGGCGCGTTATTCTGGCTCAGACGAATGAAGCTGGTGAGCCTCAGGTTGTTGATTTCCTTGGCGCTGCCTATGGTATCCCTACTGAAGATGTCCATAAGTACAGCGACAAAATCAGCATTGATAATGATTCTTTCTATTATGTTATATCACCACCGCTCTGCCTTATGAGCCGGATCAAGAACCTGACCGGATACTTACGCGGCGAAAATGAAAAGGTAAAAGCCAGAGAGGTGTCCCGTATTCACTCGGTCATCACTATTACCCGAAAATATATTGAGTTTCTGGTTGAACAAGACCTGCAACAAGGTGAATCGAGGGCAACAAAGGCTGTTGTAAATTATCTGGTTAAGACCATCCTGAATGATAAAGATGCGAAATTCGTAGCAGTAGAATATGGCATTAAGTTCGACGGGCTTTTTCCGCGCAAGATCCGGTCGGTTAATTCTGATATATACGACAAACTTGTGCTTATTTCACTGGCCAGATTCAATCGCAAAACAGAGAAAAAAGTCCGGTCCCGCAAAACCATGCGACAGCAAAAGCTAAAAAAGAGCTGAGGCTGGCATGGATACTTCTGCTATATGTTTGTTTCTGCTGAAACTCGCTCTGGTATTAATTACAGTGCAGCTTTAAATGGCTGCACTGTATTTATACAGCTGAGCGGTGTTATTCAATGTTCAGCTCTTTTAGTTTACGGGTCAGCGTATTGCGGCCCCAGCCCAGCCGTTTGGCAGCTTCCTGCTTATGGCCATGGGTAAATTGCAGGGCCTGCTGCAGTACGGTGCGTTCAAATTCCGGGCCGGCCTCGGCCAGAATATTTTCTTCACCGGCGCTGAGTTTATGGCTGATCCAGCCGGCCAGTAATTCCTGCCAGCTAACGCTCAGGCCTGCGCCGGCGGGCGATACCGTTTTTTGTGGCGCTGTCAGTTCAGGCGGCAAGTCAGCCGGTACTATTTGCTTACCGCTGGCCATCACGGTTAACCAGCGACAGGTATTCTCCAGCTGGCGCACGTTACCTGGCCAGTCCAATTGTGTCAGGCACTGCTCGGCGTCCTTGGTCAGCGTTTTGGCTTCAACATTCAGCTCCTGCGCTGCCTGCAGCAGAAAATGCTGCGCCAGTTTGGCAATGTCCTGCTTGCGCTCTTTTAGCATAGGCAGATGGACGCGAATGACATTCAGGCGGTGGAATAAGTCTTCGCGGAATTTGCCCTCCCGCACCAGTTGTTCCAGATCCTGGTGGGTAGCGGCAATGATACGCACATCAACGCCAATGGCCTGATGTCCGCCGACCCGGTAAAACTGGCCATCGGCCAGTACCCTTAGCAGGCGGGTTTGCACATCCAGTGGCATATCACCTATTTCATCAAGAAACAGTGTCCCGCCATCGGCCTGTTCGAAGCGGCCTTTACGCAGGTTATTGGCGCCGGTAAAGGCGCCTTTTTCGTGACCAAACAGCTCAGACTCGATTAAATCTTTCGGGATCGCGGCCATATTCAGGGCAATAAATGCCTGTTCGGCCCGGGGGCTGTGTTTATGCAATGCCCGCGCTACCAGCTCTTTGCCGGTGCCGGACTGGCCATTTATTAACACACTGATACTGGAGCGGGCCAGGCGGCCAATGGCGCGAAACACTTCCTGCATTGCCGGTGCTTCACCAATGATTTCAGGCGACAGCGGCTGTACCTGGGTCTTTGCCGCCGGACGCCGTGCCCTGGCATGTTCCAGTGCCCGGCTGATCAGGGCGACAGCGTCATTGACATCAAAGGGTTTGGGCAGGTACTCGAAAGCGCCGCGTTTAAACGCATTGACCGCGCTGTCCAGATCTGAATGCGCGGTCATAATAATCACCGGTAATTCCGGTGCCAGTTGCTGCAGCTTGCTCAGCAGTGCCATGCCGTCCGTACCTGGCATACGGATGTCAGACACCACGACAGCAGGTTGATCGTACTCCAGGCGCTGCAGCATCAAGTCGGCAGACGCATAGCTTTCACATAGTATATCCGCCCGGGCAAGGGCTTTTTCCAGCACCCAGCGGATAGAATTGTCGTCATCAATAATCCAGACAGTATGACTCATGTGTTCAATCCTCAGTGTCGGCAACAGGCAGGTAAAGGGTAAATTCGGTATGGCCGGGCCAGCTGTCGCAGTCTATCCAGCCACCATGCTGGTGGATCAGCGTTTGTGCTATTGACAGCCCAAGGCCGGTGCCGCCGGCTTTGCCGGTAACCATAGGGTAAAATAAGGTATCGCGGATGCCAGGCGGTATGCCGGGGCCATTATCAGTCACCCGGATCATCGCCACCAGCTTGTAGCGTTTACCGTGCAGGGTATGCTGATACAGCACCCGGCTTTGCAGGCAGATGGCCGGTGCCGTGGTGTGCTCCAGTGCCTGCTGGGCATTGCGGACAATATTCAGCAGGGCCTGCTCCAGTAATTCCGGGTCGAAAGCAAAATCCGGAATACTGGGGTCGTAGTCGCGGCTGAAACTGACAGCGGCAGGGTTGTCCATTAACGCCAACTGGCGCACCTGCTCTATCATCTGGTGCAGGTTGCTGCTTACCCGCTGCGCCGGGCGGTAAGGGCCCAGTAAGCGGTCGACCAGGTTACGCAGCCGGTCGGCCTGGGTAATAATAAGCTGGGTATACTCTTTGAGTTCTTCCGGCAACGATTCTTCCAGC
>CAZEGA010000020.1:22090-24204 GCA_964511675.1 uncultured Rheinheimera sp.
GGGCGGCGCCGCGCAATCCGCCAAGCGGGTTTTTAATTTCATGCGCCAGACCACGAATGAGTTCGCGTGCTGCCAGATGCTGGTGTTGCTGCAGGTTTTCCAGGCTGATTTTGCGTTGCTGATCGACCTGCCGCAGTTCCAGCAGCAAATGGCCGGCCGGGTTTTCGCTGATAGTGACACTGATATCCAGCAGCAAATGGCGGCCGTCAGCCAGCACGGTTTGTACATCGCTGACGCTAAAGCCCTGTTTGGCAGCCATGGCGCTGTTAAGGTGCTCGGTACTGATATCAATATGCTGAAACAGCTCGGGAAAGCACTGCTCTGACAAACGTTTTTCGCCCAGGCCGAGTACGGCACAGCAGGCGGTGTTGAAATAGCGGATACATAAATGACTGTCCAGCAGCATGATGGCTGTTGTCAGTTGCTCGCTGATCTGTGCAGTTAACTGCGCTGTGCTAATGGCTTGTTGGGTCACTGTCTCATCCTTTGCACCAAATTGGTGCATGTTATTGACAGTGTAATTCAGTTCGGTCTGAAATGCACAGCGCCTGCACTAATTTGGTGAAATTACCGATGCTCTATGTAAATAGAAGGTCGTTACAGGACTTACTGCAATAAGCTTGCCGTTTTGATCAAACAGTTCCATTTGCAGTTTGTGTTCGCCACGATGCACATCACGTAAAATAAACACCGCATTGCTCTGGGGTTCGCCCTGTGGCTTGCCGTCTAACAACAGGCGTACGCGCAGGCCGCGTTCAAACAGCGGGCTTATTTTTCCGGAGACATAAACCGAACCTGTATTGTCGCGCACCGTGCCTTGTTCTTCCGGTTGCACTATCTCAATAGTAAAAGCTTCTTTTTCTGCTTTACGGGGCGCGGGCAGGGTCGGGTCGGTGGCGGCCATAATATTGGCCCGGTTGGTTAAGTTCACTTCTTCTGCCCCTGGTTGCGGGCTGTCAGAAAACACCAGCACGCCGTTAGCGTCCCGGGTAACAAAGACCTTTTTTGTCTGTTGCGCCTGCAAAGGGGCTATAGCAAACAATAAGATAGTGATTATAAAAAAAATTCTATTCATTTACCGCCCTGTACCCTGTTGTTATTATTATGGTAAATCTACTGGTTTACTCTAGCCTGCTTTAGGCAATATTTCTACAAAAAAAAAGCTCACCGCAGTGAGCTTTCTTAACATGGCTAAAACCATTACACGCTGTAGTACAGTTCAAATTCCAGCGGATGCACGGCAACGGCCACTTTACGGGCTTCGGCACGTTTGATGTCGATATAGGCATCAATCATCGCATCAGACATTACGCCGCCTTTGGTAAAGATGGCGCGGTTTTTGTCCAGTTCGTTCAGGGCTTCTTCCAGCGAGGTAGCAACCTGTGGGATATTCGCCGCTTCTTCAGCCGGTAAATCGTACAGGTCTTTATCCATCGCATCGCCCGGGTGGATCTTGTTCTGGATACCATCCAGGCCTGCCATCAACTGGGCAGTGAAGGCCAGGTACGGGTTAGCTGCCGGGTCCGGGAAGCGGCACTCAATACGGCGTGCCTTGGCACTGGGTACCAGCGGAATACGGATTGACGCTGAGCGGTTACGCGCAGAGTAAGCCAGCATTACCGGTGCTTCAAAGTGTGGCACCAGGCGCTTATAAGAGTTGGTTGACGGGTTGGTAAAGGCGTTAATGGCTTTAGCATGTTTGATAACACCGCCAATATAGTACAGTGCCAGTTCAGACAGGCCTGCATATTTGTCACCGGCAAACAGGTTGACGCCGTCTTTGGCCAGCGACTGGTGGCAATGCATACCGGAACCGTTATCACCAACCAGTGGTTTAGGCATAAAGGTAACCGTTTTACCGTACAGGTGCGCTACGTTATGGATAACGTATTTCAGCTGTTGTACTTCGTCGGCTTTTTTGGTTAACGTGTTGAAACGGGTTGCTATTTCGTTTTGGCCTGCCGTTGCCACTTCATGGTGGTGCGCTTCAACCGTCTGACCCATTTCTTCCAGCACCATACACATGGCGCTACGGATATCGTGGCCTGAATCTACCGGTGGTAACGGGAAGTAACCGCCTTTAACGCCCGGGCGATGGCCTTTGTTGCCGTCTT
>CAZEGA010000021.1:0-1283 GCA_964511675.1 uncultured Rheinheimera sp.
CACCGGCCGCGCCGGCCAGAGCGGTATAGCACTAAGCCTGTTTACTGCCAGTGACGCTGGTAAACTTATCCCGCTGGAAGATGGCTTAGGTATTAAAATTGACGCTGCTGAACTGCCGGTTGTGGATACAGCGAAATTAACACCAGCCAAGCCGTTAATGGCCACCCTGCAGCTGGATGGCGGTAAAAAACATAAGCTCCGCGCCGGGGATATCGTCGGCGCCCTTACCGCCAGCAAACAGCTGAACAATGCTGAGCTGGGTAAAATTCAGCTGCACGATATCTGGAGCTTTGTCGCAGTCAAACGCAGCGCAGTAAAACTGGCGCTGCAACTGCTGCAACAGGGCAAGATTAAAGGCAAAACTGTGCGTGCCCGCGCATTGTAAAAACTGGTTAGTTCTGATGACAGCCAACTTAAGCGAGAACCGGCTTGCCCTGCCGCAAGGCTTTAGTGGCACCGCGCTGCTTTTTACTGTCCAGCCGCCGTTGCTGGCTGCCATAGGTGGCTTTGGTGGCAATCCGTTTTTTCGCCACCCGCGCCACCGACTGCACCAGTTCAATAAACTGCGCCAGTGCCTGTTCACGGTTCATTTCCTGGCTGCGGCTTTGCTGGCATTTAATAATCACCTTACCACTTTGCGTAATACGGTGGTCGGCCTTTGCCAGCAGCTTATCCTTATAAAACTGTGGCAGGCTGGAGGCGTTAATATCAAAAATCAGCTGGGCGGCAGTCGATACCTTATTTACATGCTGGCCCCCGGCGCCACTGGAGCGGATAAACTGCCATTCCAGTTCGTTATCGGCCAGGATCACGCTGTTTGAAATCTGAATTGCCATGCTGCCACTATTGCCTGCTGTTGTATAAACCGGATCAGACCACAAGCACCGTCTTGACACAAGTTTAACGGCCAACACCGCTGCAACGCCAGGCAGAACGGGTATACGCCTAAAGTCTATGCACCTTAAGTCTAAGTTCGCCGCGCGCAAATTTTAGCTACAGTAAGGCTACTGCCGTGATTACTTTTCAACGCGAGGACGCACACATGGCCACTACCTTTAACAGCCCCTATCGTAACGAGTATCAGCACGCGGTCAGCACGCCTGAAATCTTCTGGCAGCAGCAGGCTGCCAAACTGAGCTGGTACAAAGCACCACATCAGATACTGCAACAGCAGGATCAGCATCATTATCAATGGTTTGGTGATGGCGTACTGAACACGGCCTACCTGGCGCTGGACCACCATATAGAACAGGGTCGCGGCGAACAAAGTGCGCTGATTTATG
>CAZEGA010000021.1:1293-14309 GCA_964511675.1 uncultured Rheinheimera sp.
ATTTATGATTCGCCGGTAACGGGCACTAAACAGCATTTTAGCTACCGCGAGCTGCGCGATGCCGTAGCACAATTTGCCGGTGTGCTAAAAGCGCTGGGCGTCGTTAAAGGCGACCGTGTAGTTATTTATATGCCGATGATCCCGCAGGCGGCCATTGCCATGCTGGCCGTGGCGCGCTTAGGTGCAGTGCACTCGGTGGTATTTGGTGGTTTCTCGGCGCATGAGCTGGCCATGCGGATTGATGATGCCCAACCCAAAGTGGTGGTAAGCGCGTCCTGCGGTATTGAAATCAGCAAACTGATTGCCTACAAACCCCTGCTGGATGATGCCATTACTAAAGCCGGGCATAAGCCGGAGCACTGCGTGATATATCAGCGGCCACAACTGCTGGCCGCTATGCAGCCGGAACGGGATCTGGACTGGCAGCAGGCGATGGCCAAAGCCGAAAGCGCAGCTTGTGTGCCGGTAAAGGCTACTGATCCGTTATATGTGCTGTACACCTCCGGCACCACCGGCAAGCCCAAAGGCGTAGTGCGCGACAATGGCGGCCATGCGGTGGCGCTGAATTACAGCATGCAAACAGTGTATAACGCCCGAGCAGGTGATGTGTTCTGGGCCGCATCAGACGTGGGTTGGGTGGTAGGCCACTCGTATATTGTCTATGCCCCGCTGCTTGCCGGCTGCACTACAGTGCTGTACGAAGGCAAACCGGTATTTACCCCCGACGCCGGCGCGTTCTGGCGCGTTTGTGCCGAATACAAAGTGAATATCCTGTTTGCCGCCCCAACAGCGTTTCGGGCTATCCGTAAGGAAGACCCAGAAGCGGCGCTGCAGCAATACGATTTATCCGCGCTGCGCACCATCTTTATGGCGGGCGAGCGTTTAGATCCGGCTACTTACGAGTGGGTGGTGGAAAAACTGCATAAACCGGTTATCGACCACTGGTGGCAAACCGAAACCGGCTGGCCTATCGCCGCCAACCCGGCCGGGCTTGAGTTGATGCCGGCCAAACCCGGCTCAGCTACCGTGCCAGTACCGGGCTTTAATGTGCAGATACTCGATGACAGCGGCAAAACAGCGCGCGCCAATGAGCAGGGCTATATTGCCATTCAGCTGCCGCTGCCGCCGGGCTGCTTAACCACGATCTGGGGCAATGATGAGCGTTTTGTTGCCGGTTACCTCGATACCTTCCCCGGCTATGACGCCAGTGGGGACGGCGGCTACATAGACGAAGACGGCTATCTGTTCGTAATGGGCCGCACTGATGATGTCATCAACGTGGCCGGACACCGTTTATCTACCGGTGAAATGGAGCAAATTGTCGCCAGCCACCCGGCCATTGCCGAATGCTGTGTTATTGGTATTCCCGAGCCGATAAAAGGCCAGCAACCACTGGCCCTGCTGCTGATTAAAAACGGTGTGGATATTGACGAAACCATACTCGAAGCCGAACTGGTAGCCATGGTACGGCAGGAAATCGGCGCCCTGGCCTGCTTTAAACAAGCCATTATCGTCAAACGCCTGCCAAAAACCCGCTCCGGTAAAATTCTGCGTAAATTACTGCGTCAGATAGCCGATGGCAGTGAGTACAGCATACCCTCCACCATAGACGACCCGGCCAGCCTGCCGGAAATTGCCCAGCTGATGGCAGCAAAAGGCCTGGTTAACCCTCAGGGCTGAGGCGGATCTGGTAGCGGTTTTTTACAATGCCGGTTTAACAACCGGTTGAGCTCTTTTTCCCGCGCCTGTAGCTGTTTACCCCGTTCAGCAGTATAAGGCTGGCGCAGCTGCTTGCGGATCTGCAACCGTTCGCTGTTCAGCTGCTGGCATTCAGACTGGCTGAATTGGGGGGCGGCAAGCGCAGGTGTGACCAATAACGCCAATATAAAGAAGTATTTTAAAAACATGTACTTTTCCGTCAGCGGCTTTATTTAGTTCACACTGTATATCAGCCTAACGCAGTAAAAGCCTGAACGGTAATTTATCTGCCACCTAATCAGCACGAAGTAAAGCACATCTGGTGTGTTCGATGTGGTAATAATACTGACGAAAATATAGATATCAGAAAACGGGCACAAGCCAAAAACAATCCCGTCGAATTCGACGGGGTTAAAATGCCACCACATCGGCCTATTTGGCAGTGAACGCATTCGGTTGCCCTTAAGATTTATAAGCCGCCTGTGCGGTGGTGAACAGTACCTCGGTGATATTGCGTAAATTGCCGTCTTTCTAAACCACCTGCACGGTGGTGAACACCCTTATTGTTTTGTGCATCTATGCCTTAGTTTTCTAAACCACCTGCACGGTGGTGAACCTCAGTACGTTAACGCTGCTTTGGCAGTTCGGTTTCTAAACCACCTGCACGGTGGTGAACGATTTAGTCGAATGCACCACGAAACGCCGATCTTTACCGGCGGTTTATCTCCGCAGATACGGGGAACAGCAATCTACCAGCAGCAGCAATACGCAGCAGTCCGGTTTATCCCCGCAGATACGGGGAACAGATGAATAAGAAACTCCCCGGCGCAACAACTCGCGGTTTATCCCCGCAGATACGGGGAACAGACTGAGGCCGATGCAAAAACTGAGGGTTTTGACGGTTTATCCCCGCAGATACGGGGAACAGGCTGAGCTGGTAAATTCATCAAGGCTTTTCTGGCGGTTTATCCCCGCAGATACGGGGAACAGACCCACAGTTCATCTATAAGTATCCGCCCAGCCGGTTTATCCCCGCAGATACGGGGAACAGTTGGATACCCAGCTCAGTTAATTTAGTTAAGGCGGTTTATCCCCGCAGGTACGGGGAACAGCTGTACGATGAAACCCAGCCCTGGGATGGCCGCGGTTTATCCCCGCAGGTACGGGGAACAGCTTGTTACTTCTTCGCGCGCCGCAGCCAGTGCCGGTTTATCCCCGCAGGTACGGGGAACAGAATAGCAAATACTGACAAAATAATACTTAAAACGGTTTATCCCCGCAGGTACGGGGAACAGATCACCGACAACAGCTTCGGACATGGCGAATCCGGTTTATCCCCGCAGGTACGGGGAACAGATTGCATTAGCTGGGCAAGAGACAGGCCGGCGCGGTTTATCCCCGCAGGTACGGGGAACAGGCACCAACAGAATCACTGAATTTACCTGTTTCCGGTTTATCCCCGCAGGTACGGGGAACAGGCAGTTCTTACCTATTACACTGTTAGCGCAGGCGGTTTATCCCCGCAGGTACGGGGAACAGGTGGCATTATTAATAGCCATTTCAATACACGACGGTTTATCCCCGCAGGTACGGGGAACAGTTAAAGCCGCAATTGACGATGCCTAAATAGACCGGTTTATCCCCGCAGGTACGGGGAACAGCTGGGAGCGCGACAGGCCGACCGTTAACAGGTCGGTTTATCCCCGCAGGTACGGGGAACAGTTTAGCTGCCGCAAAGAAATCTGATGTTCAAACGGTTTATCCCCGCAGGTACGGGGAACAGAGCAACAAGGCTGGGCGGCGTTAACAACTGAGCGGTTTATCCCCGCAGGTACGGGGAACAGAGAGTGACGGATTTTTTGGAAAATCTTACGGCCGGTTTATCCCCGCAGGTACGGGGAACAGACTTGCCGTTTATCCGATTCAGACTTGTAAGTCGGTTTATCCCCGCAGGTACGGGGAACAGTGCACTCGGTGCCATACGGTCGTTTGCGTAAGCGGTTTATCCCCGCAGGTACGGGGAACAGATGTAGATAATCAGGTCTGTTTTATTGGGCTGCGGTTTATCCCCGCAGGTACGGGGAACAGCCTGCCATGATTTATCCGTTAGCCAGTAGCTACGGTTTATCCCCGCAGGTACGGGGAACAGTTTTTTTGTATTCAGCTCACCAGCGTCAGCTACGGTTTATCCCCGCAGGTACGGGGAACAGTAGGCATCAAGCAGTGATTGCATTGCGCGGCGCGGTTTATCCCCGCAGGTACGGGGAACAGTTGAGTAAGGTAGTAACGCAATGGTGCGCCTGCGGTTTATCCCCGCAGGTACGGGGAACAGCTAAGTATTGCAAGTTTTAATTTAAATTTTAGCGGTTTATCCCCGCAGGTACGGGGAACAGCAAAGCCCGGTTAATCTGCATTATCTTAGTGACGGTTTATCCCCGCAGGTACGGGGAACAGATTGGGGTGCTGAGGCTAACTATGCAATGCAGCGGTTTATCCCCGCAGGTACGGGGAACAGTGTTTCAAGTGCTGCAGCTCATAAGCTTTTAACGGTTTATCCCCGCAGGTACGGGGAACAGTTTGGCGTAGTGTATGCACTCGTCGCGGTTAACGGTTTATCCCCGCAGGTACGGGGAACAGTTACTATCCACTTTTTTGGATTGATGCGCGACCGGTTTATCCCCGCAGGTACGGGGAACAGCCGCATCTGCTCAGCCATATTTGAGCCAGTGACGGTTTATCCCCGCAGGTACGGGGAACAGCTGGCGGGAGTCGAACCCATATAGAGGCCTCACGGTTTATCCCCGCAGGTACGGGGAACAGATTGGCTAACTCTTGCTGATAAATCAGCAAGTCGGTTTATCCCCGCAGGTACGGGGAACAGAATAATTCTTTAGATTTATGCTCGCTGTCAAACGGTTTATCCCCGCAGGTACGGGGAACAGCTCAGCCTGGCGGTTAAAAAATAATGGAGTGGCGGTTTATCCCCGCAGGTACGGGGAACAGATAAACAAAGGGGCGCTTAATGCGCCCTAAGCCGGTTTATCCCCGCAGGTACGGGGAACAGAGATTGTCATTTGTCGCTACAGCAGAAGGAAGCGGTTTATCCCCGCAGGTACGGGGAACAGTGCCGCAATAAATCAGCCTGCTCATCTGATAGCGGTTTATCCCCGCAGGTACGGGGAACAGAATTTCAGACAAGTTAACCGAGCGCCGTATTACGGTTTATCCCCGCAGGTACGGGGAACAGGTGTTTTACCTACAGGTGTGGGTAAGACCATACGGTTTATCCCCGCAGGTACGGGGAACAGCTCAGAGCAGATTAAATCAGGTGTGATGCTAACGGTTTATCCCCGCAGGTACGGGGAACAGTGAGTTTACTATGTTGGATGACCTCTACAATGCGGTTTATCCCCGCAGGTACGGGGAACAGCCATTCCGAATGGCGTATTGACAGTGCCGTCACGGTTTATCCCCGCAGGTACGGGGAACAGTTTTTGCAGCGTCAACAGCTGTTACATCTGAGCGGTTTATCCCCGCAGGTACGGGGAACAGAAATACAGCATAGTCAACTGATGATTGGCTAACGGTTTATCCCCGCAGGTACGGGGAACAGCTTCTGGCATGATATGCACCACGGCTCAACGCCGGTTTATCCCCGCAGGTACGGGGAACAGACTATTGATGCCCTGCAGCAGTTTAATCTGGACGGTTTATCCCCGCAGGTACGGGGAACAGAGCTGCTAAAAAGTCGTCTTTAAAGCCGGTAGCGGTTTATCCCCGCAGGTACGGGGAACAGGGCTCCGTTGTAAAAAACGCAAGTGATATAACCGGTTTATCCCCGCAGGTACGGGGAACAGGTATTTCAATTAATTGGGTTGGGTACATCGAGCGGTTTATCCCCGCAGGTACGGGGAACAGACCATCTGTTCCGGTAGCACCTCTGCGCGTGACGGTTTATCCCCGCAGGTACGGGGAACAGACTAAAAGTATATAACTAATTTGCAATAGAAAAAAGAGGCTGCTTTTTTCTACCAAATTTTCCTACTTTTTAAAGAGCTAAAATATCATCGACTTTTATCTGATTCAGGAAGAAACGTCACCAGCCTTAGCCCATCAAAATCAACAGGTTGTCTGCGGTTTTGGCCATAGGTAATAAAGTCAAAACCAGACTCTGTATTGGTTGCCCAAGCCATCACCACATTGCCATCTTCTGCCATAGCTTCAACCTGCTGCCAGAGCATTTCCCTTACCCGATGCCCCACATTTCCGACATATACCCCAGCCCGGACTTCCAGCAACCATACGGCTAATCGCCCGCGTAATCTGAGCGGTACGGCTTCGGTGACAATCATGCACATACTCATTTAGCTGCACCGGTGCCCGGCATCACCAATAGAAGGTGGTTCTGGTAGTGCTGGCGGCTGAGCGTCAGGGTAAGGCTCAGGTGGTGTAATCTCACCTGCGGCCAGGATTTCTTCAATTAACGGAATAAGACGTTTTAAGGTTTTATCGGTACGGAACAGATCCCGACACGCAAGACGAATTTCTTTTTCCGGCGCAGCCGGGCTTTTTGCTGCAATCCGAAAGGCCAGCGGGATAACACTGTCGAATTTAATAATATCAGCAATATCGTAAACAAAACTTAATGGTTTACCCGTATGCAAAAAGCCGATAGCAGGGGCATAACCCGCGGCAAGAATTGCAGCTTCAGTTATCCCATACAGGCAAGCTGTAGCTGCACTGATACACTGATTCGCAATATCGCCTGCAGCCCAGTCTTTAGGATCGTATTTACGGCCATTCCAGCGCACACCATATTGTTTGGCTATCAACTGATAGGTTTGACGCACCCTGGCACCTTCAATGCCACGTAACTGATCGACGCTACGACGTTGTGGCGCTTCTTCACCAAAACGTAGTTCAAACATCTTGCGTACCACTTTTAACCGAAGTTGTTCATCCAGTGCCAGCTTTGCCTGATACAGCAGTTTGTCAGAACGAGCACCACCCGGCTGGCCAGCCGAGTAAAAGCGCACACCACCGACACCAACCCAAGTAATTAAAGTGCCTACTTCTGCGGCCAGCTTCATCGCTGCATGTGAAATACGGGTGCCAGGCTCTAACATCAGGCAGGCGATAGACCCAACCGGAATATGCATGCGTTCGCCGTTCACTTCATCTATCACTACAAAGGCACCGTCTTTTACGTCAATACGCCCCATACCGATAAAAATCATGGAATTCCGTTCTTTTAACGGAATGGGTTTAAGTGGAATAAAGGCCATAACTAGCTACTACCTTTTTCTGATATAGCTGCAAACGCCGACGGTTGTCTGGTTAAAATAGTCATTTGCGAAATGGCCAGCGTATTAAGTTGCTGCAAGCGCTCTGTGGCAACAACGCCTTGCTGGATCAGATAAGCGTTCATGGTTTCCAGGTTAGCCAGACACACCAACTGATGCACATTGGCATGATCACGCATATTGCCTTTCAGGCCTGGGTTTTGCTCACGCCACTGTCTGGCAGTAACGCCAAACAAGGCCATATTCAGCAAGTCAGCTTCATCGGCGTATATATGGCTGATTTGCGCGGGTGTTAAGGTATCTGGGATCAGGTTTTGCTTAATGGCATCGGTATGGATAAGGTAATTTACTTTTGCCAGATTGCGCCGGATATCCCAACCAAGCTGCTGAAACTCCTGCTCTTTTAAGCGCTGAAACTCTTTGATCAGATACAGCTTAAACTCAACCGAGATCCAACTGGCAAATTCAAATGCGATATCCTTTTGCGCATAGGTGCCACCATAACGACCTGCTTTGGAGATAAGCCCGATAGCACCAGTGTGTTCAATCCATTGCTTAGGTGTCAGTGTAAAGCTGTTTAATCCAGCTTGCTTTCTAAACCCGTCGAATTCGACGGGTTTAAAATCTGGGTTATTCAATTGCTCCCAAATCCCCAGAAACTCAATAGTATTGCGGTTACGCAACCAGTTACGGATTAAATCATCTGTGTGTTCCGGGTTCTTGTATCGGGCAATATCAGTAATACAGATATACTCGATCCCCTCCCTGGTCTCAGTCGCAATTTGTTGGTCAAGTACTTCCAGTTTTGCTGCCATTGGTTATCCTCCATGATTTAGGTTTTTTTATACCCGGCGCAGTAACATCAGGCCGCAGCCAAAGATAGCAGGCCACATCCCATTGCTTTAGCCGGACCAATGCCTTGCCTAAGCATCGCAAATAAGGCTTCGTTATCCAGCACCGTTAATACCCCTTCAAAACAGACAGGTTGAATTTTGCCGCTCATATCTTGCTTCCGGAAAAATAAAGCAGGCTCTTGCCATACTCTTGCTGTTTCAAGCTCCGCAATGCCAGCGAATTTCCTCTGCAACCATTTTAGTTGCTCTTCTTCATGAATTAACGGCACCCGGATACTTCTTGGCTCACCTTTTTTATCAAGCCGTTTACCATCTTTGATGGTCTTTACCGGATTGGCACGTAACCGAAAACGTAACCTTACCCCTGCTGAAATACTTTCCGGCATCGGCTTACTGGCCATCACCTCAGCTACTGGAGCCGTTTTAGGCTGTTCGGCAGATAAGAGCAACGCTATAGCTCCCTTACCTCGTTGTAATTCTTCTACCCGGAACAAAAAGTCCCGTCCGTCAGTTGGCCGGTCAGGAAAAAGCTGCCATAGCGCCCGGTGTAGCTGATAGGGATCTTTAGCCCACTGCCAGCCAATCCATACTTTACTCAGAAACATCATGCACCTCCCTGAATCACAAACCAATCTCTGGCTGCAAATTGGCGTGGTAGCGCTACAATCGGCTCATCGCGGACCCGATAGCGTCGGTTATCGCTACTGATAGCTTCTTCACTATAAATAACACCCCGACCTTCAAACTGAGCTAACGCTTGCCCGGGATCGGCAGCTTCACAGTTTGCCATATACAACGGACTAGTAAGGGGGCAGCTTCGCCGCCCCAGATAAGGTGTAAAATAAGGCTTTTGCACGGCGGTGATTAAATCCGGCAATACATAAATACTATTTTCTGTGCACCAAACCGCAATCGTGAAATGAGCATCACACAGGTATTCCCGCCAGGTTTGAATGGTATCGTGGCTTTTTAAACCGCGATAATCTTCCCGTGCATTTTGTACTGTGTGATAGTCGGTCAGCTTAGCTACAGGTATTTCACGGCCATCAACCGTATGGCTGTCGCACCGCACTGCAAAACGCACACTGTCAGCAAGATTTTGTAGCGCGGTTTTATCGTTTCGACGTATCCCCAAACAAGCACCGATTAACCCCAGTAAACCACTGCGGGTTGGGAAGCTTGCCGTTGGCCGCGTACCTTCAAAAGTCGGTTGGCCCCAGGCCTGCATCGGTCCGGATAAACGCAATATCAGATAAGGCTTCATTTTTATCAGCCCTCGCCATTATTTTTAATCCAGCTTTTTAACTCATTCAATGATGTCTTGGCTTGCACTCCTTCTGGAGTTGCATTGTCAACTAAGGAAAATTGTGCTGCAGCACCCGCTAAACCATACCCTTTTGCTACGCGCGCCCAATAAGTAGCAAATGCTTCAATTGATGGTTTCAGGTAGCCTTCTTGTTTTGCTTTTACTGGTGCTTCAAAAGCATTTGCCAGCGATACGGGTACATCTGAAAAATTTACCATCACTAAATCTGCCGGGTTAAATGCAGCAAAAGTGCGCTGCTTGGCATTAGGTGTTTCAGTAGCTAACAGGTGAGCCAGATGTGCCGCGACTTCCAGCGCCTTACTGCGGTCAACACCGCCTAAATTTTCCTGCAACTGCATAAGATTTAAACTGGCATAGCGATAAAACACACCCGCCGAGAATTCTTGCGTATCTAAGTGTCCAGAGCCAAGTGGTTGGAGATCATCAACTGCTGTGAACCAATCAATATCGGAATCGACTGTATGTGTGGTAATAGCATGAGCAATAGACATCGCACCATCTATCGTGCTCATCAACCCTGAGGTTGCCATTCTGCCTGAAAGGGCAATATCAGCGGTTTTCCCACATGCCTTAATCAAAGCCGATGAGTCCTCTTTTATAGCCGAACTAATCTTCTTTATTAAAAACTCATCTTTTATTTCTTCGTCAGTTTTTCTTGGTTTTTTCTTGGTAGGTTTCCGGCTCTGCTCTTTTGAAATCAACTTTTGAAGCTGTTCCGTTTCCTTATCTGACAACGGTGCGCTGTAAATTTCTTTAACAAGGCCAAGCATGACTTTAAATTCACTGACCGACCAGGGCGCGACTGCAATTTTTTTATTCGGAGCATGCGAATCCTCAGGATCATCAACTACATCTGCATCCTCTTCATCCACAGAGTTTGCTGCCTGACTCACAAAAACCTGAATCGTTTTATTTATCCAGGCCTTTTCTTCATCACCTGAGATTTCAAGTCTTGCACCCAATTCATCCGCAAGCAAAGATAACTGGCGTGTACGAATACTGGATTCTCCAAAATGCAACGCATAATAATCGCTTTTGCGAAATGCCCGTTTCAAGCTCTGGCTGGAAATACGCACCCGGCGTTTACCACCAAATACCGCATCCTTTTGCATATTCATATCGTCCCGATTTAAACAAGCCGGGCTGTGAGAGATAAGCACATGAAAATTAATAAAGTTGCTCATAATCAAATATCCTTATGTGTTTTTCTTTGATGGCAAGGCCAGTACAAAATCCTCTAACAACTGACGACGGGAGCGCTTACCCCACCATGTCAGTTGCTCAGCCAACAATGGCCAGTACAATTTAGGTTCAGCGTGGGATAACAAACGGCGTAACTGCACCATGTCGTTCGGCCATTCTGCACGTAATAGCTGATAAACGCGCCGTTCGTTAATTTTGCCACTATCGGCTAACGCTTTACCCAAACTAATACCCTTTGGGTTCTTTTCAGATTTATCCGTGTGTTGAATAATGTTTTTGCCTGCACTTAAACAAAATACCTGCCGCAGCAATGCGTGCTGGTTTTCTGGCCAACCAAAAGGTTGAACCAAGCGGTAAAACGCAGGAATATCTTTTAACTCATCTGGCTCTGAAACACGTCTTAGCTGAGCACTGGCAGCATTATCCAGTACATTCCAGGCGTGGTAGAGCGCTAATGCATCAAGCGGCATTCTGGCCTCCTTGCGGTTGTGTTAACTCAGAAAGGTTTTTGTGTAAGGTACGTCTTGCAACTGCAAGTGTCCGTACAAGTTTAGGGTGGTGTTGATAAGGTGCAGTCACCTGCTCGAACAGCTCTGTACATAGCTGCTGCAATTGACTACGTAGTGCATCCAATTGCGATATTGGCTCTGCAAAGTTAAGCGTCGCCAGTAAGTCAGGGATAAGTAATTCACTCTGCCGGTAATAATGCCGCTCAGCCACTTCATGCACAGTAACACCGGCACCTTTTATTTCAGACGTTTTAATACCCTCAACAAAGGTATAAAGCGCTTTTCTTAACGCAGTTTTATAGTTAAGGCCAATTTGTACTACAGCTTCGATAATTTCGGGGGAATTCTGCCAACCCTGATTTATAGCCATTACATCGTGGCGACGCTCTAAAATAGATGCTTGATTATTGCGGTATCCACCTATAATAAAGTGCATTTTGGTATTTCGGAGCATTTTTAATTCTTTTGACTGTGCAACCACTGCAGCCGGTTGCTGTGCATCACCTTTTTCGGGCTGTAACTTCACTAAAACCCGACTGATTTGCGTCCACGAAGGCGCTGTAGTAGTAAAGGCAAGGAACTTCTCCTGCGTTTCACCTTTTTTTACCTGAAATAAGCGCGGGGAATGCGGATGAGGCCAAGTACCATTGACGGTAAAATTAAACTTAGCTTTAAAAAAGCCGGAGTATCGTTTTTCTGCATGCAAGCCACAGCCTGTGCATTGACCAGCATCAACGGGTGAACACAGTTCAATATGATCAGGTTGCCAAAACAATCCCCGCACTAAACCAATATTTGCCGCCGCTATAGCCGCATTAGCAGCTATGGGTTGCTGCCAAGTTGGCGGTTGCGATAATTGCAAGTCGCTTCCCACCAATGCCTCAAGGCTTGAAGCTATTAACACGTTCAACCAAATTGTTGTGCGTAAATCAGCAATACGTGTATCTACCGCCTGCACCAGGGTTGTTACTGGTGAGCCACCACGCAAACCACTTTTGAAACCACCACCAAAACTCGGTGCGTTATTGGCCTGATTAAACAGTGCTATTGCAGTGCAGCCACCACATAGCGCTTCTCCTTGCCCCGGTTCATTGATAAACGTACAGTTGGTAGCGCCTGTTAAGCCTGCTAATAGCTTATCCATACCCGTAGGCTCTTTGGCATCGACGCCTTTAACCTGCATAAACGGATGTTCAGGGTGATCCAGACAAAAAGTATCACGCCATTTGGCGATACCCTGCTTAAAAGCGTCTATGGTCAGCGGTTTAGTTACATAACCATGCAGCATCTTCTCATCTTCTGGTATCCAACTAACCTGCACCAAACAGATCAGCAACTGTAACGCTGCAAGCTCCATATCATCGCGTGGCAGGCTAAGTAACCACTGCTCATTGCTGCATAGCAGTTGCTCCAGCGTGATAGCTTGAGGGGCACCGCCATTTAACGGACGAACAGGTATCCAATGATCAGTTAGCAGATTCATTTTGTATCTCCATGCCTTTCTCCCTGGTATAGTGCAAATAATGTTTACCTGATTGCATTCGCACTCCATCTTGCTGATGCTGGCCAGACAGCCAATAGCGCCCATATTCATCAGGCAACACTTTAATTTTACCTTTCCAGCTATCAGGAACGTTTACCTGATTCAGTGCTAAAGCTTCCTGTCGCTGATATTCGGTAAGTGACTCAAAAATCTGGCCATCCAGTAATTGCTTACCAGCCTTTGTTTGCACATAAAGCACCAGCGGAATACTCATAGCACCATCACGGGTAACAGCGCGTTCATTTACTTCATTATCATACAGGCTGATATTTTCTGCCCATTGCCGCATCTGCCGGGCCTTGATTCTTTTAGTAAAATCGTTGTCTTCGAACAACTGCATCCCCTGTGTAACCCAACCAGGTTCAAGCTCAGCTACATCATCGCTGTAGATAGGTTCTATCCAGTGTCTGTATGCATCAGGGAATACCAGTGGCTGAGTTCCAAGTGTTTCAATAGCTTGTTGAGTGCGCCACATAACACGGGTATGGCTATAGATTTTGCCAATAATGCCGTAACCTGCTGCATCAGGTAATAATACTGTGGCTTTAGGGATTACGTAACCGACAGGCAGGGATGTTC
>CAZEGA010000021.1:14319-24149 GCA_964511675.1 uncultured Rheinheimera sp.
TTGATGCCGGTGTAACCGCCCCAAACGTTGAAACAAAAGATCTACCGGGCAAATCTGGGTAACAACCCAGTCAAAATCAACATCAAGAGATTGCTCAACTACCTGGGTGGCTACCAGAATACGCCCACGACTGCGATCTCCCTCTTTGCCGAAACAATCCAGAGCCAGGTTTTCTTTTGTCTGACGGTCCAGTAATGAAAACCTCGCATGAAAAAGTTGAATCTCAGCTTCCTGATCCAGACGTTTCAATGTCTGATAAGCCTGCTGTGCAATATCCACAATATTGCAGATCAAGCACACCTGAGCGCCCTGTTTTGCAGCAGACAACAGCTGAACCAGCAACTCATCATCTGGTGCAGCATCTTTGCTATAGCGAGGTTCCAGATAAAGTTGAAATTGTGGCGGTTTTTGGTCTGGATAGGCCGTCAGATCAAATTGCTTTAAATTTGAACCCAAAATCCAAGACACTTGTGGGTAAGGCGCATGCTCGGCAGAAGTTAAACCAATAGGTAAAGCCGGTGAATAACTGGCCAGTAATTGCTTTTTTTGCTGCTCTGGTAAAGTTGCAGATAACAAAATAGCGGGGCTGCCAGCCTTTGCCTGATCTTGTAATACTGCCTCCAGCAACCCATACATATACTGATCATAAGCGTGTACTTCATCGACAATAAGTACACTACGCCCAGCCCCAAAACCACGCACAAAACGGTGACGTAGCGGCAATACGGAAACCAATACCTGATCAATGGTACAAATACCTATCTGACCAAGGAATACCCGCTTTTTACTCTGACTAAGCCATTTAACACACTGACTTAATGCATTCTCACCTTGCCCATTTCCTCCTCGCTCTTTAATGTCTGAGAAAGCATGATTAAAACGAGAGTTTGCATGTGCCAAAATCAGATTTGGGTTATCAAAAAGCTTAGGTGCCAATGCTTCAATACGTTGCAGCATTGCATTAGCAGTAGCCTGCGTTGGTAAAGCGAAAATAATACTGTCTGCCAAATTTTGCTCCACTAACTTCCAGGCATATGCCAGTGCAGTTTCTGTTTTACCTGAACCTGTGGGTGCTTCGACAATAGTTAAACCAGAAGTTAATGGTAAAGAATCTACCAATACCTGCAGTTGTCTTGGCTGGTAGCCAGTCTCCAACAGTGCCTGCACATTTGCAGCAGTTTTCACCTTACCAATTAAACCACTACGAGAGATAACTTTGGCAGCATCATTCTGGTAACGCTGCTCAAAGTAAGCTAATAATCCGACGCTATCATCTATAGCTGTAGAATTGTAGTTAAAAGTATCATCAGATAACCATGATCCCAGCCAGTCAGAAACCGAACAAAAGCCAGCCAAAAGTACTGAACACTCTGGTGGTTCACTTTGTACTGCTAAACCTGCGGGTTTTAGAAAAAGCGCCTCCAGTTCCGCTATCCAGGCATTACGGGCGGCTTTATCACGCTCAGAGAAAGCTTTCAGTTCCGGAGGTAATCTGTAGTGGCAGGCATCCAGTTTACTGGCCTGAATAACAGTGCCATGATGACCACAGACTGCTTCCATCCAGGAAAGCCAGCCTTCAAACGGGTGAGTAGGTGTCAGTGCAAAAAAGTCATCAGCAGCATCAGCCTGATAATCGCTGTCAAACCAGTATAGCCCGGCTAAACCGTGATCATACTCCTTACAATCAAAACTGGTCGGCAATCTGGCCTGTTGATCGTCTGGATTCAATGTCAGCCACACTTGCAGCACCTTGCACTGAAAACGGATATCAAATTTCCCCAGATCATGCAGTGCAATAAAAAACAGTACCCAGGCTCTGACTTTGGCTTCGTCCAAATGCAGGTTGTGACAAAACAGGTGTCTTAGGGCTGGGCTGTGATCCCACCAATAGGCTGCCACCGCCGCCACATCTAAACTATGGTAAACCAGTAAATGATAATCCAGCCCGGCTTGCTCTGAGTCTTTCTTCGCTTTGCCCCAGTAACCAAAATAGCTATTGGCTGGTATTTCCGTCATTGCAGTTATTCCTTGCCATCCTCGTCATCATCATCTCCTTCACCTGCCTTTAACAGGTCATCCAGCGCCTCTGGTGCCATGACTACTTTGTATTTCTTTCTTAGTTTTACCACTTTGGGGTCAAAGTTGTTGATGATGTCCTGATGGGTTTGCTGTAACCATTGCGTGGCTTTTGCCAACTCTTGCGCTTCCAGTTGCGTAATATTGCTGCTATCGCCTGATAGCGCTTTGCAGTCGGTCAGAAAGTGTTGCCAGCGAACTTGTTGCAAGGCTTGTGCGTTATTGAAAATAAAATCTCTGTGTTTTTCCTCTTTGCTAACTTCATCGCGGAAATACACAGCAGGTACGCCCTGGCACTGCGCCTGGCTCAGCTCAAGCCAACGCTGCTGCACATAGTGGTGCCAGCGGTGTTTTAATTCATCCAGTTGCTTTTCCAGGCCATTGGCTCTGACTTCGATGTCCCACAGAAAACCGCCTTTTTCTGACTTGCCGTGCTGCTTGCCATCGACATACTGGTGCGGGATCAGAGCCTGAATCAGATCATCACCCTTATCATCCAATTTTTCGGTTAAGTAACTGGCTAATGAGTACAAGGTGGCGTAATAGAACTGACCATCAATAATCAGCCTCGCCCAGAGAGAAAACCGCAGCGCATAGTAATCACGAGACTGATAATCAGCAAATTGCTGTTTGTTAGCGCATTCCTGAAACAAGTGATCGTCGTAGTCGTACTGATATAGGGTATCGAAATCGAGCAGGCTGCTGCCCTTTGCCATGGATTCGTTAAGGAAAATATGATCATCGCCGATGCCGCGGGTAAGCAATTTAGCCCAGTTTAGTGGATTAAGTTTCGATAGTGGCAGCTCTTGCCAGATCGCAGTTGCCTCATCGGGCAAATAGCTGATACCCAGTATGGCTTTTAGCAACACGCTATCCACTCTGCTTTGCGCTTGCTCATTCATGGTGGCGCGAAATTGTTCCTGCTGCTGTACGGACCAGGCATAATAGCCACTGTCAGCAGCAATTAACGCCTTGCGGGCTGCAGCCCGGATAGATGATGCCGATATCAGTTTATTCATGTTTGGCTCTTCTAAAATATGAAGTTCTTTATCATTGTAAAGATCTTTCTTCTGCCGACTTTAAGCTGTTTTTAATTGTGGCAAATTCGCCATAATTATCTTCAAAAGTACGCATCACCACTCTACCCTCTACCCCTAAATGCACAATACTGTACAAAAACACCTGTAAAGTTACTGCACAGATAACTGATAAATTTATGATTTTTCTTCAAATAACCATGGCTTAATCTGATTAAAATTCACCAGTACCAATTGCTGAGCTTCTGGGCTGATGTGGATATCACGGATATTGACCTGCATTTCCTGCAATAAATACTGAGCTAAACAGGCGCGGGTGCTAATAGCTAACTGGCCGTTTTGCATTTGATAGTCGTGGGCGATCACGTCTTGCTGTTCAGTACTGAGTCTGGGGTCCGGTTTAAAGATTAGTGTTAACTGCGTATTCCAGCCTGAGTCATGCCCGGCATTGTGTTCGGTCTTGGCCAGCAGTTCCGGCACACCACGAAAGCGGCTTAAGACAAAATCACGGTACTGGTTTGATTTTTCGCAAAAGGCCCGAAGATGCCACCTCAACCCGGTACTGACAAAATGGTGCGGCACTATAATACGCCCCTGCCGGTCGGGGTTGCTGACCGAGACATAATCCACATCCACTCTGCGTTGCTGGCGGATAGCAGTCACCAGCACGCGGATAATTTCTGCCGATACCTGCCTTGCAGGCAGTGTCAGAGCTGTATGCGGAATGGCGGTTGGCACTGAGGGTGGTATTGCATCGGCATGGCTAATCCAGTTCAGGTACTCCACCACGTCGCCGCTAATATAACCGAAGCTGAATAAACTGGCCGGAACATAGCCTTTCTTGCCGGACTGGTAACTGAGGTTGGCAGGAAACTGGCGTTGGTACTGCTTAATATCGTGCTGCGCCTGGGTACGGCTGATAGCAAACTGCCTGATTAAATGGCTGGTACTGATACGCCCTTCCCACCAGGCGATAAGTTCAATAAACCATAAACGTTTATCCTGATTAATACTAAGCACTTCTTCTCCCTGAAGTTTGGCCTGGCATCTACCTTAGCCTAACAGGTACAGATAGAAAAGTATTTTCCGGCAGTTGACGGCAAGGCTGTCGTTGCAGTAACTTAGCGCGGTCAGTTGAGCGGGCGTCGTATAATGGTAATACCCTAGCTTCCCAAGCTAGAGCCGTGGGTTCGATTCCCATCGCCCGCTCCAGTTTATCCCTATCAGGCCATGCAGCTTTTGGCGAAATCTGTTACACTCGCCGCCATTTAACATTTAATACACAACAGCATGAAAACCTTATTTCAGTTTACTGCAGACAATATTCATTACGAGCTGAAAGGCAATAACTTTGGCAAAGAGCAGTTATGGCGTAACGGCCAGTTAATTTCTGAGCGCCGGGTATTTTTTAATAATAAAAGCGAGCATCGTTTTCTTTGCCCGAAACACGGGCCGGTGCGCTTACGTTTTGTGATATCGCTGAAAACCGCAGAAGTCAGCTACTGGCTGGAAACACCAGACGAAGTGCTGCACCATGATACCGTTATGCCGCAGCTTCCGGCCTGGCTGGCACCTAAAACTGCTGAGACAACAGCACCAACAGAAGTAGCAACCGAAAACCCTGTCACCATAGCAAGCGAACCGGCATCAACAATGCGCCGCTGGTTTAACCCATTGCTGGTAGTGGGCATTTTAATGCTAAAACTGTCAAAAAGTGCCGGAGCGATTAAAGCAGCACTGGCTGGTACGGCTTTGGCTGGCTGGGCCTGGTTGTTTAATCTGGAATTTGCCTTTTGCCTGATTTTTGCACTGTTTATCCACGAATATGGCCATATTCTGGCGATGAAACAATCTGGCCTGAAAGTAAAAGGTATTTATCTGTTGCCTTTTATTGGTGGAGTTGCAGTAAGTGAACGCTCGGCCAGCCGCTGGCAGGATTTTAAAATTGCCATTGCCGGCCCGGCGCTTGGTACGCTTGGCGCAGCCATTGCCTATATTGGCTGGCTGCAAACCGGTAACGAAACCCTGGCGTTGTTTGCCGCTATCAGCTTATTGCTGAATTTATTTAACCTGCTACCCATGGTGCCGCTGGATGGTGGTCAGGTATTAAAAGCCGCTGCATTCAGCCGCAGTGGCCGGGTCGGCCAGTTTGGCTTATTGTTGGTAACCGGAACCTTGTCGTTACTGGCCTGGTATTTTGTTTTTTACCTGCTGATGCTGTTCGGTATTATCGGCACCTTTGACTTACTGGGTAATAAAGAAGAACGCGATAAACAAACCCTGCCAATGACCAATACCGGTATTTTGCTCACTCTGGCCAGCTATGCTGCTTTACTGGCAGTATTACTCTGGTTGGCGGTAATGATGGCAGCAAGTGGCATTGCCGGTACTAACCTGCCACTGATCTTTATTTCGAGTTAAAGACTTTTTTTCAAAAAGATTGTCACAGCCCCAGCTGCTGCCGGTACTTGGTAATGTCACTTAACATTACTGAGGATTTATGATGAAAAAATCACAACCGGGCTTCTGGACACACTTCGCCATCAGCCTAACTATTGTTTGCGGTATGCTGACTGCTAACCTGAAAGCGGAAACTGTAGCAGAAAGCTTTACCGTGGAAGTGATCGGCAGCGGCAAGCCGGTGCTGATGATCCCGGGGCTGATGTCGAACCGTGAAGTCTGGCGGCCTACCGCCGAAGCGCTGGCCGGGCAGTATCAGTTACATTTAATCAGTATTGCCGGTTTTGCCGGTACGCCGCCGATACGGGGTGAGTTACTGCCCAGAGTCAAAGCAGATTTGCTGCATTATATAGCGCAACAGCAACTACAGCAGCCAGCGATTATTGGCCATAGCTTAGGCGCTTTTATGGCGTTTAATTTAGCCAGTAGTGCGCCGGATAAAATTGGCACTATAGTGGCAATAGATGGCCTGCCGTTTCTGGCGCCCATATTTAGCCGGGACAATAGCACCACCGTTGAAGACATCAGGCCACAAGCCGACAACCTGAAAAACCTGTACCAGCAGATGGACCGCCAGCAACTGGCGGCAGCGGCGGCACAGGGCGTACATATTCAGGCTAGCAGCGAGCCACACCAGCAACAGGTGATTGCCATGGCTGCCGCATCTGATGCCGCTACGGTCAGCCAGGCCATTTATGAACTGCTAACCACCGATTTACGCAGCGAAGTCAGTAAAATTCAAAGCAAAGTGCTGTTAATTGGTGCCAGTGGTGCATTACACAGCGATGCCGAACGCTCAGTCGCACAGGCGTTGTACCAACAGCAAATCGACACTATTGCCCATGCCATACTTGAGTTTCAGCCTCAGGCCCGGCATTTTATTATGCTGGATCAGCCAGACTGGCTGCTCAGCCGCATCCAGACAGCATTAGCGGAGTAAGTGCCATGACCTTAACACTGACAGAACAACAGCTTATTCCTGATGTAGAAGCCGCCTGCCGTGGTGATATTAAAGCCTTTGAGCGGCTGATTGAGCGCTGCCAGCGCAGTGTCAGCAGTATTGCACTGGCTATCGTTAAAGATCTGGACGCAAGTGAAGATATTGCCCAACAAGTGTTTATTTATATCTGGCAGCAGTTAAATACGCTGCAAAACCCGGCCAGCTTTCTGCCGTGGGTACGGCAAATTACCCGTTACCGCGCTTTTAACTACCTGCGCGATAGCAAAGTACAGCAGCAGATAACAGGTGATGAAGCTGATACCGTGTTGGCCGAGTTTGCCAGCGACACAGAGCTGGGCGACGATATCGCCAAAGCGCAACAGAACGCCATAATGGCAGATTTTATCAGCCAGTTACCAGAAGATAGCCGCGAAATAGTGTTGCTGTTTTACCGCGAAGAGCAAAACAGCCAGCAGGTTGCCGAATTGCTGGGACTGAACGAAAGCAATGTGCGCAAAAAGCTGCAACGGGTGCGGGAATTGCTGAAAACCCAATTGCTGGCCAAATACGGCAGGCTGATCCTGACAACAGCACCCGGCTTAGGTTTAACCAGCGCCATCTGTAGTGCACTGACACTGGCCAGCCCGCCGCTTGCTGCCGCAACAACCTCAGCCGCGGCCAGTCAGGCTTCCGGCCTGACTAAAGTATTCGCCTTACTGGGCGGTGCTATGCTGGGAGCACTGCTGGCGGTAATTGGTGTGATTGCCGGTATGCAGCAGCCGATTAAACGCGCCAGCACTGCGGAACAAAAACAGCAGCTAATAAAGCTGCGTAACCAGACCGTGGTATGGGTACTATGCTGCGGCCTGTTGCTGACCGCAGGCTATGAACTGACCAGCGGTGCCTGGGCACCGGTTAGCGCCTTTGCTATCTTTGTTGCTGGCTTGCTGTGGTTTAACCATAAAGTGTGGCAGTTACTGGCACCGCAATTAAAGCAGCAAGACAATACAGCTTACCGTAAAAACCGGCTATCGTGCCTTATTGGCATGCTGGCCGGTTACGGTGGCGGTTTTGCCGGTTTAATTATTGGCTTAATCAACAGTGGCCGCCTGTAATCCAAAAGCAGGCAGCCACTGTTTTACTGTTAGCTTTACAACTGGCGGGATAACCATAACCGGCGTATATCACGTATAACTTCATACGCCGGGAAGCAGGCGATAATCAGCAGAGTCCAGATCCTGGATCTTTGCAGTTGCTCCGGCGCAAATGCTCTCTGCCACAGCTCGATGTTGTTGATCTGCAACAACGGGCCTGAGGCAGCCAGATATAGCAGGATAACCACAAACGCCAGGTTCAGCAGCACATTCAGTTGCAGCATGGTACGGTTCCACCAGCGCTGTCTTAACTGCCAGATGTTCAGCGCAATACCCACCAGCAGCAGCGGTGTACACCACAACAGCAACTGACGCACAGATTCAGACAGCAGTATACTTTTCTCGACCAATTGCTCGGCAGACAGCCAGCCGGGATACCAGATCACCACCAGCAAAAAAGCATAGGTAGCCAGCTCGGTAAAAATATCCTGCAGTGAAATATGCTGCCAGCCCGGCCCGACAGCAGGTAGCTGCTGCGGTTGCCAGCTTTCACACTGCTGAGATGCAGCCTCAGAGGTATTGGCTGGCATCAAGGCAAACGCAATAGTAATACTAGTAAAGGCAAAACAGGCATCCTTAATAAAGCCGCTGGCAACGCTTTTTAAGTACAGCAGCAAGCCAAAATCTCCTGCCAGCCAGGCGCTGGTGCTGCCTATTATCTGCAGTACAAATAAAATGCCCAGCACCATATACAGCGTATAGCGGTACATCGGCATATAATGCAGGCTGATCAGTGGCTGTTCTGGCGCAAACTGCCGGGCAACCTGCCGCGGATGGCCCATTTGTTTCAGTACAGCGGCAATATCAGTATCTGTCAGTTCGCCCTGCTCAGATAACGCATCCAGCTGATCCAGAATATTTGCTTCCAGCTCGCGGCCAATTTCCTGCTGCTTGGCTTCAGGCAATTCACGCTGCACCGCAGCAATATAACGTTTTACTAATTCCATTATGCTGTCTCCCCGGTTGTTGTCAGCAGTGGCGTCAGCGCCTGATTAAGGGTTTGCCATTCCAGCGTAAGTTGTGTCAGTAACGCTGCGCCAACCTCAGATAATTGGTAATAGCGCCGCTCCCGCCCTTCGGCCTGCTGCCATTCGCTGTCGAGCAGCCCCTGATCGGCTAAGCGGCGGATCAGCGGATATAAAGTGCCTTCGTCTATCTCTATACCGCTATCCTGTAACTGCTTACGCAGTGAATAGCCGTAATGTGGTTGTTTCAGCGACGCCAGCACCGCCAGCACCAGCACCCCGCGCCGCAGTTCCAGCCGCATTTTATCCAGTTGCGCCTGTGTCATTGCCTGCTCCTTTTATACTGTGCGACACATACTGTGTCATACACAGCAATATACTAGGTGGCACACAGTATAAATGCAAGTTTTTTGCGCAAAAAAAAAGCCAGACACAAAGTCTGGCTTTTTTAAACATTTAACTTCAATCACTTATCGTGATGTAAGCGCATATGCGGGAACAGGATCACATCGCGGATAGAAGCAGCATCGGCCAGCAGCATAACTAAACGGTCGATACCGATACCCTGACCGGCGGTTGGCGGCAGGCCGTGTTCCAGCGCGGTAACAAAGTCATCATCGTAGAACATGGCTTCGTCGTCACCGGCGTCTTTTTGCGCTACCTGTTCACGGAAGCGTTCGGCCTGATCTTCGGCGTCGTTCAGCTCGCTAAAGCCGTTACCCAGTTCGCGGCCGCCGATAAAGAACTCGAAACGGTCGGTAATCTCCGGGTTATGGTCGTTACGCCGGGCCAGTGGCGACACTTCGGCCGGGTATTCGGTAATAAAGGTCGGGTGACGCAGCCTGGTTTCTACCAGTTCGTCAAACACTTCCATCAGAATACGGCCATGGCCGTAATTGTCTTTTACCTCAATACCCAGGGTTTTGGCCAGCGCTGCAACTGCTTCGCGGCTTGCCAGTTGCTCTTTGGTCAGCTCCGGGTTGTAGTGCAAAATAGATTCGGTGACTGACATCCGTGCAAACGGTTTGCCGAAGTCGAACACTTCGCCCTGATACGGCACTTCGGTGCTGCCCAGTACGTCCAGCGCCAGACCGCGGAACAGCTTTTCAGTCAGATCCATCAGGTCGTTGTAATCAGCATAAGCCCAGTAAAATTCCAGCATGGTAAATTCCGGGTTATGCCGGGTAGATACGCCTTC
>CAZEGA010000022.1:0-16055 GCA_964511675.1 uncultured Rheinheimera sp.
CTTTGCCTAACTGCTCTACCGACAGAAACGCTTCGTTTTCCCAGGCAATAAACACATCACCAATCCGGCGCTGCACAAAGGTATTGGTCGCACCACGGGCCGCCGGGTCCAGCACCGGTACGTTCTTATAGATTTTTTCGACAAAGTCATAGGCCCGGTCTTCTGAGCTGTATTTTTTCAGCGCATAACCCCAGGCTGCCAGATAGTTCCAGCGCGCACCGCCGGAAGTTTTCGGGTTCGGTGTGATTACCTGCACGTCATCACGGACTAAGTCATCCCAGTCTTTAATGTTCTTCGGGTTACCCTTGCGCACCAGCAACACTATGGTCGAGGTATAAGGCGAGCTGTTCAGTGGCAGCCTGGCCTGCCAGTCCTGCGGAATTAAATCGGCACGTTTGCGCAGCGCATCAACGTCATAGGCCAGCGCCAGTGTCACCACATCGGCGTCCAGACCATCAATAACCGAGCGGGCCTGCGAGCCGGAACCACCGTGCGACTGGCGTAACGTCGGCGCGGCATTGCCCTGCCCCTGCCAGTATTTAGTGAATAACTGGTTGTATTCGCGATAAAATTCTCGGGTTGGGTCGTACGACACATTTAATACGCTGTTATTGGCCGCAGCAATAAAGCTGGTAGCGGCTAATACGGTGCCCAGCGTGACTTTTTTAACTAATTTGCTGATATTCATTTCCGAAATCCTTTAGTAGTTTTTATTTATCTTCTAAGGCCTCCGGACGTCCGGTCAGCGCCTTTATTATTTGGGTTGGTGTTCCAGGCGTAACTTCTCGTTTTTCTCCAGCTGAACTAATTTGCCATGGTGGAAAATCAGTTCTACCGAGCCAAACTCGATCTGGCCCACCAACCGCTCCAGTAATACCAACAGTTGCGGCAGCGCATCTTTGGCATCATCAGTAACTGTCATGTTGTGCTCCTTAACGCAGCGGTTGACGGCTTTATCATAAACACAATTATAAATAACCAATAAATAGCTAATGCTGATTATCTATATCAAAAAGAAATAACAGTGTTTAAGTAAGTGCTGCTGGCACCGTTAAACACTGACAAACTGCCGCTTAAGCCACCGACCGCAGCTTGGCGGCCACCAGGCTGATAGCCTGCTGTGTGCAAAAACGAATACGGGCCAGCGCCTGCTGATCGGTAATCAGGGTGCTGTTTATCGCCGCCACTTTAGTAAAAGCAGCATGCGGCAGGTAGCTGTCCATCGGCATAACAAACAGGCCAAAATGGTCCAGCAGCGGCCGCAATTGCGTATCCAGTAAGGGAGAGTACAGGCCGCTGCCGGTTGCTGCGATCAGCGCCACCTTGCCGCGCAGTGCGGTAAGATCAAGCAGATCAAAAAAATGCGTAAACAGCCCCGGCAACCCGGCGGCATACTGCGGTACGCTGAAAATCAGCAAATCGGCATCCAGTACCTGCTGGTAAGCCTCTGCCGCACTATCAGACAATTGCAGCAGGCTTTGCGCCCGGCCCAAATCTGCCGCCACCTGGTGCAAATGCACGACCTGCACGCTTGCTGCCGCAAGGTGCTCGGCGGCAGCCTGCACAAACACCTGCGCCAGCGCTATGCTGATGTCGTGGTAACGCGGGGCACCATTAAATACCAGAACCCGCATCGTGCCATCCTTCCTGCTGATATTGGCTCAGGCCAAGATAATCCTGCTTGCCTATCTCTACGCCATTGTGGCGCAGGATGTTGTAGGCGGTAGTGGTATGAAAATAGAAATTAGGTAAGGCATAAAACAGTGCATAACCCAGTGCGCTGTAACGCTCGTCATGCTGCGGCGGCAAGGTAAAGCTTTGCTCCAGCACGCCGTCGAACTGGCGCGGCGCTATTGTCAGCAGATAGCTGATGCTGTGGTTAACATAGGCAATGTGTTGCTCTATGCTGATGACATCTTCGACAAAAGTGACACTGGGTTTACCGCTGTATAATTCAATGGTGTCGCGCGCAATATCAGCCGCGCGCTTTACCTGCAGCGATAATTCATACATATCCGGGTACAGGCGGCTTTGCAGTAACAAAGCCGCCGGATAGCCTTTTAACGCGGCCTGGTAGCCGGCCTTGCGCAGTAAACTGGCCAGATTGGTTAAACTGCGGATAAATACCGGAACGGTTACGTCATATAAACTGATCGTCATATTACTTCTCCTGTACCTGACAAACTGATTCAGCATCCTGCAGTGTGAAAAAAGCGCGGCAGCCAACGGATGCCGCGCAAAGACAGGTGACAAGCAGGAGTAAGCAATGCTTACACTGTTATCTTAATATAACTTTAAATGCACTATTTATGTTTTATTATCTCTTTTTTGAATATAGTAGATTAAAAGTATCACTATGGCAGAATGAGAAAACTGAACCTGTATAAGGCAACTGTCGGAATATGAAGCATATTGTTATTGTTGGTGGTGGTTTTGCCGGTGTTGCCACCGCAATACAGCTGATCCGGCAGCTAAAGCAGCCTGTTCAGCTGTCACTGATCAACCCTGAGCCGACTTTTTTAACCGGCGTTGCTTATCAGCCTTATGCCACTCAGCTGTTGCTGAATGTCAATGCAGCCAAAATGAGCTTGTTTCCTGATCAACCAGAGCATTTTCTTGATTGGGTCATGACACTTACAGCCTATGCCGGCATGCCACGGCACTTTGTCGCGCAGGCGTTTTTGCCAAGGGCCCTGTACGGTGAGTATCTACAGCAGGTTTGGCAGCAACATCAGCAGTTAGCACAACGCAAAGCGGTAATACTACGGCATATTCCCGGCACCATTACTGCCTGCAAGGCGCAGCAGCAACAGTTTCGGCTTACCCTGGATAATGCACAACAGCTCTGCGCCGATATGGTGATATTAGCCAATGGTAACCAGCTACCCGGCAACAAGGTGTTACCCGATGCCGGCTTCGCCCACAGCGCTTTTTATCTGCAAAACCCATGGCAGGCCCTGCCGGAAACACTGCTCAACAAGACGAAACCGGTACTGATCCTCGGTAACGGTTTAACTATGGCTGATACGGTACTAAGCCTGCGTCAGCACGGCATTACGCAGCCTGTTATTTCGTTATCACGCCATGGTTACACTATGTTGCCACACCGGCATAATGGTTTGACATATCCGGATTTTTCCAGCGAGTTACTGGCGGCCACTTCGCTGCGTCAGTTAGTCAATATAGTGCACAGGCACATCCGGTTAGTCAGGCAACTGGGTATTTCTGCTGAACCGGTTATTGATGCCATCCGTCCTTATACACAGCAATTATGGCGCAGCCTGTCCGATGCCGACAAACAACGCTTTTTGGCAAAAATACGTCATCTGTGGGGTGTGGCCCGCCACCGCTTACCGCTGCATATTCATGATCATCTGCAGCAACTGCGGCTGGATGGCAGCCTGCGGGTTTATGCCGGCAAATTAGTTCAGCTGCAGCAGCTAACTGATGGCGTACAGGTGCAATTTATTGAGCGGAAAAACCGTCAGTTGCACCGGTTGGAGGTTGCAGCCGTGATTAACTGTACCGGGCCGGAAACCGATTTGCGTCATCTGCCACAACACTTTATGCAGCAGATGCTGCAAGATGGCTTACTGCAGCAGGACAAGTTTCAATTAGGTATTGCTGCTGATGTGAACAGTTTCAATGTGCTGGATAGTAACGGCCAGCTGCAACCGGCGTTATTTACGCTGGGTAGCAATTTGCGCGGGGAACTCTGGGAAAGTACGGCAGTAAACGAACTGAGAAGCCAGGCACAACAACTGGCGGCTCAGCTCATTAAACAACTGGCTACGGGCTGAGTCAGGCCAGCGCCTGCTGCAAATCGGCAATTAAATCAGCCGGATGTTCCACGCCGATACTCAAGCGGATTAAATCGTCCGTCACACCGGCAGCCAGACGGCTTGGCGCATCCATAGCAGCATGGGTGGTGCTGGCCGGGTGGCAAGCCAGGCTCTCCAGATCGCCCAGACTGACCGCCTGGGTAAACAGCTGCAGCTTATCAAGAAACCGGGCCGCGCGGTCAAAGCCGCCGCTCAGCTCAATACTGACCATACCGCCAAAAGCCCCCACGGTTTCGGCCAGTACCGGATAGCCAGCATCGCTGGTTAAACCGGGGTAAATCACCTTACTGACCGGCGGATGCTGCGCCAGAAAAGCTGCCACCTGTGCCGCACCGGCCAGATGCGCGTCCATCCGCAGCGCCAGTGTACGCAAGCCGCGTTGCAGCAGGTAGGCTTCCTGCGGGCCAATAGCGGCACCGATATGTTTCAGCGCTATAGTACGGATCGGCTGCATTAGCTCGCGCCGGCCGGCCACCACGCCGGCAATAATATCGCCGTGGCCGCTCAGGTATTTGGTGCCGCTGTGCATCACCAAATCAATGCCATGTTCAAGCGGCCGGAACAGGTAAGGCGTTAAAAAGGTATTGTCGCACACGGTAATGGCCCCGCTTTTGGCGGCAGCAGCCTTGATTTTACGGTAGTCGCTGACTTTCAGGTTCGGGTTGGTAACAGGCTCAAACAGCACCAGCTTGGTCGCGGGGTTGATATTGGCCAGTAAATCGTCATCGCTTTGATAACGGCTAACCTTAATACCAGCCCGGCTCAGGGTGTTAACCAGAAATGCCGCCGTGCCGCCGTAGACCGGGTCAATAAAGGCCACTTCATCACCGGCACTTGCCAGCGCATAAAAAATACTGCTGACCGCCGCCATACCGCTGGCCACCACCAGCGCTTCATCGGCACTTTCCAGCTGTGCCAGTTGTTGCTCCAGTGCCTGCACGGTCGGGTTGGCCATGCGGCTGTAAATAAAGCCGGCCTGTTCACCGGCAAAGCGCGCTTTGCCATCTGCTGCCGTACCGTAGGTAAAGGTACTGCTCTGGTAAATCGGCGTGGTTAAGGCGCCGGTTTGCGGATCGGCACCGGCGCCACTGTGCAGCAATTGGGTTTTAAATTTCATTGATTACTTCCGTTAAACTACAGTTTTTAAATCGGCGCTTTTGGTAACAGCATAGTGGGCATCGGCCACATCAGGGTGCGAACGCAAACGGCCTTTCAGCACATTTTGCCCTACCTGGTAAAACAACGGGTTCAGCGGATCACTGGCCGGGCCTTTGGCCTGCAGCGCCAATTCTTCCGGTAACGGCAACAAGGGCACAGTGGCATCCAGCTGCGCCGCCATAAAAAAGGCGCAGGATACCCGCTCTACACCGGCTGGCGGGCTAACCACACGGTGGTAAGTGGCCCGCAGATAACCGTTCGATGCCAGCTCCAGCAGCTCACCAATATTGACGACAAAGGCGCCCGGCAGCGGTACCGCGCTGAGCCAGCCTTTTTCGGTTAACACTTCAAGGCCGGACTGGCCATCCTGCAATACCAGCGTTAAATAGCCCGGATCTTTATGTGCCCCCACGCCCTGTTCCTGCTCCGGCGCGGTACGGCCCGGATAGCGGATCAGTTTCATATGGCGGTAAGGGCCGTCTTTAATGGTACTGTCAAACGCATCTTCGCTCTGGCGCAATACCAGGGCAAAGGCGCGTAGCAGGGTTACGGTAAGCTCGGTTAATTGATCCTGCCATTGCAGTAACGCCGGTTTTAACGCCGGTAAGGCCGCCGGCCACTGGTTCGGGCCATACAAGCGCCACCAGGCCGGTTCATCCTGGCGCAGCTGCGGTGCGCTGTGCTCAGCCATAATATCAAACTGCTCGCGCTGATCCGCCTTGCCCAGCGTCAGCTCACCGCCCAAGCGGGTATAACCGCGAAAATGCGCCGAATTCACCATCTGCACCGCCTGCTTCTGCGCGTCAGGCAGGGCAAAGAACTCCCGCGCCAGTTGCAGAATAGCCTGTTGCTGTGTTTGCGCCATACCGTGGCCGGTCAGATAGAAAAAACCGACATCGCGCGCCGCCTCACCCAGCTGAGCCAGAAAGCGGCGGCGCGGCTCACCACCGGCATACCATAAACTTAAGTCCAGAACAGGAAGTTGTAATGTCATCATAGCGCTCACCAGAGAAGAGGTTTCAATGCGCGCATTTTATGCCTGCCGTCAGCAGTCTCTAAGGACTTGATAACGATTAGTTATATAAAACAGAAATAACCGGCCGCTTGGATATATAGCAAGCCGGAAGCACAGACGGCTGGACGACACCTATTTCAAGGGGTCAGAGCACTTGAAAACGACAATATTTTTGCAGAGCCTTTCAAGTGATCTGACCCCTTGAAAAAAAGCGCTGCCGCAACCACCAGCCGGCATAAAGCCCCGCACTGCAACACAGCAGAAACACCCAGCCCGATAACGCAGACGCCATAATACCGGACAGCAGCATACCCACAGTGCAGCCCAAAGCCAGCATAGCGCCAAAGCCCATTAACACACCGCCGGTTATCAACCGCGGCAGTTCGCTAAGCTTTGGCCAGCTTGCTTTAAAATCACCGGCAGGCAGCGCGGCAGCAAAAGCAGCCGCAATTAAGGCCAGAATAAAAACGCCATTATTACTGAGCAGGCCATCTTTTATTACCGTGACACAACCGCGTAAGGTATCCAGCCCCTCTAACCGGCCGGGGAAGCTGCTTAACTGCTGCCCCAGGCTGCGGCTGATACTGCCAAGCTCTGCGGTTACGCCAAGCGGCGCCACCCGTAAATAACTGAGGGTGGCAATAATTGCCACCAGTAAGCCGCCAATATAGCTTGGCCAGCGCTGCTGAAAAATAGCGTTAAAGGTACTGGTTGCCGCCGGTGGCTTATCGCGGCCAAAACGTATTAACAGCACCGCCAGCAGCGTCAATACCGCCAGTTGCAATAACAATGCACCGCCATAACCTAAATGCGCCGGTAACCAGACAGCCGGGCTTTGCTGGATAAACTGCAGATAAAAAAAGTTCCAGCTGTAAAAGCCGAGCAAAAAGCCCAGCAATACGGCCGGGAGCACAATAAGGCCGCTAAAAGCACCCTCGCCAAGGCGGTACAACACCGCACTGATACAGGAGCCGGCCAGCGCCATACCGATACCAAAGGCGCTGGCTCCGATCAGCAATGCCACACTGACCGAACCAATATGGGCCCCCGGCGGCAGGCGGCCGCTGGCGGCATCGGGTACAAAAATACCAAACACCGCATGATAACCGGCTAAACCCACGGCCAGTGCTACCAGCAGCCCCAGCAAGCCTTTTGCCTCGCGCCGTTCGATAAAATCACGGCTGATACAGTAAAAACAAAACCGCGAACGCTGCAGTACATAACCAAAAGCAGCGCCGCTTAACAGTGAAAATGCCAGCTGAGGATCTTCAGTATCCAGTTGCCAGGCGGCAATACCCAGCATAGTCAGCACAGCTGCACTGAGCAGCCAGCGCAATTATTTACCACCCCATACCGTACCGGCAATATTGGTGATCGGCACGCCGACGCTATTACCATATTCTGTCCAGGAGCCGTCATAGTTACGCACGTCGTAGCCCAGAATTTTCTTCAGCGCAAACCAGGTATGGCTGGAGCGCTCGCCAATACGGCAGTACACCACCACCGGCTTAGTGCCATCAATACCGACATCAGCATACAGTTGCTTTAATTCCTGTTTGGATTTAAAGCTGCCATCAGCTGCCACTGCCGCCACCCAGGGCACATTTACCGCACCCGGCACATGGCCGGCGCGTACCGCCAGTTCCTGCACCCCGGCCGGGGCAAATACCTTACCTTCGTATTCGTCTTTCGAGCGGATATCCACCAGGCCAAAATCACTGCGTTTTTCGGCAATCGCCAGTACATCCTGCAACCCGGCCCGCAGGCTGTAATCAGGTTCGCCCAGCGTAATATTGCCGGCCTTAACCGCTTTTTGCGCCACTGTTAACGGCCGCTTTTCGGCTTCCCACTTACTGCGGCCGCCATCTAATAACTTCACGTTCGGCACCTGGTAAATATCAAAAATCCACGCGCCCCAGGCGGCAAACCAGTTATTGGTATCGCCGTACAGCACCACAGTGCTGTCTGAATACACACCGGCTTTGCGCAATAATTGCTCGAATTGTTGTTTCGACACTATATCCCGCTTTACGGTGTCAACCAGATCGGTATGCCAGACAAAGTTACTGGCACCGGCTATATGGCCGCGTTCATAAACACCGGGGTTAACGCTGACTTCAATCAGGCGTAATTTCGGGTTATCCAGGTTTTTCTCCAGCCAGTCGGTACTGACCAGGAAGTCAGATGCCAGCGCAGGAACGCTGACCAAGGTGCCCAGCAACAGCAAGGCTGTTGCGCCTAAACGTTGTATTACTTTCATCACTTGTCGCTCCTTCAGTTAACTATCAATATCAGGTTCCTGCTGGCGCAGGCTGTTACTACACTGCCATACCAGAGTTGCCCCGCCGGGCCGGCACTACAACTGGTTATAAAGCTTTAAACGGTGGCGCAGAATATTGCGGCTGATGCCCAGCAGCTTTGCCGTTTGCAACTGATTGCGCTGGCAATAGGCATAGGCCGCTTTAATAACCCTGGCTTCAATCTGCGCGAACATATCGGGCACCGCACTGGCAAAAATCTGTTCCAGTTCTTGTTCCAAACCCGATGTTGATGCTGATGCAAAGGTTGAATTCAGCGGCTCACGCGCCGGTGTATTGGCGGCAACGCTTAGCGTAAAACCGCTCAGGTTCAGATCTTTCGGCTGTATGCTCTGCTGCGTCATCACCAGCAGGGCGTGGTGGATCACGTTTTCCAGCTCGCGGATATTACCGGGCCAGGGGTACGTTAACAGTGCATGGCGGGCGGCATCCGACAAACTGGTGCCGCTAAGGTGCAGCCGGTGCTGGTACAGCTGAATAAAATGCTGGCACAGCGGGATAATGTCGCCCGGCCTGTCGCGCAGCGGCAATAATTGCAGCCGTGCCACATTCAGCCGGTAAAACAGGTCTTCGCGAAAACGGCCGGCTTTCACCGCTTCTTCCAGGTGTACGTTGGTGGCGGCAATCAGCCGTACGTCAATCGGCGTGGCTACCCGGCTGCCAACGCGGTAAATTTCCCGCTCCTGCAATACCCGCAATAACTTCACCTGGGTTGCCGCCGGTAAATCACCTATTTCATCCAGAAACAGGGTGCCGCCGTTGGCTGCTTCAAACCAGCCTTTCTTCTGCTGGATGGCACCGGTAAAAGCGCCTTTTTCGTGGCCGAACAGCTCGCTTTCAATCAGGCTTTCCGGCAGGGCGGCGCAGTTGATGGCCACAAACGGGCCTGACGCACGATGGCTTAAGCGGTGTACCTGCCGCGCAACCAGCTCTTTGCCGGTGCCGGTTTCGCCAATCACCAGCGCCGTGGCGTCGCTGGGGGCAATTTGCTGCAGCCGCAGGTATAACAGCCTGGAGCGAGGATCTTCAAAGATCAGTGCTGTCGCGCGGATACTCAGCACATAATCGGCAGGGTTGTCAAAAGTAACCACCTGCTCCGGGGTTTTATCCGCCTGGCGGTGCCGCGCTGGCGCAAACGTATGCGGATAACTGATTGAATGTGTCATAACCTTGGTATTCCTGTTCGGACGCTAGGCGTCTGCTGGCTGTCAGCTCAGCGCTGTGGCTGTCAATTCTCACTCGGTATAACAGACAACCAGGACAATACTGCTGCATGGGTAACGCTCCGTTGTGGTGGTGTATTCACCCTACACCCGCAGAAAAAACAACCAAAATAATCAATTGTAATTATATATAACCTTTAATTAATTCTTTTTGCTTATAAGCAGACATCTTTGCTGCTACAGCAACAACAGCGGCCCGACACTGCCCGCACAACAGCAGAAGCTGGTGGCAACAAACTCTATAAATACAATTAAAACAATAACTTAAATAATAACCAAGCCGTTGGCATAGTCCCTGCTGCTGCAGGCTATCGCATTCGTCCCGGCAGGCCGGGTTACATTCATTTAAAAGGTAGAAAAGATGTCTGACGTAAAACACACCCCGTCTCTTATCGCACTGTTTGTCGCAGCAAGCCTGTATGGCAGCCCGGTTTATGCCACAGCGCCTGCACAGCAACCGGCCACTGCGCCGCAGCAACTGACGCCGGATGCCGGCATAGAGCGCATTATGGTAACCGCCCAGCGGCGGGAAGAATCGCTGCAGGAGGTGCCGCTGGCTATTACTGCCATTTCCGGCGACTTTTTACGCTCGGCCGATGCTATCCGTACCGCCAATGATGTGGTGCAGTTTGTGCCGAATGCGTCGGCCTCCGCCACCGACGGCCGTACCCGGCCGCGCTGGTTTCTGCGCGGTGTCGGTACTAACGATACCGGTGCCAATACCGTCAGCCCGATTGGCATCTATAACGACGATGTTTATCTGAATAACGTGTACATTCAGGGCTTTCCGCTGTTCGACCTGCAACAGGTAGAAGTGCTGCGCGGCCCGCAGGGTTCGTTGTGGGGCAAAAACACCACCGGCGGCGCTTTGCATTTTATCTCGCGCAAGCCTACGTTCTATACCGACGGCTACGCCAGGCTGACTGCAGGCAGTTACAATGAACGCGCCATTCAGGGCGGCTTTGGCGGTGCCATCAGCGAAGATTATCTGGCCGGGCGGCTGTCGTTTTATAACGAGCAGCGCGATGGCTGGGTAAAAAACCTGTATTCCGGCCGCGATGTCGGTGCCACCAACGACACGGCAGCCAGAGTGCAGTTGCTGCTGACCCCGGATGATGACTGGGAACTGTTGTTTAACTACCATACCCGTACGCTGGATGGCGATAAAAACCCGTCCAACTATTTTGCCGATCCGTCACGTAACCCGCCGTACAATTTCGGTTTTACCGATCCTGCAGGTATCGATGTAATAAACCAGGTTGGCGATCCGACCGAGCGCGGCAATGCCGATGGCGGTTCAGTAAAACTGAGCTGGGAGCGTGATGGTTACAGTTTTACCGCTGTCACGGCCTTTGAAAACGGCAGCCGTACCCTTACCGGCGGCTCGGCCATACCGGTGGATAACGCCCGCAGCCATGCCTGGGCCGACAGCAGCCAGTTCAGCCAGGAACTGCGGCTGACCTCGCCACGGGAGCACCGCATTAACTGGATTGTCGGCGCCTTTTATTTTGACGAGTCACTTACCTCGGATATCAGCAGCGGTACGGTGGCCGATTTGCCGCCGGATACACCGGGCCGGCGCGGCACCTTTTATGAGCGTAATTACTTTAGCCAGGATACTTCCGGCTATGCGCTGTTTGCCAGCCTGACCACCAACCTGGGCGAACGGCTGCGGCTTACCACCGGCTTACGCTATTCGTTTGAGGAAAAGGATTTCGACTACCACTTTACCTCCGGCGGCCCGCGCGGCACGGTCAGCTTTGTCAACCCGCTGGAGTGGTGGCTGCCGCAGGCGGTGGGGTCGCCGCTAACAACAGAGAGCGACTACAACAAGGATGACTGGGACGAGCTGACCTACGACATTACCCCCGAGTACCGTATCAGCGACACGGTAAACAGTTATTTCCGCTATGCCAGGGGCTTTCGTGCCGGCGGTTTTGCCATCAATGACCGCAACACCGTAGACGCCATTAACCCGGAAGTGATCGACGCTTACGAACTGGGCCTGAAAAGCAGCTGGCTGCATGACAGGCTGATTATTAACAGCGCGCTGTTTTACTACGATTACAGCGACATTCAGGTGCTGGTGCTGCAGGTCAGGCCCGGCGATCCTAATGCGCAGGCGGTGCTGCAAAATGCCGGCACCGGCTATGTGCGTGGTGCCGAGGTGGAAATTCAGGCCAGCCCGACAGACAACCTGCGGCTGCAGGCCAGCATCGGCCTGCTGAAAACCGGCTACACCGATTTTCCTACCATCAGTGCCGGCCAGCCCACCAATGCCAGGGGCAACGAGTTTTCCCGCGCGCCCAGACGCAGCGCCACCTTTAATGCCGAATACGACTGGGCCCTGGCGCATGGCGGCCTGCTGACCCTGGCGGCCGATCTCAGCTACCGCAGCAAACAGTATTACAACGCCGTAACGCAGGATAACCCGCTGCTGGAGCAAGCCGGCTATGCGCTGAGTAATGCCCGTATCAGCTATAAAACGGCGTCAGAAAAAATTGAGATCACCGCCTCGGTGCGCAATCTGGCGGATAAAGAATACACCCTGCTGGCAACAGGGCCGTCGAACAATGCGGTTCGCCGGGTCTATGCCCAGCCGCGAACTTTCGGCCTGTCGCTGACCGTACATTACTAAGCAACAGCACGGCACTGCTGCCGCTAAGGAGAACATGATGAAACGCTTTATTGTACTGGTACTTAGCCTGTATCTGGCCGGTTACAGCACGGCAGGCGCTGCCAGTGACTATCCGGCCAAAATCCGTATTGCCGGTGGTGTGCATGTACAACCGGACGGCAAACTGGATTTGGGCGGCACGCTGGCGGTTATCCAGCATCAGGGCTGGTTGCAGGTCGAACTACAAAAGCGGGGTATTGAGCTGGAGTATTTTGCCACCGCCCACGCCGCCACCGGGCCGATGATTAATGAAGGCCTTGCCAATGGCTCGCTCGATTTTGCCAGTTACGGCGATCTGCCGTCGCTGGTGGTAAATGCCGGTGGTGTCAGCACCCGGCTGCTGGTGCCCAACGGCCGTGGCGGCGATGCGTTTTTAGTGGTGCCGCTGAATTCCGGCGCCAAAAGCATTCACGACTTAAAAGGCAAGCGTATTGCCGTGCACCGCGGCCGGCCCTGGGAGCTGCAGTTTATCAAGTTACTGCAGTCAGAAGGGCTGGATTATAAAGACTTCCGTATTCTGAATATTAACCCGGTAGCCGGTGCCGCCGCTGTGGCTGCCGGCAATATTGATGCCTTTTTTATTACCTCGCAGGCTTACCTGCTGGAAGACCGGCAGGCGGCAAAAATTATCTGGTCTACCAAAGGGGCGCCGGCCGACTGGAAAATGCGCACTGAACTGTGGGGCCACAGCGGTTTTATCGCGCGCTACCCGGAGTTGACACAGCTGCTTGTCACCGCCTGGGTGAAAGCAGCGCACTGGCAATCGCAGGAGCAGAATAAAACGGCGCTGTTGGCCTATTCCACCCGTGATGGCCAGCGGGAATCGGTGCTGCTGCGCAGCTGGGATGACCCGACGCTAAGCTGGCGCGAGCGCTGGTCGCCACGCTTTAACCATTATGTGTACTCGCATTACGAACATGCGATCAGGGTGGCGCTGGAACGGCGCATGATCCGCCGGCAACTGAGTATTGACGACCTGCTTGCGCCGCAATTTCTGCAGCAGGCATTAACCGAGCTGCAACTAACAGGGTACTGGCAGGATCTGGCGACCGCTGCTGCGCCGGAACCAACCGGCTAAACGGCAGCGTAATATCCCTTTGTCACCCCACACCCGCAGCTTATTGCGGGTGTGCTGTTTCTGCCTGCTGCACAGCAGCCAGCAGGCACTTAACTGATGCTACAGCAGCAACCCGGCTGTTGGTACAGAGCCACTACCGGCGCAACGCTGTTGGCCCCTATCGGCAATAAATTAAAAAATACATATAAAACATAGCATTAAAAATTCAGCGGACGAATAAAGCCAGCTGGCACATATGCTGCACTTCTTAGAAGCGTTTAGTTGAAAAGTGCTGACCTGAAAATAATTACGTTATAAGGAATAACTGCTATGTCAAATCATCTGTCTGCCGGCGGGCAGCAACTGGATACGCTGTGGTATACCCGCTGTGGTATTCCTACGCCACTGGGTATCGCCGCACAACTTGGCTGGTACGAGCATGAATTTACCCCGTCCGGCATTGAAGTACGCTCGCTGCAGGAATCGAACGATCCACAGCAGCTGGCGTCACATTTTGAACATACCCTGCCGCATTCGTTCCGCCTCGGTGGCAGCATACCGCCGATCTGGGCGCGCTCTGCCGGCACCGATACCCGGGTGATCGGTATTTCCTGGATTGATGAATACCAGGTGATCCTGTCGTTACCCGGCTCCGGCATCAACAGCATCAAAGATCTGCAGGGCCGCCGGCTGGGCTTACCGAAAAAAGCCAATAACACCACTATCGATGTTGCCCGCGCCAGTGCGCTGAAAGCTTTTGTTACCGCACTGGAACTGGCAGGCATCAGCCATAGTGATGTGCAGTTTGTCGATGTGTTGCAGCAGGAACAGCCACAGCAACAGGTACTGGCACCGGATACGGCAGTGCGCCGCCCGCGCCAGCACAGCTACACCGCTGTGGCCCATGCGCTGATTAAAGGCGAGGTAGATGCGATTTACGTTAAAGATGTGCGCGGCGCGGAAACCGCGCACTTACTGGGCGCGCAGGTGGTGCTGGATCTGGGCTTTCATCCCGATAAAGCAGTCAGAATTAACAACTGCACGCCGCGCCCGCTCACCGTTAACGGCAACACCATCCGCGACTACCCGCAACTGGTCGATCGCTTTTTACGTACTGTGGTGGAAGTCGGCTACTGGGCCGAAACGCACCCGATAGAAACCATCCGCGAAATTTCGCGCGAAACCGGCTGGGCCGAACAATGGGTGCGCTTTGCCTATGGCTCTAACGTGCACCGCCACTTACACACTTCGCTGGATACGGAATCGATCAGCGCTCTGGCCAGTTACAAAGACTTTTTACTGCAATGGGGCTTTTTAAAAGGTGATTTTGATGTGAATGCCTGGATAGACCCCGAACCGCTGGCTCGGCTCAGCCAGCAAAACAGCCGCCGCCTGGCCTGACACTAACGTTAATTAAGGAATTATTATGACTACCGTACTGCATACCGCCCCCGTTACCAACCTGCCGGCACTGTCCGGGCAAGCTGAACAGGCACAACACGAAATTACCGAGGCAGGCCGTTATCTGCTGGAATTTGGCGCACTGGCGCCGAATGGCCGCAACGGTGCCTTTAACGGCGGTATCCGCCTGCCCGACAGCGAGCACTTTGTTATTGCCAGCCGTGGCGGTGCCATTGCAGTGGATCTCAGCGGCAAACATATTGCCGGCGAACCAAACCGCGGCTTGCTTGAGGTGATTGAAATTTATGCTTCGGTATTTCGCGAACGGCCGGATCTGAATGCCATTATCCACACCCATTCACCCAACCTGACCGCTTACGCCATTGCGCACAAACCGTTCCCGCTGCGTTACTGGTCGGTGGCGAAGCGGGCCGGTGTTGACGAAATACCGCTGGGTGACTGGGCGCCACGCTATGCGGCAGAGCCGGTACTGGCGTCATTACGCGCCGCACCGGCAGCACCGGCAGTATTGCTGCGTAACCGTGGCCTGTTTGCCTGGGGCAGCGATGGTGTGCTGGCGCTGGCCAAACAGCTGGCCAGCCTGGAAGAAGCGGCTGAAATTACGCTGAAAGCCGAAGTGCTGGGCGGGCCACAGCCGCTGCCGCAAGGGGCAATACAAGCTTTTGTTGCGTCAAAACGCGGCTGACGCCAGCGCATCACCGTTATTTACCGTGCCAGCACAAGCCGTGCAGTACGTCAGGATGACGTGGCCATAACAATAAAAGGAGTAACCTATGAGCCAACATAAACTCAAGGTCGTGGGCTTATCCGGCGCCCTAAGCCAGATCTCACGCACCACCACGGTAGTGGAAAGCTTTCTGGCGCAGTTTGCCGGCACGGCTGACAGCCAGACAGCGTTGATCAGTATTGCCGGACTGACACCGGCTTTAGCACAAACACTGAACCCGGCACAGTTGCCGCCGGCCTTGCAGCAGGCAGTACAGCAGTTAGCCGAGGCCGATATTATCGTTGTCGCCAGCCCGGTATATAAAGGCTCCTATACCGGTTTGTTTAAACACTTTATTGATCTGCTTGACCCGCAATTGCTGAAAGGCAAAGTCGTGCTGCTGGCCGCAACCGGCGGCACCGATCTGCATGCGCTGGTGCTGGAGCACCAGTTACGGCCGCTGTTCAGTTTCTTTGGCGCGGTAACGGTGCCAACAACCCTGTATGTAAAAGATACTGCCCTGGTAAAACAGCCGGATGGTGCCGGTTACCAGTACCAAGTGCCCGCAGTAACGGAGCGGATCGCCGATATTGTGCGCCAGGCGCTGCTATTGCGGCCACCGCAGTTAGCGGCACAG
>CAZEGA010000022.1:16065-20441 GCA_964511675.1 uncultured Rheinheimera sp.
CGGCCGCAGATGCTGCCTGACGGCAAAGGAGGTAAGCATGTCCGGCCCATCACAACTGACTCAAGCGCTGGCACCGCACCGTCGCGGCAACACTAAGGTATTGCTGGCAGCGCTTAACCAGTGCCTGCCGGCACTGGCTTTTTTGTTGCCGCTGCTGGCCCTGGTTGTGGTCTGGCACCTGGTTACCCGCGCCGGCTGGTTTCCGCCTGAACTGATGGTGCCCCCGGCCACCATCGGTACTGCCTTTGCCGAATTGTGGCACAGCGGCGAACTGGGTGCCCACCTTAGTGTCAGCCTGTCGCGGCTGGCGTTTGGCTTTGTACTGGGCTGTGCCATTGGTATCGTTTTTGGCTTGCTGATGGGCATCAGTCCGTTGCTGGAAGATCTCAGCGCCCCGCTGTTCAATATGATCCGCCAGGTGCCGTCTGTAGCATTAATCCCGATCCTGATCCTGCTGTTTGGTATCGGTGAAACCTTCAAAATCCTGATTGTGATTAAAGCGGCGTTTTTTCCGGTGGCGCTGGCGGCCTACGATGCGGTGCGCAACGTATCGCGCTCGATACGCGAAGTGGCTGCGGTCTACCAGTTAAGCCGCAGCCAGGTATTCCGGCTGATTTTATTACCGGCCACCGTAGCACCGGTGATTACCGGCATGCGGCTGGGGCTGGGCCGCAGCTGGGGCGTGTTGGTAGGTGCCGAGCTGCTGGCGGCAGAAAGCGGTATCGGCCAGATGATGGAATTTGGCCGGCAGATGTTCCAGCTCGATGTAGTGATGGTGGGCGTGGTGCTGACCGGCCTGATTGGTTTCAGCCTGGACAGAGCCTTCAAACTGCTGGAACGGCGGCTTAACCGCTGGCAGCTGGCCTGAGGAGTGAAGATGAAAACAACGGTTGCTCAAACCCGGTCCGGTAAAACCGTGTTGTGGCGCGGTATGGTGGTGCCACTGCTGCTGTTATTGCTGTGGCACTGGCTGTCTACGCTGGGGCCGCAGTATGCCTATGCCTTTGTGCCGCTTGAGCACCTGGTGAGCAGTGCAGCCGGCCTGATTGGCAGCGGCGAGTTATTACTGAATATCCGCGCCAGTTTGTGGGTGGCATTGCAAAGCCTGCTGCTGGGAGGCAGTACCGGCCTGCTGCTTGGCATACTGATGGCGTACTGGCGCTGGCTGGATCTGGCACTGGGGCCGCTTTATCACACCCTGCGCCAGATCCCCACTATGGGGTTGATCCCGCTGATTGGCCTGTGGTTTGGCAACAGCGAAACGGCTAAGTTAATTATTGTCAGTATGGCAACCTTTGAAGTAATGGTGCTGAACAGCTACGAAGGACTGAAGCGGGTAGAACCCAAATACCGGGAATTAGCCGCTACGCTGACGCTGTCAAAGCCGCAGTTGTTCCGCTATGTGCTGCTGCCGGGTGCCACTGCCTCTATTATGACCGGGGTATTTCACGCGGTAGCCTTTGCCTGGCTGGCCACAGTGGGCGTTGAACTGCTGTTCACCGTAGGCCCCGGGATCAGCGTTATTATGGAGCGGGCGCAACTGGCCGAACGTATGGATATCGTGATTATTTGTATTACCACCATTGGCCTGCTGGGCCTGGCCATGAACCAGCTGTGTGTCTGGCTGTCACGCCGCCTGCTGGCGTGGCGCCAGCACTAGATAGTAAGGAAAACAGATGAACAGGTTACTGCCGGCAATAAACTGGCCGACAAACTACACCAGCAAGGCACAGGCTGCCGCCGTTGGGGCAAACGCCACCACCGCTGCGGCTGCCGGGCAGTCCGGTGCTTTGCAGCTAAAGGCGGTCAGCAAAGCCTTTATCATTAACCAGCAGCCAATGCCGGTGCTGGACAATATTTCACTGTCGGTCAACGCCGGCGAGTTTATCAGTATTGTCGGTCCCAGCGGCTGCGGTAAATCTACGCTGTTGCGGCTGATCCTCGGCCTGGAGCAGGACTATACCGGCAGCGTCAGTCTTGATGGCAACGCTATTACCGGCACCGGGCTGGAGCGCGGCATAGTGTTTCAGGATCACCGCCTGCTACCGTGGATGACAGTGGCACAAAATATTGATCTGGCGCTGACCAACAGCACACTTAGCCGGCCGGAACGGGCGCTATTGGTACAGCAGCATATCGCGCTGGTTAATCTGCAGGGCTTTGCCGATGTGTATCCGCACCAGTTATCCGGCGGTATGGCCCAGCGTGCCGCCATCGCCCGCGCGCTGGTTAACCGGCCGCAGGTATTACTGCTGGACGAACCGTTCGGCGCCCTGGACGCGCTGACCCGGCTGAAACTGCAAAGTGAACTGCAACAGATCTGGCTGGCCCAGCGCAGTACTGTGGTAATGGTAACGCACGATGTGGAAGAGGCCGTCTATCTGTCAGACCGGATAGTGGTAATGGACGCCAACCCCGGCAAAATTGCCCGCATTGTCAGCGTGCCGGATGCGCACCCGCGCGAACGGCGCAGCCAGAACCTGCGCGACATCACGGATGATATTCTGCAGGATCTGCTGAACAAGGGGGCCCATTGAGCCAGCCCACATTCCTGCGCAGTTTTATGCTGCTGGCGGTGTTCGGCGGCGTGGCTATCGGCCTGGGCCGGGTGGTTACCACCTTTTATGCGCTGCATCTGGGTGCCAGTAATGCCCAGATTGGTTATATTGCGGCGCTGGAAGCCTTTGGCCGGTTGCTGGTTACGCTGCCGGCCGGCTTTATTATCGCGCGCTACGGTGCCCGTACCATCTATGCGCTGTCCAGCCTGGTACCGATGCTGCTAAATGCGTTTATTCCGTGGATCACGGTCTGGTACGGCGTCGCGCTGACGCGCGGGCTGGTGTCGCTGGCCATTCCGTTTCGTATCGTGGCGATGAACAGCTCCTTCCTGCAACAGCTCAGCCGGCTGGGCCCGGCCAAAACCGGCTGGTATCGCGGCGCGCAATCGTTTGGTGTCATGATTTTAGGCCCGGTACTGGCCAGCCTGATGATTAGCCATACCAGCTATACCTGGTGCTACCTGCTGGTGGCGCTGATGTTCGGCACTATGGCGCTGTGCAGCCATAAGGTGCTGCCGGGGGAAGAAACTGCGGCAGAACAACAGGAGCTGGCCGCCACAGATACCGGTTTACTGCCACAATTACGTGAGTTATGGGCCATCCGGGCGGTACGTGACAGTTGCGTGGTCGAGTTTGTTAACAGCGCCACCGGCTCGGTGTTTACCACCTTTATTCTGGTACTGGCGCTGACCGTGGCCAAACTGCCGCATGAGCTGGCAGTGCTGCTGGTAACCATTCAGGGCATTACCACGGTAACGGCGTCTTTTGCACTGGGGCAGTTGCTGGCGGTGCTGGAACGGCAGAAAGTGCAGTTGCTGAGTATTCTGCTGGCGATCAGCGGCCTGCTGTTGCTGGGCACCACGTTACATTTTGCGCTGCTGGCACTGGGTACGGTATTGCTTGGCAGCGGCTCGGCGCTGATTGGTATGTCGCGTACGCTGCAACTAAGCCAGTTGCCGGTCAGCAAAAGCAAAATTTCCGGGATCTACAACCTGTCCAATATGTCCGGCGCCTTTATCGGCGCCATTGCCGGCGGCTTGTTAGCCGACTGGTTTGGCCTGCAATGGCTGTTTTTATTCTGGGTCCCCGTTTTTATGCTGGCCGCCTGGTGGTCTGGCCGGGAATAGGCCCGCTGCCCGGCTGCGTTTGACAAGCTACTGATATTACGGCTATATAAGGGAACACTATATTCAAATGTTCCCTGTACACTTTTGGCTGCTTTATTCTGATGTTTGCTGGTCAGGGGGAAAATCAGCAAAGCAGGCATTTCCGGGGGTGATGCGGGACCATGCAGTGGCGTTTTTTCATTTTTCCTGTTGTGTTGTGCCTGGCGGCGCTGTCTGGCGTAGCGTGGCTGCTGTCCGGTAGCGGCCATAGCAGCACCGGAACAAAAACCCCGCAGTGGGTGGATGAAAGCGGTTGCCGGCAATGCCATGCCCGCCAGTTTGCAGACTGGTCCGGCTCTCACCATCAACTGGCGATGTTGTCCCCGGCAGCCAACACTGTGCTTGGCGATTTCAACGACACCAGCTTTCAAAGCGACAGCGAAACCACGGCTTTTTTTCGTAAGGATGACCAGTTCTGGGTCCGTACCCCGGATGCGTACGGTATTCCGCACGAATTCCGTGTCGCCTATACACTTGGCTGGGAACCGTTGCAGCAGTACCTGCTGGCACTGGACGACGGCCGTTTGCAGGCGTTGGGCGTAGCCTGGGATACCAGGCAGCAGCGCTGGTTTCATCTGTATGACGGCCATGGCGTGGATGCGCACCATGCGCTGCACTGGAGCAAACCGGCGCAGAATGCCAATACCCAGTG
>CAZEGA010000022.1:20451-22212 GCA_964511675.1 uncultured Rheinheimera sp.
ACCACAGGTTTTCAGCCGGGTTACGATCCGGCGTCCGGCCGTTTTAACAGCCAGTGGCATGCCTTGGGCGTCGGCTGCCAGAGCTGCCACGGCCCGGCTGCGGAGCACCTGCGCTGGGCTGCAGTACCGGATACCAGCCCAGATAAAAACCCGGCTAAGGGTTTTGCCCGTTCGATTGACGCCAATGCAGGAATTTTGCAGATAGAAAGCTGCGCCAGCTGCCACAGCCGCCGCACGCCGCTGGGCGAGCCTTTGCCCGGGCAGCGGCTGGACGACGCTTACCTGGTCAGCCTGCCGGGGCCGGACCTGTACGAAGTGGACGGCAAAATCAAAGACGAGGTATTTGAATATGGCTCTTTTATGCAGAGCAAGATGCAGCAGGCCGGGGTAGTCTGCAGCGACTGCCATAACCCGCACAGCAACCAGCTGCGACAGACTGGCAACGCCGTTTGCACGCAATGCCATAACCCGTCCGGTATGGCGGTACGGCCGGCTATCCGCACCGGGCAGCTGCGCGCCGCCAACTACGACAGCCCGGCCCACCATCATCACCAGCCAGGTTCCATTGGTGCCGAATGCCGCTCCTGCCATATGCCGGGCAAGCTGTATATGGGCAACGATTTGCGCCATGACCATAGTTTCAGTTCGCCAAATCCGGCCCAGGCACTGGCGTTGGGGCACAGCGATGCCTGCCTGGGCTGCCACAAAGACAGCGCTGCCGAAGCGCTGGTGACACAGTTTAGCCAGTGGTATCCGAACCACCAGCCGCGTGACGGCGGTTATGCACAGGCATTGTTTAAAGCCCGGCAGGGGCAGGCCGGGGCGGCAGCGGCATTAACCGGACAACTGGCACGGAATGACCTGCCGGCGCTACGCCGGGCTGCACTGCTGGCAGAGCTGCCGGCTTACCCGTCGCCTGAAGCGTTGCGTCTGCTGCAGGATGCTTTCGCCGCACCGGATGCCGCAGTGCGGCGGGCCGCTATCGAAGCGGCGGCGGCACTGGAGCCGGATTTACTGGAAAGCCAACTGGCCAGCCTGAGCAAAGACCCGGTACGGGCGGTGCGGATCGTAGCCGCCGAGCAATGGCTGATGCTGGCCGATCAGTACGGTATGACGTTGCCGGCCGAACCGTTCAGCGAATACGAGCAGGTACAGCAGCAACTGGCGGCCAATGCCGAGGCTCATTTCAGCCTGGCCAACCTGTACCGGCTAACCGGCCGGACAGCGCAGGTGGAAGCGGCGTTGCTGGCGGCATTGCAACGTAACCCGGCGTTTGCGCCGGCTATAGTGTCGCTGGTGCAGTGGCGCGAACAGCAGGGTGTGGCGCCGGCTGTGGCCCGCCGCCTGCTGGACGACAAGCTGCGCGATTATCCCAAGGATGCCAGCCTGCAGCATGCGCTGGGGCTGGCTTATATCCGTACCGGCCAGATCAGGGCCGGTGTGCAGGCACTGGAACAGGCGCAGCAACTGGCCCCCGACAACGATACTTACGCCTATGTGCTGGCAGTGGCCTGGTACGACACCGGTAAGCGCGCACAGGCATTGCAATTGCTACGCGGCCAGTTGCAACAACGGCCTGCCAGCCGGTCATTGCGGCTGGCGCTGCTCGGTTATCTGCCACCGGGCCAGGAGCGGGACAAACTGCTTGATGAGCTGAAACAACAAAATCCGCAGGACCCTGTGCTTTCGCAGCAGGGCCAGACAACGAGAAGTCAATCATGAGTGGCCGCTTTTTATTACTGCTTGGCCTAAGCCTGTTGG
>CAZEGA010000023.1:0-21943 GCA_964511675.1 uncultured Rheinheimera sp.
CAGGCTGCGATGTATAGACATCTGTCCTGAACTACCTGGCTAACGCACCTCTTCTGGTCTATCAGATATGATTGACGGGCGACACCTTACCTTGTTTTTACGCGCCAGGCAATAGCCTTTTAGCCGTCCAAACAGGTAAAATTCGCTGTCACGTTCTGCCAGCGCTTATATTTGCGCGCTATGGTAGCGCGTTAACCTGAACAAATCCTTAGCATTGGTAAAATAAATCAGTAGCTGTGGTTAATTTTGCGCAGTTGGGCAATAAAGTCATCCATATCTGTTTCTGATTTCGCATCAGAATGCCATTTATTATGAAACCCCAGCGTCAACTGCACTTTGCTGTTACTGAAATACACTTCATAACCGTCAAAGCCGGAATTTACCGTCACCCCGTCCAGTTCAAAGCCGGCGCCCAGTGCATTGTTAACCGTCCGGCCGTGTTTTTCGATTTTACCAAATACGCCAAGTAAAAATTTACCATCCAGTTCATTTTGCATCTGTGGTTTGCTCCTGTCTCTGTTGTATTAAGAGTAACACCGGTTTGCAGCAAATACGCACAAAGGTTATAGTCCTGCCGTCTTAATAAGGAGAAATATATGTACAAGACCTTTATTACAACCACTGTTGCCCTGACATTTTCTGCCGCCGTTGCAGCCTCTGCCACCACAAAGATTGTGCAGGATGCACCACTGGTTTCTATTGCCAGCCATGATGCTTACTTTGATAACCTGCGTGCCCATTGCGGTAAAGCCTATGAAGGCAAGGTCAGTATCGATAACCCGCAAAGCGGTGGCTTTGAAGGCCGCCTGGTGATGCACGTGCGTAACTGTACCGACAGCCAGCTACAAATTCCGTTCCATGTCGGTGATGACCATTCCCGTACCTGGATTATCACCAAAACCGGCTCTGGCCTCAGCCTAAAGCATGATCACCGCAATAAAGACGGCAGCCATGATGTGTCCACCATGTACGGCGGCCACACAACGGATGCCGGCTGGCCGACAGTACAAAGCTTCCCGGCCGATCAATACTCCAAAGAGCTGTTCTCGCGCTTAGGTAACCCGCAGTCGAACACCAATATCTGGCAAATGTATATTTACCCGAAGACCTTCACCTATCGCCTGATCCGTGAAGGCCGCGAATTCCGCGTTGATTTTGACCTGACCAAACCGGTAGCCCTGCCTGCCACGCCATGGGGTTATAAAGACTAATCACACGGCACAGGCGACCAGTTTACTGGTTGCCTGTTTTCAGTTGCGCTAAGATAAACTGATTTTTCACACCAGGCGCGGCAATAAACAGCGCGCCGCATAACAATAAAAACCATGGAGCGACTATGACAACCCTTTCCCGGTTTACAGCCCTTGCCACAGCGCTGGCAGCCTGTGCCGTACTTACTGCCTGCTCAGAGCAACCCGCGAACGAAAAAACGGCTGCAGTGGCACAAGCCCAGGCTCAAGGCAATGCGCTGAAATTTACCGAAGTTAACCCGCGTTTAGGCGAATATATTAAAACGCTGTCGTCCGATGCGTTTCAGGGCCGGGCCCCGGCCACCAAAGGCGAAGAATTAACCGTGGCCTTCCTGGAAGATAACTTCCGCCGTATCGGCTTAAAACCCATTGATGGCGACAGCTATAAACAGCCGGTAGCCCTGGTGCAGATTGACCCGGTACAGGTATCGGCCATAACACTGAAAGGCGATAACCTGCCAGCCCAGTTTAACTACCGTGACGATATGACGGCCTGGACCACGCGGGTGACAGAGCAGGTTGACGTCAGCGACAGCGAAATGGTATTTGTCGGCTATGGCATAGTGGCACCGGAATACGGCTGGAATGACTACGAAGGCCTGGATGTAACAGGCAAAACGGTGGTGATGTTTGTCAACGATCCGGGTTTTGCCACCCAGGACCCTGCCATATTTAACGGCAATGCGATGACCTACTATGGCCGCTGGACTTACAAATTCGAGGAAGCGGCGCGTCAGGGGGCGGCTATGGCGCTGATCATTCACGAAACTGCGCCTGCCAGCTATGGCTGGGGGGTGGTAGCACACGGCTCGCCGATTAAGTTTGATTTAATCAACGAAAACAAAAATATGGACCGCGCCAAAGTGGAAGGCTGGCTGACAACAGAATCGGCCGAAAAACTGTTTGCCAATATTGGCACCGACTTAGCCGGTATGCACAAAAAAGCGCTGCAAAAAGATTTCGCGCCAGTGCCACTGCATGCTACCGCCTCTGTCAGCGTGAAAAACAACCTGCGTGAGCTGGTATCAAGCAACGTGGCAGGTTATATCGAAGGCAGCAAGTATCCGGATGAATATGTGCTGTACATGGCACACTGGGATCACCTGGGTATGGATTTCTCCAACCCAACCAACAAGGTATTTAATGGCGCCCAGGATAATGCTTCCGGCACCGGCGGCCTGCTGGCACTGGCGGAATACTTTACCCAACAGCCTCAGCCTGAGCGTTCAGTGGTCTTTGTTGCAGTAACCGCAGAAGAGCGTGGCCTGTTAGGTTCGGCCTGGTATGCGGCTAACCCGGTATTCCCGCTGGAAAAAACCGTGGTTGGTATTAATATGGACGTGATGAATGTCTACGGCCCGATGCAAGATATGGTCATTGTCGGCCTTGGCAATAACAACGCCGAAGATATCCTGATTAAGTACACCAAACAGCAGGGCCGCTACGCCGTACGTGAGCACAACCCGGAAGCCGGTATTGCCTATCGCTCGGACCACTTTAACCTGTCGAAAAAAGGTGTGCCGATCCTGTATGCCAAAGGTGGCAACGACCACTTTGAACACGGCGAAGAATGGGGCAAGGCACAGCGGGCCGAGTTTAACAGCTGCTGCTACCATAAAGTCACCGATGAATGGAATGATAACTGGGATTTACGCGGTGCCCAGCAGGATTTATTCCTGTTCTACCAGGTAGGCCATGAACTGGCCAACAGCCGCGACTGGCCAAACTGGAATCAAGGTAACGAGTTCCGTGCTATCCGCGATGCGTCAGCCGCCGCACGGCAGTAAGCCGCATTAATCAGCCCAGGGGCAGCCGGCGCTGCCCTTTTTATTTGCTGCACGCCAGTAGAGATAACCTGCTGTCCCTGATATATTCATAACCTATTCAGCCCGTTCAACTTACTGTCAGCCCAACTGAATTAAGGATAATACCCATGCGCTGGTGGCAAAAAACTCTGCTGACAGGCTTAGTGCTGATGCTGCTGGCATTAGCGGGCGCTTATTGGTATGTGCAGAAAACCCTTGCCGCCCTGCCGCTGCAAAACCTGAATTACACGGTTAAAACGATAAGCCTGCATCAGTTGCAGCTGGGCGACATCAGTTTCAGCCTTAACACGCCGGCCACTATCCATGTGCAACTTAGCAAGCTCAGTATAAGCTGGCAGTTCCCTGCCCTGCTAAGTCCGGCGCTTGACCGTATCCAGCTTGACGGCGGCACTGTTACCCTGACGGAATGGCCACAGGCAGATAACACTGCAGACGATAAAGCAACAACACCCTTGACGCTGCCGGCAAACTGGCAACTGCCTGCCATGCTGCCAGCTGACGTTACGCTGCAACAGCTGGTATTTAACCTGCCCTGTGGCCAGAACCGCTGCAGTTACCAGCTGGCCGCCCAGGTTAATATCAGCCGGCAGCAGCTACAATATCAGCTGCACATTGCCGATACGGCCAGCGCAGAGATCCCCCGCCTGACACTTAATGGCAGCTACCAGACAGTGCAACAACTGCCACTGCTGAATATGCAGTTAAATCTGGCTGACAACGTGCAGCTCACGCTCAGCCAGCAGTTATCCCAGCACAACGGCCTTAACGCCAGCGGCGAACTGAGCCTGGATATCGCGCCGCCGTCGCCCTGGTTGCTGCAGCAATTTAAGCAATGGCAGCTTGAGCTGCCGCCGGATGCGCTGGCCCAATTTACCGCCCCGCTGACCCTGCACAGCAACTGGCAACTGGCATTACCGGCGCAGCTGGACTTGGCCGGCATCAGCCAGAACGCCAGCGGAGCCTGGCAGCTGACAGCAAACCTGCCAACGCCACTGACAATACCGGGTCTGGGCCGGCTACAGGGTACTGTCGCGGCTGAACTTGGCCTGCAACAAGGCGAACTGAGCCGTTACCGGCTTGACAGCCAGTTGACCCTGTTACAGCCCCGGTTACCGGACGCCCTGTTGCAACTGGGAGCTAATGCAGATGCAATACATATCAGCTTAACTGCCGATGGCAAAAACCCGCCGCAACTTACTGCGCTGCCGCTACACATAGCGCTGCAGAGCGAAGGTAACAGTGCACTGAGCATCAATACCGATGTCATGCTTAACCTGACACCCCCTATCAGCGCGCAGTTGCAGCAGGCCGGGCTGACACTCAAGCAGCAACAGCTTACCCCGGCAGCAGATACCAGACTGGCTGGCATAGAGCTTAACAGCAAGTTTACTGCCTACTGGCTTGCCGACAGCTGGCAACTGGATGTGCACCACCTTGATACCCGCATCGCCACGCTGACGGCGCCGGATACCCAGGCCCATGATCTTCAGTTGACCGTTGCTGCCGGCCGGTTCAGCGGTGACAGCAGCTTTAGCAGGATAAAGCTAAAATCCGATATCACTCTTCATGTTAACCAGCTGACGCATCCGCAGCTAACATCCCAAAGCTGGCAGGGGCAAGGTACACTCAATGGCGATCTTGGCAGCGGCGAGCTTACCGCCCTTGCGCTGGCCGGCCGGCTAGGCAATGCCGCCAGCCTGGGGCTGGCTTATCAATTGCACTATCAATCAGGCCAGCAGCCAGATACGCTGCAGCTTAACTGGCAGCTGGACGATATGTTTTTACTGGCCGGTAACCCGCTGGCAGCAACCTTAAGCGCCTGGCCCCAGTTGCTGGAGTTTAACCGTGGCCGTTTAGGCGGCAGCGGAGAACTGCAGCTGCTACCGGCCATGATGCTACAGGCCAACGTCGGTTTATCCGGTATCAGTGGTATTTATGATCGCAGCCTGTTTAAAGATCTGAGCAGCAGCCTGCAGCTGAGTTATCAGGATGATACGCTGCAGCTTGCGACTACCGATGCCAGCCTGGCTGAAATTCAGCATGGTATTATTGCCGGGCCGTTAAAGCTCAGCGCCCACTATACTGCCGCAGCAGATAACATTACCGCCGGTAAACTGGATCTGCGGCAGTTGCAGTTGCTGGCGATGGGCGGACAAGTACAGGTACAGCCGGTACTGCTGGATTTGGCGCTGCAAGAGCAGGAAGTATTGCTGCAGCTGAAACAAATTGATTTAACCCAACTGCTGCAACAGCACCCGACAACCGATCTCACCGGTAATGGCCGTATCTCCGGCACTATTCCGCTGCTGCTGGGGCGCGCAGGCGCCAGCGTCAAAGATGGTAATATTGCGGCAGAAAGTCCGGGCGGCAAGCTGCAATACCGCCCCGCTGCAGCACAGAGTATGGCGGCCGGCAATCCGGGGATGCAAATGGTACTGGAAGCACTGGACGATTTTCATTACTCGGTGCTGTCAAGCAATGTCAGCTATGATACCACTGGTAAGTTGCTGCTGGCACTGAGCCTGCAGGGCAAAAATCCGGCGCTGGAAGCCGGCCGCGCCATTAACCTGAACATCAACCTGGAAGAAGATATACCGGCACTGCTCACCAGCCTGCAACTGAGCAGCCAGATCAGCGACAAAATAAAGCAAAGGGTGCAACAACGTTTACAACAGCAAGGCGCCCGTGGCGCCAACGGAGTACAACCATGATACAACAACTGAGCGGCGCGGTTCTGCTGGCGCTGTTGCTTGCCGCCTGTACACCCAAGGTGCAGGTGGCTTTGCCGGCCGAACCGATAAACATTAACCTGAACGTGAAAATTCAGCATGAGATCTATATCAGGGTCGATAAACAGCTGGATGAATTATTCAGCGATGACAGTGGTTTATTCTGAGGAGCACAACATGACACGGTTTAATAAACTTAAAATGCTACTGTTACCTGCGCTGTTTGCCATCAGTCTGCCGGTACTGGCGATGAATTTACAACAGGCGATGGCAGCGCTGGGCCAGGCCAAAGCCCAGGGTCTGGTTGGTGAGCAGGCCAATGGCTACCTTGGCGTAGTCAGCAACAGCACTGATGCCGCCAGTATTGTTAAACTGATTAACGATGCCCGCCGCGCTGAATATGCCCGGCTGGCACAGCAGAACAATATTGCCGTGGCCGATGTTGAAGCCATGGCCGGCAAAAAAGCGCTGGAGCGCACCAGTAAAGGCCACTTTATACTGCTCGATGGCAACTGGGTACAAAAGCCCTGACCGCTTAACCGATAGCGGCCATATGTAGGGGAGCATAATTGCGCCCCTACCGTTTTTAAGCCCACAATATACTCAGTATCACCAGCCCCAGCATGGCCACTGCCAGCAGCAGGTTATAGATACTGCTGGTCAGCCAGAATTTCAGCAGGGTTTTGCCCCAGCCTTGCTGGTAATAAAACTTCTGGCATAACAACAGATACAGCGGTATCCACCAGAGCACCAGCCATGCCGCCCAGCCGATGCCCTGGGCCAGCCAGTGCCAGCTGACAACTGCCTCCAGAGCGCTTAAGCCAATATACAGCACCGATATTTGCAGCAGAAAACTATGGCTGTGCAAGGCGACAATCAAATGCTCCATATAATAACGGCCAGAGCGGATATACAGCAGCTTTAACAGCAGAGCAAACAGCGGCAGCAACACAAACAGCATTTGTGGCGCCAGCGAAAAAAGCTTATCTACCAACAACTTCGGGTTTTGCAGTACGGCAGCATAGCGCTCATTTAACTGCTGCTGGGCTTGCTCTGATAAAAATGGCACTTCCAGCGTATTGGCCCGCCACTGGCCAGACGCATTAGTCCGCTGCCGGCCAGGTGCCGGTGCCGGCAACGCCGCCTCGACCTCAGCATTGGTCCGGTCTAACAATTCCGCCAGAGAAGTCTCTTCACCAGCAGCGGTTTCTACTTGTATTTTCGCGGCGGCTGCCCGCCCGATATTCTGGTTTTGCGACTCTTTTGGCGTTATCTGCGCCAGAATTAAAAAAGCGATAATAGAGCTGAAAAGATACAACCTGAGTGGCGGCACATAAGGCGCTCTATGCCCCCGGGTATATTGCGCAGATAAAAAGCCTGGTCTGAGCCAGAGCGGGATCAGCGTGCGCCACAAGCGGGAATCCCAGTTACCGATAACAGTCAGAAAATCCTGAAACAGATACTTCAGGCTACACAGCACCACCGTTTTTTCCTGGCCGCAATGATGGCAGAATGCGCCCTGTAACGGGGTAGAACAGTTATCGCAGCAGGGTTCGGTTACAGTATCCATTTCAACTTCAGTACACAGTTTTGATATAACACCGATTCTACGTTAAGCAATTGTTTTGGCAACTATTGTCCGCAACTTAATTGCGGACACTTTAGCTGTCCGCGGACAGTCTCAAGCTGGCAACCCAAGACAAAAACCATATATAAATCAACATAATAAACATTGGCATCAAAGCTGCTATATAGCGTTATACAACAACAGGATTTCGGATAACCGGCTATATGATCCAGGGTACAGAACAGCAAGACAATATTATTCAGCGGCCACGCCAGAGCATCTTGCGCCGCTACTTTCCGGCCATCGCTATCGGCGGCACTGTGCTGTTATTAGCCGTAGCATTTTTCCAGACGGTTGGCGAAAGCGCCAGCCTGGTGCTACCTCGTGCCCAGTTACAACTGGCCACAGTACAGCGCGGTGATTTGGTACGCGATATTGCGGTACAGGGCAAGATTGTCGCGGCCAACGCCCCGACGCTGTACAGCCAGGAAACCGGCCAGGTGCAGCTGTTTAAACAGCCGGGTGAAGCGGTCACGCTGGGCGACCTGCTGGCAACCATTACCAGCCCGGCACTGCAGAACGATTTACAACAGCAACAGGCCGTACTGGCAGCCATGCAGTCTGAGGCCGAACGCGCCGGATTAACCGCCCGCGAGCAACAGCTGGATATGGAGCAGGTAATGAACGCGGCCCAGGTCAATTTGCTGGCCGCCCGGCGCGAACTGCAACGCGCCACCCAGTCCATTGAGCTTGGCGTAATTCGCCAGCTGGATTTTGATATCGCCAAAGACAACCTGGCCAAAGCCGAGCTGGAATTTGACCACGCCAAACGCAAAGTGGAGCTGGCCAAAGACAAACTCAGTTTTGAGCAAAAATCCCGCGCCCAGGACATCCACCGCCAGCAGTTAGTGGTCAACGAGCTGGAGCGTAAAGTAGCCGCACTGAATATTACCGCACCGGTCACCGGCCAGCTGGGTAACTGGCTGGTCGAGCAGCAAAGCCATGTGCTGCCGGGCCAGGCACTGTTAACGGTGATTGATTTAAGCCGGTACGAAGCCGAACTGGCGGTGCCGGAAAGCTACGCCCGCGATTTACTGCCCGGGCAACAGGTAGAAGTAGATCTGGGCAACCAGCAACTCACCGGTGCTATCAGCTATATCGCGCCTGAAGTGCGCAGCAACCAGGTTAGCGCCCGGGTGCGGTTCAACCAGGCCGACAGCCGGCAATTGCGCCAGAGCCAGCGTTTAACAGCACGGGTAATACTGGAACATAAAGAAAATGTCTTAAAAATTGCCCGCGGTGATTTTATCAGCTCCGGTGGCGGCCGCCAGGCGTACCAGGTGCTGCAGAATCAGGCGGTGCGCAAAAATATTGAGCTGGGGGCGCTGTCGGTGCAGTGGGTGGAAATACTCAGCGGCGCCACTGAGGGCGAACAATGGGTGATCTCCAACTTAGCCGACTTTAAAGATCAGCACCGGGTTAACCTGAATTAACGCAACGTATTAAATAACAAGGAATAACAGATGATAACGCTAACCCATTTAAGCAAGATTTTCCGTACCGAACTGATTGAAACCCATGCCCTGCGTGACGTTAACCTGCAGGTAAACGAAGGTGAATTTGCCGCCCTGACCGGCCCGTCCGGCTCGGGTAAATCCACTTTACTGAATATTCTTGGCACGCTGGAACACTTTGACAGCGGCGATTACCAACTGGATGGCCAGTCCGTAAAGGGCTTGTCTGATGCGACATTGTCTAAACTGCGTAATGAAAAAATCGGCTTTATTTTTCAAAGCTTTAATCTGATTAAAGACTTCAGCATTTACGACAATATCGAGCTGCCGCTGCGCTATCGCGGTTTAAACAGTGCGGCCCGCAAGCAGCGTATCGAACAGGCGCTGGAACTGGTAGGCCTGCATGCGCGGCGTGATTACCTGCCCGGCCAGTTATCCGGCGGCCAGCAGCAGCGCGTTGCCATTGCCCGCGCCATTGCCGGACAGCCACGTATTTTACTGGCCGATGAGCCCACAGGTAACCTGGACTCGTTAATGGCACGCCAGGTGATGGAGCTGCTGGAGCAGATTAACCAGCAGGGCTGCACCATTTTAATGGTGACGCATGATCCGGACCAGGCGCGCCGCGCCGGCCGGCATATCCAGATCATTGACGGCCAGTTGCACGACTCCACCATGTACGATCCGTTAGCTCAGCAAAGCGCTTAAGGAAACCACATGGAACAGCTTTTTTACTACCTTAAGGTCAGCTGGTTTAGCGTAAAACGCGCCCCTTTGCCTTATATGCTGACCGTGCTGATCTTAAGCCTGGGGCTGGGGGTGTTTTTCAGCAATGCGACTTTTTATTACCGTATGAACAGCGACCCGCTGCCGCATAAAAGCGATAAGTTGTTTTTTCCGATGCTGTTGCTGGTGCCTTATCAGTGCAGCAATTGCAAACCACCTTCAGTGCTAAGCTACAGCAACATCACTAAACTGAATGCCAGCGATATCCCCACTGCCAAAGCCGCTATGTACAGTGCTGATGGTTATCTGCGCTTAAATGCAGATCAGATGCCGACCCCGGTGAATATCCGTATTACGCAGCGTGATTTTTTCCCGATGTTTGAAGTGCCGATACTGCATGGCAGTATTTGGGCCGATAATCAGGCGCGGGATGAAGTGCTGTTAAGCCGGGCCAGCGCAGAGAAAATGTTTGGCCGCAGCGATGTAACCGGGCAGCAATTACTGCTGGATGATCGGCTGTTTACCGTGATCGGCGTGCTCGATCACTGGCAAATGCTGCCAAGGTTGTACGATGCCTTTAACCGCAATTATCTCAGTGCCGCTGACGATATCTATCTGCCGCTGGAAAGCGGCTACGACTATAACTATTTGTCAAACAGCAACTCTTCAACCTTCGATAGCACCGACTATCGTCAGCTCGGCACTCAGGGCCGCACCGGTGCCTTGCATCAGCTGCAATACTGGGTGCAACTGGATACCCCGGCACAGCAGCAGGCGTACCGGCAGTTTATGGCAAACCTGGTAACAGATGAAAAAGCCGCCGGCCGCCATCCCAGTGACGAAGCCAACCAGCTGGTCGCGATGCAGGATATTGTCCGTTATTTTGGCGGCGAATCAGGCGATATTAAGGCCTTTGCCATCGTCACGCTGCTGTTTCTGCTGGTCTGCCTGTTTAACGCCAGCCATTTATCGCTGAATCGTTATCTGAGCAACCAGTATGAATTCAGCCTGCGCCGCGCGCTGGGTGCCAACCGCAGCCAGTTGCAGTTGCAACTGCTGGTAGATATGGTCCTGATGAGTGCCTTTACCCTGGCGGGTGCTACGCTGGTAGCTTATGGCGGTATCGCCCTGATGAATCACCTGTGGCCATCCAACCGCCTGTTTGCCAGTTGGGATCTGCAATTAATCGCCGCCCTGACCATGCTCACCCTGCTATGCAGTTATCTGGTGACCTTATACCCGTCACTACGCGCCTCTTTTGGCTCGTTAAACCAGCAACTTAAGGAGTAATGCTGATGTCGCTACATTTACTGTTTAAATCACTGCAAAGGCGCAAAGTGGTGACGGCATTGTTGCTGATCCAGCTGGCAATGACATTTGGCCTGTTGATCAACAGCATACTGCTGGCACAACAAACCCGGCAGCAACTGCAACAAGCTACCGGGCTGGCACTGCAACAAACATTGCAGGTGCAGCTTAAACCCACCACACCGGCATTACGCCAATATCCGGCGCTGGGCGACTTACTGACCCGGCAGTTAGATGCAGTACGCACTGTACCGGGCGTTGTGGCGGTAGCTTACAGTAACCAGGGGCCGCTGCTGTCTGGCGGCAATAACGGTAATGTGCATGATTCTGAGCGCGAGGAATTAAGCAAAGCCAATGCTGTACCGATGTATACCGTATCTGCCGACTTTTTTACCGTGCTGCAACTGCCACTGCTGGCAGGCGAACTACCGCAAACTGAAGTCACGGTGGATGGCACTGCGCCTTCCCCTCTGGTGATTACCCAAAGCCTGGCAGATAAGGTGTTCGACGGCCAGTCAGCCATTGGCAGGCAAACTAACCGCGGACCGGTCGCTGCAGTAGTGGCCGATTTTTATGGTCAGCGTCATGGTCTGAATACAGGCGAGCGTTTAATGTATAACAGCATACAGGTGGCACCGCTGCGAGGGGTAGACTGGGGTTATACCTTACTGGTGCGTACCACGGCAGACAGTACCGATAAAGTCCGTCAGGCACTACCTGAAATATTGCAACAGGTTGACAGCAATATTGAAATTTTCTATATCCGTACCCTCGGGGAGCAACAGCAAAGGTTGTTCCGCAACGAGTTTGGCCTGGCCAGCCTGCTAAGTTTGCTCAGTGGCCTGATGCTGCTAGTCAGTATGATCTCCAGCTACAGTAATGCTTATTTTCATACGCTGAAACATCAGCAGGAAATTGGCATCAAACGCGCACTCGGTGCCAGCAAACGCCGCATTTTTACCGAGCTGCTCAGCGAAAACTGGCTGACCACAGTCCTGGGGGCCATAGCCGGTGTTGGCTGTGCATTGCTGCTGAATCAGTTGCTGTCACAGGTGATCAGTATCCCGCCTGTCAGTTGGTGGTTGCCACTGGCGGCCTGCGCTGCGCTGCTGCTTTGTGTCACGCTGGCCACATGCTACCCTGCGGCGATCGCCACCAGAGTATCGCCCGCTACTGCTACCAAGACCTTATAAACATGCTGCAATTATTGATTACCAACGGCCAGCTTAGTGACACCATGCTGTACGACCCACTGGCCGCGCAAAGCGCTTAAGGAAACCACATGGAACAGCTTTTTTACTACCTGAAAGTCAGTTTAATCAGTATTAAACGCGCGCCGCTGCCCTATGCGCTGACCCTGCTGGTACTCAGCACTGGGCTGGGTGTATTTTTCAGCAATGCAACGCTGTATTACTGGCTAAATAGTGATCCTTTGCCGGCAAAAAGCTCACAATTGTTCTTTCCACGCATCAACTCGGTACAGCAGCAATGCGATAGCTGCCTGGAGCCCTTAAAGATATTAAGTTATCAGGATGTGCAGTTACTCAGCGCCAATGACATCGCGACTGCTCAGGCGGCCATGTACAGTAGCACGACCTACGCCCGGTTGCCCAACCAACAAGGCTCGTCACCCACCGCTGTCAGCCTGCGCGTCACGCAAAAGGATTTCTTTCAGTTATTTTCGGTGCCTTTTTTGCACGGCCAACCCTGGCCGGATAACAACGCCCGCATGGAAATCATTCTCGCCCGCAATACGGCGCTGAAATTCTTTGGCCGTACCAATGTGCTGGGTGAGCAGTTGCAGCTCGATCAATCCCTGTTCACCGTGGTCGGCGTGCTGGATGACTGGCAGATGATACCGCGCTTGTATGACGTGAACACCAATCGCGCCATGAACAGCGCCGAAGATATCTATCTGCCATTTGAAACCGGCTATGATTCAGGCTTCAGCGCGAGCAGCCAGACGATGTCGTTTGATAATCGTAACTACAACAGTGACTTCGGGGTGCAGGCGCGCGAAGGGCAGTATTATATGCTGCAATTTTGGCTGCAGCTCGATGGCCCGGAACAACAACAGGCATATCAGCAATTTATGGACAATCTGGTCGCCAGCGAACAAGCAGCCGGGCGTCACCCCAGAGCCAAAGTAAACCACTTGCATAACCTGCTGGATGTTATGGATGCCTTCGATGCGCGTAATCGCCAGTCAGATGCTTTTGCTCTGGTTTCACTGCTGTTTCTGCTGGTCTGTTTATTCAACGCCTGTCACCTGTCGATGAACCGCTACCTGGCCGGTCAGTACGAGTTCAGCCTGCGCCGTGCGCTTGGCGCGCGTCGTTTACAACTGATGCAACAAGTGTTGGTCGATGTGCTGGTCAACACTGGCCTGGCTTTTGTGCTGTCGTTAGGCATTGCGCTGCTGTTTCTGGGGCTCATCACTTATTTGCTACCCAGCATGACGGTGTTGAGTCGCTGGCAACCGCCGCTGCTGTTGGCCATGCTTGGCCTGGCTTTTTTTTGCTGCTATCTGGTTACGCTGTATCCTGCGCTACGCGCCTCGTTCAGCCCGTTAAACCAACAACTGAAATAAGGATGCCGCCATGAGTATTTCGCAATTAATCCGCTCGTTGCTGCGCCGCAAGATCATTACGCTGCTACTGCTGATGCAAATCGCCTTCACCCTGGCACTGGTTGCCAACAGCTTTGTGCTGGCACAACAGGCACGGCAACTGGCCGCCCAACCAACAGGGCTGGATCTGCACAACACCCTGTCGCTGCAACTAAAGCCGACAACGGTGGCGCTACGCCAACAGCCGGCACTTGATGAGCTACTGGAAAGACAACAACAAGCAATAGCAGATTTGCCTGGCGTCATCAGCGTCGGTTGGAGCAATCAACCGCCTCTGGTCTGGGGCGGCAGCAAGGTGAATGTGTCTATCGCCGGGCAGCAGGAAACCAGCAACAGGGACTTCATACCTTTACAGTTGTCATCCGTTTCGGTGCTGGACGCACTATCACTGCAACTGGTCAGCGGCCGTTGGTTTGAAGATACCGATCTGAATACTCCAGTTGCAGTGCTCACTCAGAGCTTTGCACAACAGCTGTTTGTTGATGAGGTAGCAGTCGGTCAGTTGACGAACTACGGCACCGTCATTGGCGTGGTCGCTGATGTACTGCTCCACCGCTCCTCAAACAACTCAGCCGATGGCATCTTCCTGCACCGACAGCTATCCTCAGTCGGTTGGGGCTATACGCTGCTGATCAAAACCCAGCCCGGGCAACTAAACCAGGTTCGCCAGCAACTGCCCGATCTGCTGCGCAGTGTCGAGCCTGAAACAGACATCCTGATGAGCAGCAGCCTGGCGGAAATGCGCGATCAGCTATACAGCGAAGAGCGTGGCATGGCCATTCTGTTGTCGGTACTAAGCGGCTTAATGCTACTGGTGTCACTGATTTCAGCCTATAGCCACGCGCTGTTCCACGGTATGCAGCAGCAAAATGAAATTGGTATTAAGCGGGCCCTGGGGGCCAGCAAACAACGTATTTTACTGGATGTATTTAGCGAAAGCTGGCTTACCACCGTGATCGGCGCAAGCCTTGGGCTGCTGGCCAGCTACCTGCTGCAGCAACAGCTGAGCAAGATAATTTCCCTGCCAGCCTTGCCACTGTGGCTACCCTTGGCTACTGCTCTGATGCTACTGCTTTGTGTCACCGTAGCAACATGGTATCCTGCGGCCATTGCTACCCGGGTATCACCGGCCACTGCCACTAAAGCCTTATAAACTATGCTGAAATTATTGGTTATCGACGACAACCAGCCAATTTGCCAGGCGCTGCAAACGCTGTTTCAGTTACAGGGCTATCAGGTGTTCTGCGCCACTTCACCGGATAGCGCCTGGCAATTACTGGCAAATAACCGCATTGACTTAATCTTGCAGGATATGAACTTCGCCGCCGGTGAAATGCAGGGCGATCAGGGCAAGGCGTTGTTTTATCAGCTGCGTGAACAATACCCGGCCATGCCGATTGTACTGATGACTGCCTGGACGCAACTGGAAATGGTGGTGGAACTGGTCAAAGCTGGCGCCACCGACTATATCGCCAAGCCGTGGGATGACCAGCGTTTATTGCTGACCGTTGCCAATGCGCTGAAATTAAAACAGCTGGAACAGCAGCAACAACGCAGCGAACAACAGCGCCAGGCCGCCTTTGCCGGTAAAGATTTATGCGGTTTGGTATTTGCCAGCAGTCAGATGCAGCAACTGCTGCAAATGGCACTGCAGCTGGCACCGGCCAGTGCCGCCGTTTTGATCACCGGCGCTAATGGTGCCGGTAAAGAAGGTATCGCCAATGTGCTGCATGCCAATTCACCGCGCAAAGACAAGCCTTTTGTTAAAGTCAATATGGGCGCCCTGCCCAGCGAGCTGATGGAAGCCGAACTGTTTGGCGCCGAAGCCGGTGCCTATAGCGGCGCCAGTAAAACCCGCATTGGTCGGTTTGAAGCTGCTGATGGCGGCAGTTTGTTTCTGGATGAGATCGGCAACCTGTCGCTGGCCGGCCAGGCCAAGCTGTTACGGGTGCTGCAAACCGGCGAGTTTGAGCGTTTAGGCTCCAGCCAGACGCGCAAAGTCGATGTGCGGCTGATCAGCGCCACCAATAGCGATTTAACCGCTGCTATTGCCCAGGGCCAGTTCCGCCAGGATTTATATTACCGCGTTAATGTGGTGCAACTGCAGTTACCGGCACTTAATGCACGGCCGGACGATATCCTGCCGCTGGCGCGCTATTTTCTGGCCGGACAAAAAGCGCTGACTGCCAATGCAGAACAGCAACTGCTGCAATACAGCTGGCCCGGCAATGTGCGCGAGCTGCAAAATGTCTGTCAGCGCGCGCTGCTGCTAAGTAGCGGCAGCGACATTCACAGCAGCGATCTGGGTTTACCCCAGAGCCAGCAGCCAGCGAAAAGAGCGTTGGACGATATTGAACGGGCCCGGCTGGAGCAGGCACTGCTGCAGGCCGGTGGCGTGATCTCGCGTGCGGCAAAACAACTGGGGCTCAGCCGCCAGGCGCTGTACCGGCGGATGGAGTATTACGGCATTGACACGCCCTGAACCGCGCTTTTATTTGCCAAAACTAACCGCCCGCAGCCGGCTTAATCTGCTGTGTTTGCTTATCGCCCTGGCCGCGCTGGCACTGCAATATGTGTTTTTTGCTGCCAATGCCTGGCTGACGTTTGCCATTTGCGGCAGCGCTATCGGTTTGGCGCTGTTACTGCACTGGGCATTAACACCGCTGCTGCGGGAAATACAGGCGCTGAACCTGCATGCCCAAAACCTGCAGGATGGCAGTTTTAATACCAGTGCCAATCAGCTGAAAGTGCATGAGCTAAGCAGCCTGGCTGACAGTTTAAACACCATGTCGGCCCAGCTGCGCGCCGAGCGCGCCACCTTATACCAGCGCGAATTACTGCTCGATACCGTACTACAAAGCAGCCCCACTGCGTTGCTGCTGACTGACGATAGCGATACCGTGCTGATGAGCAACCCTGCCGCCCGGCTGTTATTAGCCGGCGGTAAAAAGTTTGATGGCAGCAAGCTGCTTGCGGTTAGCGGCATAGCCCCCGGGCTGCACACAGCACTGCGCACGCGCCAGCAGGGGCTGATCCGGCTGGAGAACAGCGAACAAACGGTGTGGCATTTATCAGTCAGCCAGTTTCAGCTGAACCAGAAACAGCACTGGCTGTACTTGCTAAAACCGCTGACGCGGGAAATTCAGCGCGAAGAGTTAAACTCCTGGAAAAAACTGCTGCGGGTGATTGGCCATGAGCTGAATAACACGCTGGCACCGCTGTCATCGCTGGCGTTTTCCGGCGGCCAGCTGGCAAATCAGCAGCATAATGCCGCACTTAGCCAGTTATTTGATACCATCAGCGAACGCTGCCAGCATTTAAACCAGTTTGTACAGGCCTATATTCAGTTTGCCAAATTGCCGCCGCCGCAACCTGCTGCTATTAACTGGCCACGGTTGATTAACCAGCTGCAGGATCAGTACGAGTTTGAACTGCAGGGAGAGTTACCGGACAACAGCTGGCAGGCTGATCCGCAGCAATTAGCCCAACTGCTGCTGAACCTGCTGAAAAACGCCCATGAAAGCGGCTCAGCACCGGAGCACATTGCGCTGCGCCTGCTGCCGCAAGCGGATAAACTGTGCCTGATATTACAGGATGGCGGCGGCGGTATGACAGCAGAAATGCTGCAGCATGCGCTGGTGCCCTTTTATAGCAGCAAAGCTCAGGGTTCCGGGATTGGCCTGACATTGTGCCGCGATATTGCCGAAGCACATGGCGGCAGTCTCAGCCTGCGCAATCAGCCGCCCGGGCTGGAAGTCACCGTAACGCTGCCACGACAGCAACAGGCGCAGCGCTGAAGCTCAGCGTTATTCCCACTGTAGCGGGCAGTTTTTCTGCTGGGCTTTTTGCAGCATCTCCAGCAGTGGCATAGCCCGCACTTGCAGGCTGATATACGATTTGTTTGCCCCGCTTGGCCCTGCGGTATGTTCTGCTGCACTTTGTGCGGCCTTTGCCCGCTCAGCCTCGGCAATATCGGCCAGCCCCTGCTGCAACTGCGCTAAAGCGGCAGCCACATCTTCGGCATATAAGGCCGAAGGCACTTTGTCATCGCGCCCCATCAGCTTTAACAGCTTAAGTGCAATATCTTTAAAGTAAATCAGATCGCCGCTGGCTTTGCTTTTAAAAGTTACAATCATAGTGACTCCGCATGTTTGGCATAGGCAGCATACAAGTTTACTGCTAGGCTGAACAATAACTTAAGCATAACGTTAAAAGCTTACGCCATGTCAAAATATGTTCTTGCCATTGATCAGGGCACCACGTCAAGCCGGGCCATCATTTATAACGCTGCATTGCAGGCAGTGGCCAGTGCGCAGCAGGAGCTGCCGTTAAACTACCCACAACCCGGCTGGGTTGAGCAGGACCCGGAGCAGATCTGGCACAGCGTGCTCAATTGTATACGTCAGGCGCTGAGCCAGGCGACGCTTAACCTTGCAGATATTGCCGGTATCGGCATTACCAATCAGCGCGAAACCACACTGTTATGGCAAAAAGCCAGCGGTAAAGTGCTGTATCCGGCGATTGTCTGGCAGGACAGGCGTACTGCAGCCTATTGCCAGCAGTTAAAAGATGCCGGACACGAGCTTACCCTGCAGCAAAAAACCGGCCTGCTGGCCGATCCGTATTTTTCGGCCACTAAACTGGGCTGGTTGCTGGACAAGGTGCCAAACGCCCGGGCCCAGGCAGAAGCGGGCGATCTCTGCTTTGGCACCGTAGACAGCTACCTGCTGTGGCAACTGAGCGGCGGCAAAGTACACGCTACCGATGCCAGTAATGCCAGCCGCACCCTGCTATTTAATATTCATAGCCAGCAGTGGGATGACGAACTGCTGCAGTTGTTTAATATCCCGGGCGCCATACTGCCACAAGTCATGGATAACGCAGCGGCCTTTGGCGTAACCGCAGCTGAAGTGCTCGGCGCGGCTATCCCGGTGCTCGGTATGATTGGCGATCAGCAGGCAGCGCTGCTGGGCCAGGCCTGTATCAGCCCCGGCATGAGTAAAAGCACTTACGGCACCGGCTGTTTTGCCGTGGTAAATACCGGCCCCAAGGTGCTGCGTAGCCAGCATAAGCTGCTCAGCACGGTGGCGTGGCGTTTAGCGGGCAACACCACTTATGCACTGGAAGGCAGTATTTTTATGGCCGGTGCCACCGTACAGTGGCTGCGGGATCAACTGGCTATTATTCATCATGCTGCCGATACCGAAGCCCTGGCGCAAGGTGTCAGTTACCAGCAGACTGAGCTGCTTATTCCCGCCTTTACCGGTTTAGGTACACCTTACTGGCAACCGGAAGTAAAAGCCGCCCTGTTTGGCCTGAGCCGCGACAGCGGCCGGGCACAAATTGCCGCCGCAGCCCTGCGCAGTGTGGCATACCAGAGCCGCGACTTACTGCATGCCATGCAGCAGGATGGGATCACGGTGCAAGGGCTGCGGGTTGACGGCGGCATGACCGCCAACCGCTGGTTTTTGCAGGCAGTGGCAGATCTGACCCAGCAGCCGGTCGAACGCTGCCAGACCAAAGATGCTACCGCCTTGGGCGCCGCCTTTCTGGTGGCACTGCAACTGGGTATGTGCAGCCAGTTAACGGATATCAGCCGGATTTGGTGCAGTGACTGGCAGCTGACGCCTGCCCTGCCAGCAGCAGACGCCGACAAGCTGTACCGGCGCTGGCAACATGTGGTCAGGGCACTGCTGAATATCAACCTGGCAACGGGCTGACAGCAACAGTTTACCGGCTTAACGATACCCTGAGCTAACCCGCTAATTTAAAAAAATTTTGATCCAGCGCAAATTATGCTTGCATAAAAATTAAGCGTTAATTACAATGCGCGCGCTCGAAAGGCAAGTCATCCGAAAGGGTGAACACGCAAAGCTTCAGGTCTAAGGGGTGCCGCTAAGGTACCTACGATAGCTGGGCTGCCGTCGCTAAGTGCGATGTTTATTCTGCTCTGTCAGAGTTAAACGACATGCCTTATGTCCTTTCGCGTTATGCAACCTGTGTTGCACTGATGATTGAACCTTAACTCATTTTGGAGCTTGAATATGAAAGCAAAATTATTCACTTTAGCCACTGTAATCGCCGCAACTTCATTCATCAGTGCTCCTGCTGCCGCTGATGACCAACTGGCTCTGTCTATCTGTTCATATGTTGCTGCAGATAACAAAAACAACCTGCGTAAAACCTTATCTGACAACCGCCTGCGCCTGCGCAACGTCTATGACGGTATCGTATGTGACGGTTTACCACTGGTGCGTCACGCCATTAAACACAATGCTGCTGATGCTGCAGGCTTTATTATCAGCCAGTTACCAGGCAGCCAGGTTGCCGCTGCAGGTGATATCGAGTGGGCTACCAGCAATGGTTTTGCTGCATCACCTATCATCAACGCCATTAAAGAGCGTAGCGCCAGCTAATCAGCGAATTTCCGACAACAAGGCGCCTGCATGGCGCCTTGTTTTTTTGTGCGGCTTGCGTTATCTGCGATAGCTTGGCTTAAGCCCCCGCTTTGCTATAATACGCCTTCAACCTGGCCTGACGGGACGACCCGGCAGCGCATCGATAAACGGGGACGACCCCAGCCGCTTTTGGTGTACCAACAATGTCGTGGTTCTTACTTTCTCTGGCCGGCCTGTTTGAAATCGGCTGGGCTGTCGGGCTGAAATACAGTGCCGGTTTTAGCAAACTCTGGCCATCGCTGTTTACCTTAATGGCGATGCTGATCAGTATCAGTTTACTGGGGCTGGCGATGCGCCAGCTACCGGTCGGTACAGCTTATGCGGTATGGACCGGTATAGGTGCCGTCGGCACCGTTATCGCCGGTATTGTGCTGTTTAACGACCCGGTAAACCTGCCGCGGGTACTGAGTATTATGCTGATCCTGGCCGGCCTGGTTGGCCTGAAACTAAGCAGTTAACGCCTTACGGCTGCCACGGATGGCGGCTTAATGCGGATCATCAATATCCTGGCTTGCCTGCGCTGCGGTATCACCTTTACGCCGGTTGAATAAACTGCCATTGCTGCGGCTCAACCACTCACTGTAGGTGCGGTGCACGCCACGGCGCATGGCCGAAGACGAGTTCTCCAGGATATCTATACCAACCAGCACGGCCACCACCAGCACCGCCAGCTTGATCGCCACTAAATCCTGGCCGATACCGATACAGACACCGATAGCAGCCAGCACCCAGATGGTGGCGGCAGAAGTGACACCCAGCACCATACCATCCCGGGCCAGCATAACCCCGGCACCCAAAAAGCCCACACCGGTGATCACCTGGCCAATGATGCGCGAGGGATCGGTCATCGCGCTGTTAACTGACATCGACGCAGCGATAAACACATAAGTGCCCATCACAATAAGGATAGAGGTACGAATACCGGCCGGTTTACCGCGTAGCTGCCGTTCCAGACCGATAATAAAACCACATAGTACAGCAGTACCCAGCTCAGCCCAGGCAAAGGGGTTGATATCAAAGAACAATTGCCAGTCCAGCATAGTGTTTCCTTAACCTTGGCGTGCTTTCAGCCGGGCTGCCTGCCATTCGGCCTGGGTTATCGGACTGGTGTCCCCCTCAGGCAGGTTATGCCGGGCAGCATGCTGTTTACGCTTAGCAACTGCTTGTAATATAGCGGCATTTTGCTCATCTGCACGCCTGTTCCAGTCAATTATTTCACTAATATGACGGTAACAGCCGACACACAGCTTCTCGCTGTTCAGCCGGCAACAAGCCACACAAGGCGATTCAACCACGTTTTACTCCTGTTTTATCCTTTGCGGTATGAGTTCTGGCGCAAGGGTGCTGCACAAAGCTTAACTCCGCTGTGGCTTTGTGCCACTCTATGCGGGCTAACTATGATAAGAAAATACAGGAACATGCCAATGAAACCAAGCACACCCTCTTTAATTGCACTGGCCGTCAGCAGTTTTTTGCTGCAGGCCGAAACAGACAAAACCCCGGCCTGGGATGTTAATGCCCCGCAGGGCCAGTTTGCAACGGTTGATATCCAGGTATCGCAAGGCAGCTGGATGAATGTCAGCGTCAGCCCGGATGGCAAAACCATTGCCTTTGATTTACTGGGCGATATTTACACTATGCCCATTAGCGGTGGCAAAGCGACACAACTGACCAAAGATATCGGCTGGCAAATGCAGCCGGCCTTCAGCCCGGACGGCAAATATATTGCCTACACCAGTGATGAAGGCGGTGGTGACAATATCTGGATCATGAACGTTGATGGCAGTGAGCCGCGCGCCGTAACCAGCGAAACCTTCCGCCTGCTGAACAGCCCGGCCTGGAGCCCGGATGGTGACTTTATTGTCGCCCGTAAACACTTTACCGCCAGCCGCTCTTTGGGCGCCGGTGAGATCTGGCAATACCATAAAACCGGCGG
>CAZEGA010000024.1:0-511 GCA_964511675.1 uncultured Rheinheimera sp.
GGTTTCTGGGAAGTATTATTTGCTTCTGTGCGTAAGCATGAAGTCAACGAAGGCTTCTTTGTCAGCTCGATCCTGTTTGCGTTAATTCTGCCGGCGACGATTCCGCTGTGGCAGGTTGCGCTGGGTATTACCTTCGGCGTGGTTATTGCCAAAGAAGTGTTCGGCGGTACTGGCCGTAACTTCCTGAACCCGGCACTGGCTGGCCGGGCTTTCCTGTTCTTTGCTTATCCGGCGCAAATTTCCGGTGATGCAGTATGGACAGTAGCCGATGGTTATTCAGGGGCAACCTGGTTAAGTAAAGCCGGCTCCGGTGAGCTGGATTACACTGCCAATGCGCAACTGTGGTGGGATGCATTCTACGGTTTTATTCCTGGCTCTGTCGGTGAAACCTCATTCCTGGCACTGTTAATTGGTGGCCTGGCATTAATCTATTTCCGCATCGCATCATGGCGCATAGTGCTGGGTGTGATGGCGGGTATGATCCTGACCAGCTATCTGTTTAATGCTATTG
>CAZEGA010000024.1:521-21762 GCA_964511675.1 uncultured Rheinheimera sp.
GGTTCAGAAACCAATGCCATGTTTGCTATGCCGTGGCACTGGCATCTGGTGCTCGGTGGTTTTGCCATTGGTATGTTCTTTATGGCAACCGATCCGGTGTCAGCATCTTTTACCGACAAAGGCAAATGGGCTTACGGTATTCTGATCGGTTTTATGGTGATTATGATCCGTGTGGTAAACCCGGCCTATCCGGAAGGTATGATGCTGGCAATTCTGTTTGCCAACCTGTTTGCCCCACTTTTTGATTACATGGTCGCTCAAGGCAATATTAAACGGAGGCTGGCACGTAATGTTTAGTAATAACGACAGTATCGGCAAAACCTTTTTTGTCGTCATCGCTTTGTGTCTGGTGTGTGCCATTATTGTATCGACTGCGGCGGTAAAATTACGGCCACAGCAAGATGCCAATAAGAAACTGGACTCGCAAACTAACATTTTGCTGGCGGCAGGTTTGTTATCTGACCGTGCCAAAGCTGCGGAATTGTTTAAAGCCCATGTTGAAACCAAACTGGTTGATCTGGATACCGGTATCGTGCTGGACAAGAGTGTAGCAGAGGCCGAAAACTATGATTACCGTAAGGCAATGAAAGATCCTGCCCAGAGCATCGTATTGACGTCAGCTGAAGATCCGGCGTCTGTCAGAACGCGTGCCAATGTTGCCCCGGTATATTTTGCCTACAACGATGGTGTGGCATCCGGCAAATTATCAGCCGTGGTGCTGCCGGTGCATGGCTATGGCCTGTGGTCGACTATGCATGGTTTTATCGCACTGGATACCGACTTCAATACCATTAAAGGTATTAACTACTATGAGCACGGTGAAACACCAGGCTTGGGTGCTGAAATCCAGAATCCGAAATGGGTCGTGCAGTTTGTCGGTAAACAACTGTTTGCTGCAGATGGTAGTCCGGCGATAAAAGTGATGAAACCAGGCAATGCCCGGGCAGGTTCTGCCCATGAAGTTGATGGTTTATCCGGCGCAACCCTGACCAGTAACGGCGTGCAATACACCTTTGATTTCTGGCTGGGGACGAAAGGTTTTGCACCTTTCTTGACTCAGATGCGTAAGGGAGCATAAAGAATGGCAACTGTAAAAGAAATGAAGACCCTGGTGTTTGGCCCGGTTTTCGCTAACAACCCTATTGCCCTGCAGGTGCTGGGTATCTGTTCGGCGCTGGCGGTCACCACCAAGCTGGACAAAGCGCTGGTAATGGGGGTTGCCCTTACCCTGGTAACGGCATTTTCCAGCATGTTTATTTCGATGATCCGTAACCATATTCCATCCAGTGTGCGCATTATCGTACAGATGACGATTATCGCGTCCCTGGTAATAGTGGTTGACCAAATCCTCAAAGCTTATGCCTACAACGTGGCAAAAGAGTTGTCGGTATTTGTTGGCCTGATCATTACCAACTGTATCGTCATGGGCCGTGCTGAAGCCTATGCGATGAAAAGCCCGCCACTGATGAGCTTTTTAGACGGTATCGGTAATGGTCTGGGTTACACCGTGCTGCTGGTTATCGTTGCGGTGATCCGTGAGCTGTTTGGTTCAGGTACGCTGTTAGGGGTAGAAATTCTGCCTCTGGTCAGTGCCGGCGGCTGGTATATGCCAATGGGGCTGTTACTGATGCCACCAAGTGCTTTCTTTATCATTGCCGGGCTGATCTGGCTGCTGCGGACCTGGCGTCCTGAACAGCAAGAGAGCCACTAAGGAGTTAACAGATGGAACATTATTTAAGTTTATTTGTCCGTGCCGTCTTTGTTGATAACCTGGCGCTGTCTTTCTTCCTGGGCATGTGTACTTTTATCGCTATCTCCAAGCAGGTTAAAACGGCCTTCAGCCTGGGTATTGCGGTAACTGTGGTGCTGGCGATATCAGTGCCGGTGAACAATATCGTTTTCCATAAACTGCTGGCGCCGGGTGCGTTGGGCTGGCTGGGCTTTCCGGATACCGATCTGAGCTTTTTAGGCTTTATCACCTATATCGGTGTTATTGCCGGCATCGTTCAGGTACTGGAAATGTTTCTGGATAAATACGTGCCGTCACTGTACAACGCCTTAGGTATTTTCCTGCCGCTGATCACTGTTAACTGTGCAATTTTCGGTGGTGTGGCCTTTATGGTTGAGCGTGATTACAACCTGGCAGAAAGTGCGGTATTCGGTTTAGGTGGCGGGATCGGCTGGACTCTGGCAATTACTGTGATGGCAGGTGTCAGCGAAAAGCTTAAGTATGCCGATATCCCTGTGGCATTACGCGGTTTAGGTTCGCGCTTTATCATGGTTGGTCTGATGAGTCTGGGCTTTTTGTCCTTCTCAGGCGTATCCCTGTAAGCATCGGTAGTATAAGGAAAAGACAATGCAAGAGATTTATCTTGGCGTTGGTATGTTCACCTTACTGGTTCTCGCTCTGGTCGTCATGATTCTGGTGGCCAAAGCAAAACTGGTATCTTCAGGTGAAATTACCATTAGTATCAACGACGACCCGAGCAAAGCGATCAAAGCCAACGCCGGCGGCAAGTTATTAAGCGTGCTGGCAGACAAGGGCATTTTCCTGTCATCAGCCTGTGGTGGCGGCGGTTCTTGTGGCCAGTGCCGTGTACATATTCATTCCGGTGGTGGTGATGCGTTACCGGTAGAGTTTGGCCATCTGACCAAAGGCGAACGGCGTGAAGGTTGCCGTCTGGCCTGTCAGGTCAGTGTAAAAACGGACATGGACATTGAAGTAGAACCGGAAATCTTCGGGATTAAAAAGTGGGCCTGTACTGTTATTTCCAATGACAACAAAGCTACTTTTATCAAAGAACTGAAGCTGCAAATTCCGGATGGTGAATCCGTACCGTTCCGTGCCGGTGGCTATATCCAGATTGAAGCACCGGCGCACCATGTTAAGTATCAGGATTTTGATATTCCGGCAGAATACCGTGGTGACTGGGAACGCTTTAAGTTTTTCACTCTGGAATCAAAAGTAGACGAAGAAACCATCCGGGCTTACTCGATGGCGAACTACCCGGAAGAAGAAGGCATTATTATGCTGAACGTGCGTATTGCTACGCCGCCGCCAAATAACCTGAGCCTGCCTTGCGGTAAGATGTCCTCCTTTATCTGGAGCCTGAAAGAAGGCGATAAAGTGACCATCTCCGGCCCGTTTGGTGAGTTCTTTGCCAAAGATACCGAAGCAGAAATGGTATTTATCGGTGGTGGTGCCGGTATGGCGCCTATGCGCTCGCACATTTTTGACCAGCTGCGCCGGTTAAAATCGAAGCGTAAAATTACCTTCTGGTATGGTGCCCGTTCCAAGCGCGAAATGTTCTATGTAGAAGATTTCGATATGCTGGCGGCCGAGAATGACAACTTTGAATGGCATGTTGCCTTGTCAGATCCGCAGCCGGAAGATAACTGGACCGGTTACACCGGGTTTATTCATAATGTCATTTATGAAAACTACCTGAAAAACCATAAAGCGCCGGAAGACTGCGAGTTTTATATGTGTGGTCCGCCGATGATGAACAAAGCCGTGATCAATATGCTAAAAGATCTCGGTGTAGAAGATGACAACATCCTGTTAGACGATTTCGGCGGCTAACAGTAAGCGTAACATCAGCAGGGGCACCGTAACAGGTTGCCCCTTCTGCTATCAGGAAGCTTTATGTACCCTGTTTCTTTGCTGAAAAGCTGGCTGGCTGTTATCGGGCTGGCCGTTTTAGTTTCATGCAGCCCTGCCAAACCCAAAACTGAACAGTATCAGTTAAACGGTAATACCATGGGCACTTACTATGTGGTTAAATTCTACAGCGATACCGCAGTCGACACTGTGGCCTTGCAGCAGCAGATTGACACAGAGCTGGAGCTGGTGAATGACCTGATGTCAACTTACCGGCCACAGTCTGAACTGATGCGTTTTAACCGGCACAATGACAACACGGTTTTTCCGTTGTCAGCACAGACCCGTACCGTGGTGGCAGAAGCGCTGCGCATTGCTGAGCAAACCGCAGGTGTGCTGGACGTCACTGTCGGCCCGCTGGTGGAGCTCTGGGGCTTTGGTGCCCGTGGCCGGACAGCGCAGGTGCCAACAGCGGCAGATATAGCACAGGCCTGGGCTGTGGTTGGTTTTACCAGGTTAATACTGACGGAGCAGGGCCTGGTCAAAACCGAACCCAGGCTGGCAGTAGACCTGTCGCCTATTGCCAAAGGCTTCGGTGTCGATCAGATTGCTGCTATGCTTGAACAGCACAATATCGGCAATTATCTGGTTGAGATTGGCGGCGAGATGCGGCTCAAAGGCCACAAACCGGGGCAACAGCCATGGAAAGTTGCGATTGAACAACCGGCAGCGGCGACTGAACGTGCAGTGCAGCGCATTTTAATGCCGGGCGATATGGGGCTGGCGACCTCAGGTGATTATCGTAACTATTTTGAAGAAGACGGCGTACGCTATTCGCATTTGCTTGATCCGCGTACCGGTAAGCCGATACAAAACCGTACCGTGTCGGTAACGGTATTACATCCGTCCTGCATGACAGCGGATGGCTATGCCACGGCGCTGAATGTCATGACTGAACAGGAGGCAATTGCTTTTGCCAACCAGCACGCTCTGGCCGTGTTGCTAGTGGTAAAAACGGATGACGGTTATACCGAACTGAGTTCTGACGCTTTTAAACCCTATTTAACTGAGTAGCAGGGGGGATTATGTTTTACTTCTTATTTACTTTTGGTTTGTTATTGGTGGTAGTGTCGGCAATGGCAGTGGGTTTTATTGTGCAACGTAAAACCATCGCCGGTAGCTGTGGCGGGCTGGATGCCCTGGGCATTGAAAAAGCCTGCGACTGCGAAAACCCCTGTGAAAAAAGACAACAGCGTCTGGCAAAAGAGAAGCTCTGGCAACAGAATAAGATTATTTAACCACAATCTGTGGTAGCAGGGATATCCCTGAGCGCATACCGGGACAAGGATGAAGCTACGCGAAACGCTGGTGGCCTATATATTCCCACTACTGGTGATACCGGTAGTGGCTTTTGGCTATCTGGCGTATCAGTTCAGCAAGCAATATTTACAGCAACAGGCTTTCTACCATGCCGAACGGGCGCTGGCCCGGCAGCAGCTGCAGTTAAGCAGCTTTCTGCAGCAAAAACAGATACAGCTGGCTATGCTGGCACAAAGCCCGTTACTGTCTGGTTATATACAGCAGACCGATACCGCGTCTTTAGGGCAGCTGAAGCAGCAGCTTGGCCAGTTTATGCGCTCAGAACCTGCTGTCGTTTCCCTCAAGCTGATCAACCTGACAGGGGATTACGCGCTGCAGCTGCCCGAACGGCCACAATTTTCCAGTATGCCAAACCGGTTTCGCAATGAGTATTTTTCCTCATTACAGGCCCAGGTAGATGATACCGGCTATTTTCTGGCTGAAGACAATGATACCAGCCAGCTGCAGCTGTTTTTTGCCCACAAGCTTTACACCAGCTCGGTGACGGAATCCAGACGCTTGTGGGGCTATCTGGTGCTGGTAGTCAGCCCTGATGTGTTAAGCAGCATTGTCAGCTACCGGCATACCCCTAACAGTGTTACCTTGCTGATAAGCAAGGCTGCAACGGTAACTTATGCCGATAACAAAGCCCTGGTGGGCAGTGCTTTTGCACCAACCAATTTTCGTGCTATCCAGCAGACGATAGATGCTGCGCAATTTTCTCCGGTGGTGTTGCTCGGCCAGACCCGGTTACTGCTTGGCAAAAGCCTGCCCGGCAACTACCAGTTGCTATATGGCCTTGATACTACAGAACTGTTCAGCCAGCAGCGCTTGGTGACCCTTGTGCTGGTGCTGCTGACGGTGCTGGTGTGTTTGTTACTGCCGATGCTGGTGTACTGGCTGCTGATCCGTAATATTTTTGCGCCGATTAAACAACTTACCGCGGCCAAAACCGCTGTAGGCCGGGGGGATTTATCCACCCTGCTGGAAGTTAAAAAGCAGGATGAACTGGGCGACATGTTTGCCGCGTTTAATGTGATGGTGCGCCAGCTGCGGGTGTACCGGGAGCGTGAGCGGGCCTATAAGCAGCAGCTTGAAGACAAGGTATTGCGCCGCACGCAGGATTTGGCCCGTGCCAATGACGATCTGGCGGCAGCAAACCAGGAGTTGATCCTGGCCCGGGAAGCGGCAGAGCAGGCAAACCGGCTGAAAAGTGTGTTCCTGGCGAATATGAGCCATGAAATACGCACGCCATTGACAGCAATTATCGGTTTTTCGGAACAGGCGCAGTATGAAACAGATGCCGCTAAACTGCAAAACTACCTGCAGCGGGTATTAAAAAGCGGTGACCATCTGCTGGGGCTGATTAACGACATTCTGGATCTGTCGAAAATAGAAGCAGACAAACTTGAGCTTAACTATGAAGCTTTTAACTGGCTGGCACTGCTTGACGATGTTTATCAGCTGACGCGTGCCCAGGCTGAAGCTAAGGGGTTGCAATGTTTGCTGGATTTACACTTTCCGTTGCCGCAGCAACTGTTTAATGATCCGCTGCGGTTTCGCCAGGTGTTGCTGAACCTGACCAGTAACTCGGTTAAGTTTACTAAAAAAGGTAAAATTATCATTGCTGTAGCTTATGATACCCTGACTCAGCAACTGTCTGTTAAAGTCAAAGACTCTGGTATTGGTATGACGCCCGATGAACTGGGTCGTATTTTCCAGCCTTTTGTCCAGGCCGATGCTACGGTAACCCGCCATTTCGGCGGTACCGGCCTTGGCCTGGTGATTTCGAAAAAGCTGATGCTGCAGATGAACGGCGATATCCAGGTCGAAAGTGTTAAAGGCATTGGCAGTTGCTTCGAATTGTTATTTGACTGCAGTGCGCAGCAGCCGGAGCTGATGGCAGAGTATTGCCGGGATACTGCATCAGATGTGACGCCGCCTGAAATAGTGACCGAGATGCAACTTAAGATCCTGGTTGCCGAAGATAACCCGGACAATCAGCTACTGTTACAGCTGATGCTGCAAAAAGCCCGGACCGGCTGTGTGCTGGTAGACAATGGCAAGAAAGCGGTAGAGTGTGTCTTGGCAGAAGATTTTGATCTGATTTTTATGGACATGCAAATGCCGGTCATGGGAGGGGAAGAAGCCACCCGGCTGATCCGTCACGCCGGTATTGAAACACCGGTGATTGCGGTTACGGCCAATGTGATGTCTGAAGATGCTGAGCGCTACCGCCGGGCAGGCTGTCAGGCATTATTAGCCAAACCGGTCATGCAGGCGGACTTACTGGCTATTTTAGCCAGGTTTGGCAGTAAGGCGGTGATCAAGGCTGATCAACTGGAACAGCAATTGGCACAGGACCCGCAAATGCAGGCATTGAAGCAGCAGTTTACGCTGCAATTGCCGCTGCTGTGGCAACAACTTGAAGCACAGTTTAACCGGCAGCAGTGGAGCGAGCTGGCTTATGCAGCCCATAGCCTTAAAGGCAGTGCCGGCAGCATGGGGTATCCGCAAATTACCTGCCTGGCCGGCGAACTGGAAGTCAGCGCCCGGGCGCAACAGACTGCCGATTGTGCCGGGCAACTGCAGCAGCTAAGGCTGATTATCAGTAGCACGCAGCCAGAGCCGGTCAGCGGTGATCATTGAATACAGTATAACGTCAGGTGACGCATACATACGGGTAGCAGGGGTAGTTATGTCAGTGCAACAATCTATCGAACAAATGCTGCAACACAAAATTCAGCATGATCAATTACTGCTGCCCACTTTACCTGAAGTGGCATTAAGAGTACGGCAGCGTAGCGCTGAGCCGGATATCAGTTTACCTGAAATGGCTGAAGTTATTGCGCAGGACCCGGCACTGGCGGCACGCATGATTAAAGTGGCCAACAGTGCTTTTATGGGGCGATCGATTAAAGTTAATACCCTGCACCAGGCCGTTACCCGTATCGGCCTGAGCCAGATCCGCAATATTGCCATTGCCATGGCACTGGAACAGGTGTTTATGTCTAAACATAAGCAGGTTCAACAGCAACTGGACAGTTTATGGCAAAGCAGTGTGCAGGTTGCTGCGGTTGCGGCAGCAGCACTGACCTATTACAACCGCCATACAGCCGGAACAAGCGGGCTGAATAAAGATGTGCTGACCCTGATGGCCCTGGTGCACAATATCGGTGCTATGCCGGTACTGACAGAAGCTGAGCGTGACGAGCAGTTGCTGGGTGATCCGCGCTTTTTGTTCAATCTGGCAAACCAGTTATCGCCGCAGATCAGCGGCCACATTCTGCATGCCTGGGGCTTTGCCGAGCTGTTTGTGCAGGCGGCGCTGAACTGGCGCAAACCCAGTCCGGAGCAACCCGGACCAGGCTATACCGATTTTATCCGGCTGGCGGTACTGGCCAGGGGCAATTATGCCGATGCCGATATGCAACAACGGCTGCTGAACTACTATGTGCAATGTGGTTTGATACCACAAACCGACTTTATGCAGCATCCTGATCTGCAAAAGCTGTATCAGGATGTGCGTGCCATATTCAGCTAGACCTTATTCCGGGCCAAGCTGCTGGCTGATGCACAGCAGGGCCTGGTTTAAGGCGGTGGCCATCAGTAGCAGGTCAGCATCAAGCCGGGCGGCCAGATCTTCCCAGCCCAGTTCATCATTCTGCCCGGTCAGCAGATCGTGGAATTTCAGCCGTTTTACCGCACCGTCATCGTTGATCTGCAGCGCTATGTTGTCAGTGTGTTCCAGACTGATGCTGGTCACCAGTTTGTCCTGTAAATGGCTTTGTACTTCATCGGCGCTCAGCAGGTGATTACTGAATTTTACTTTGGCCCCTTCTTCATCCGGTGCTTTGAGCTCAGCATCGCTGCCCAGGGTAAAGCCCTGTGGCAGCGCCTTATTCTGCAACCACAGCTGTAAGCTGGTATTCAGTTTATGGTTATCCAGCCAGGGTAATGCCGGCAGCGAGCCAAGGGCCTTGCGCAGCAGTGCCAGTACATCTTCGGCCTTGCCGGCACTGCTGGTGTTAATCACCAGCCACTGGTTCTGCACATCGTAGTAACCCTGCGTCAGGGAAGAGCGGCTGAATGCGCGCGGCAGCAAAGCCTGTTGCAACTCTTCTTTTAAGGCCTGTTTTTCTTTACGGCTTAACGGGCGGCCTTTTTCCTGCTCCAGCGCATCGAGTTTCGGCTGCATTTCTTCATTAATGACGGCTGCCGGCAGGATTTTTTCCTGGCGTTTAACCGCAAAGAACAACAGGTTATCCAGGGGATGGCAGTACTGTTTCAGGCTCGGGTGCAAGGGGAAGCTAAAACCGCTTCTGACCAGCTCCTGGGCGGTCAGGGGGCTGAACCTGAACTCAGCCAGCGCTTGCTCCCATACCGCCGGATCGGTTGTTAAAGCTGCACTGAGACGATAGACACGGGCGTTTTTAAACCACATAAATTACTCAATCAAAAAACACAGGCGCGCAGTATAACGTGATTCAGCCGGATATTTTCAGGTTTTTTGGAAAGCAAATATGGTAGTGCAGGCCTTTGCCCGGCTCGCTGCTTACCGTAATACTGCCGCCCAGCGTCTGGCGTACCAGGTTATAGGTAATATGAGTGCCCAGGCCACTGCCGCCCTGATCGCGTTTGGTAGTAAAAAACGGATGAAACAGTTTTTCCAGTTGTTCCGGCAACAGGCCTTTACCATTGTCGCTGTATGTAATGTCCACATTGTCGCCTTCATCCAGCTCTGTGATACGGATCTGGCCTTCTTCCATGTCTTCAAAACCGTGGATCAGGGAGTTCATCAACAGGTTGGTAAAGATCTGTGAAATGGCACCCGCCGGACAGCTGAGGATAATATTATCCGGGCAATTCAGTTCGATCTGGTGCCGCGTCTTCTTAAAGTTTGGCTGCAATGAGCGGCTCACTTCGTGCAGGTAGTCTGCCAGGTTAATGGTGCGGACAGCTTCGCTGGTCTGGTCGACGGCAATTTGTTTAAAGCTGGCGATAAGCTCTGAGGCGCGGATCAGGTTTGACTGCAGTAACTCAGTGCCTTGGGTGGCTTCTTCAATAAAATGCTCCAGCGCCTTGGGTGACAAGGTTTTCTCTTTATAAGACTGGGACAGGGTCTGGAGTTTTTCTGCCAGGAAACTGGTAGCGGTAACGCCGATACCGACCGGGGTATTCACTTCATGAGTGATACCGGCCACCAGGCCGCCCAGGGCCGCCATTTTTTCAGATTGCACCAGCCGGTCCTGCGCCTGCTTCAGGTCATCGACTATGCGTTCGAGTTCCGTTTGCTTACCGCGCAGCGCATCTTCGGTATGACGGCGGCGCTCAATTTCTTCGCGCAGGCTTTGCTGTTTTACTTCCAGTTCCTGCTTTTGTTGCTGCAGGTCCATCATCGCCTGGCTCAGGCCCGACGTTTTACGCGCTACTTCCTGCTCCAGCATCAGGTTATGCTGATCCAGCTTTTCGTTCGACAGCATCAGTTGTTTCTGGGTGGTTTCCAGTTGGGTTTTGTAATCCTGTACCCGGCCAATCAGGCGGTTGAACGCATCTGCCATTACGCTGAGTTCAGTGGTATCGCCATGTTGTATTTCAACTCTGGCACCTTCCAGCTGGTCCAGCTCCAGATCTTCTATTTGTTGGGTCAGCTCGGTCAGCGGTACGGTAAGTTGTTTCCGAAACGCCATTAAAAACAGAATAATCAGGAACGTAGTTTTAAGAAAGGCATTGCCGACCAGAAAGTAAATACCAATTTTGATCCTGTCTATTACAACAGCCCGGCTGGAAAACAGCGTCACATCGCCAACCTGGGTGGCCCGGCCGGAGAACTCAAAAATCAGCGGGAAAGTATAACCGAAAATGCCGGACTGCTGTTCTGTCAGGCGTACGCCTTCACGTACCAGCTGGGTGCTGAAACGTTCCTGGATATTGATATAACGGCCGAGCTGGGTGATGACGGCGCCACTGTCATCCCGCACGATAATACCCTCAATGACAGGTATTGCCAGCAGGCCATCGGCAATCACCAGTGCCTGTTGGGTATTCAGCTCCCAGATGGCCCGGGTCAGGCTGCCGGAGAAGGTTTGCTGCAAGGTTTCCAGCTCACCATTGATATGGTTTTTGGTATTAAAGTACTCTGCGACAATCTGTCCCAGTGTTACCACGAATGTCAGAATAAAATAGACTGACAACACTTTGGTTAACAATTTACGGGACAGGCTTTTGTGCTGCATAGTAACCTTGTATAAAACAGAGTTCTTATTGGTATTGTCTGACTACCATAACCAATAAACGCCGGTTTGCAAATAGTGTGAGCGAATCTCAGCTATTTATAGCTCAGTTATTGCTTTATGGTGGCTTGCTGTATATATTTTTTAACCAGTTTAAGCCCATAAAACACAACAATAAGTACAGGCTGCAGTAAATGGCTCTAACCGTGTTAATTTGTGACGATTCCCTACTGGCCCGCAATCAGTTAAAAAAATCCCTGCCCGGTGATTTTGATGCCAGCATCCTGACGGCCAGCAATGGCCTGGAAGCGCTGGGTATTTTGCGTACCCAGGATATTGGCCTGGTATTTCTTGACCTGACCATGCCGGAACTCGATGGTGTTGGTGTACTGGAGGCTATTAAAGCCGAAGGTATGGACTGCCTGGTGATAGTGGTATCAGCCGATATCCAGCCGGAAATGCAAAAGCGGGTGCTGGAACTGGGGGCGCTGGCGTTTGTGCGTAAACCCGCCAGCGCCGATAAGCTGGCTGAAGTTATGCATAAGTATGGACTGATATGACCAAGCTGTATTTCACGGAAGAACAGCGCGATTGCCTGCAGGAGCTGGTCAATATCGCTATGGGACTGGCCAGCGACAAACTGGCGCGCTATCTGGATACCCTGGTGCATTTGCAGGTACCGGCGATAAAACTGGTTACCACAGAGCAATTGCCGCTGCACTTTGCCCAGCGTTATCCGCAACACAGTGCTACGCTGGTCAGCCTGGGCTTTTTCGGTGATCAGGGGCTGCGTGGTGAAACCATCATGTTGTACCAGCTGGAAAACATCGGTGTAATCGCCCGGTTGCTGGGCTACAGCGATGATGACAGCTCTGAAGCAGAAATGCTGACCGATATCAGCTCTGTACTGACCACCACCTTTCTGAGCGGCCTGGCCGAGCAACTGGAAAACAGCTTTTCTTATGCTGCGCCCCGTATTTTGTCCAGCCGGGATCAGCACTTTGTCCAGAAGCTGACTGAAACCGCAAACCAGTGGCAACTGGCGTTGCAGGTGGATATCCGTTATCAGCTGACCGACTACAGTTTTAATTGTGACATGATGCTGTTAATCCCGGGTGAGGCCGTATTGCAGCTGCGGCAGATGCTGGACAAAGTGCTGGCCGGTTTCTGATGCAGCTGGACGGGTTATTGCAGCCGTTGCTGGCACAGTTAAACTGCGGTGTAGTGGTGCTGGATGCACACTACCGGCTGGTGTTTATTAACCAGTTTATTGCCCGGCGCGCCAACGTGATGTTAGCTGACGTGCAGGGCCAGTCGTTATTTGATGTATTTGCTGATTTACCCCAGGCCTGGCTGCAGCGCAAACTGGACAGCGTGCGCCAGTTACAGGTGCCGGCGTTTAGTAACTGGGAACAGCGGCAGTATATTTTTAAACTACCCCATTTACGCCCGTTAAGCACCGGCAGCCAGTACATGGCGCAAAATTGCAGCATCATGCCGCTGGCTGCCTCTGGCAGCAATGAGGGCTATATCTGCATTCTGATTGAAGATGCCACCGACGCTTTTGTCTATCAGCAACAATTGCACAGCAGCATGCAGCAACTGGAACAGGCCAACCGCACTGACGGCCTGACCGGTATTTTTAACCGCCATTACTGGCAGCAGCAGTTGCAACTGGAATTGCAGCGGGCGACCCGCTACCAGCATCCGGTATCTTTGTTGTTATTTGATCTGGATAAGTTTAAACAGCTGAACGACACCTATGGCCACCAGGGCGGCGATGTGGTGCTGACCTCAGTGTCGCAGCAGATCTCCGCCTTATTGCGTGACACCGATGTGTTTGGCCGCTACGGTGGTGAGGAATTTGGTGTGGTATTACCCGAAACCCCGCTAAGTGGCGCCATTAAGGTAGCAAACCGGATCTGTCAGGCCATAGCAGCCGGCCCGGTCAGCTATAACCAGCAGCAGATCCCGGTAACGCTCAGCATCGGTGTGGCGGGCTTTGTCAACCAGAGCGCCGATGAACTGATCCAGCATGCCGATATTGCGTTGTATAACGCCAAGCGACAGGGGCGTAACTGCGTGCGGGCTTATGCCACTGAATCGGATTATCTTAAAAAGGTAAAATGATTCTGCCGATAATTAGCCATTGACAGCCGTCTATAAGTCTGTGCATAGTGTGGCGATGAAAATAAAAACGACTGTACTCACCACCATTATTATTACCACCCGCCCTTCGGGGTAGGAGGTCGGCGGAGTATTGTCTGTAGAAAAGACCCGTGACCTCAGATGTCACGGGTTTTTTTTTTTTTTTTGGCCTGCTGTTCTGGCCCGTTTAATACCAAGAGTCGCAATAACTGCACAATAACAGTCAATAATGCGCAAGGAGTTTAAGATGAGGGTGCTCAAGTTTGGTGGATCGTCGCTGGCATCAGTACAGCGGTTTGCAGAAGTTGCCCACATAGTGCAGCAGCAAAGTGCCACTGACAGTATTTGTCTGGTGTTATCAGCCCCACAGGGAGTGACCAACACGCTGGTTGAGCTGACTGATCTGGCTTATCTGGGATCGGATTTTGCCCCGCTACTGCAACAGCTGGCGGCACGCTACCGGCAACTGGCCGCCGATACCGCAGCGCTGTTTGCCAATGCAGAGCTGGCCGCAGTGCAGCAGGTGGTAGAGCAGCAATTACACCAGTTGACGGCGCAATTAACCGGGATTTCGCTGTTGCGTCACTGTCCGGACCATATTAAAGCGCAATTGCTGGGGTTAGGTGAGCAATTCAGTGTGGCGCTGATGACAGCACTGCTGAACGCCAGGCAGGTTAATACGCAGGCATTGGATGCGATAGCGCTGGTGAAAAGCAGCGGCGATTATTTAAATGCCACGGCGGATATTCAGGCATCAGAACAGACATTACAGCGTGCTGTGGCCGGCAACAATGCCAGGGTGTATGTGATTGCCGGTTTTGTCTCCAGCAATGCCCAGGGCGAAACCTGTTTACTGGGGCGTAACGGTTCTGATTACTCCGGTGCCATTGTTGCCGCCAGCCTGCACGCTGATGCCTGCGAGATCTGGACGGATGTAGACGGCGTATACAGTGCCGATCCGCGTCAGGTAAAGAATGCCAAACTGATTGACCGTTTATCTTACGACGAGGCGATGGAGCTGTCGTACTTCGGCGCTAAAGTGTTGCACCCGAAAACCATAGGCCCGCTGGCACGTTACAATATACCCTGTTTCATCAAAAATACCCTGAACCCCGCTGCACCGGGCACCTGCATTGACAATAACGGCGAGGGGGATGCGCTGGTGAAAGGCATCTCCAGCCTGGAGCATCTGGCACTGGTCACGGTATCCGGTCCGGGGTTAAAAGGTGTGGTGGGCATGGCCAGCCGGGTGTTTGCCTCTATGGCGCGTTCGCAGATCTCTGTCAGCCTGATCACCCAGTCGTCATCGGAATTCAGTATCAGTTTTTGCGTACCCCAGCTGCATCTGTCTGCCGCCAGGCAAGCCTTGCAGCAGGAGTTTGAACTGGAATTGCAAACCGGCCTGTTGCGACCGCTCAGTATTCAGTCTGATATGGCGATTGTCAGCCTGGTCGGCGATGGTATGCGCCAGCATCAGGGCGTGGCGGCGAAGTTTTTTGCTTCACTGGCCCAGGCCAGAGTGAATGTGGTGGCCATAGCGCAGGACAGCAGCGAACGTTCAATTTCTGCAGTCATTGAACAGACGGCCTGTAAAAATGCCGTCAAAGTGTGCCATGAAAACTTTTTCAGCCACATTCCCAGCATTGATATCTTTCTGGTGGGCTGTGGCGTGGTCGGTAGTGAGCTGCTACAGCAAATTCACCGCCAGCAGGCGTTTTTGCACAGCCGCCAGGTTAAGCTGACCGTGTACGGCATTGCCAATAGCAAGGCGCTGCTGCTGCAACCCGACGGTATTGATTTACAGCACTGGCGTGAGCAGTTAGCCGGGGCGAAGCACAGCTGCTCACTGGCGGTGCTGACAGATTTTGTGCGCCAGCAGCACCTGACCAACCCGGTACTGGTCGATTGCACCAGCGCAGAGCCTGTCGCGGCCCAATATGCCGATTTTCTTGCTGCCGGCTTTCATGTGGTGACGCCGAATAAAAAGGCCAATACCGCCTCAATCGGTTACTATCAGCAGTTACGTCTGCTGGCACAACAGCACCGGCGCCGCTTTTTGTACGAGACTACGGTTGGTGCCGGCCTGCCGGTGATCGATACCCTGCAGGGCCTGCTGAACGCGGGTGATGAACTGGTGGCATTCGAAGGGATTTTATCCGGTTCTTTGTCGTATATTTTTGGTGAGCTGGAAGCGGGTGTCAGTTTATCTGCCGTTACCAATAAAGCGCGGCAGAAAGGCTTTACCGAGCCGGACCCGCGTGACGACTTATCCGGTATGGATGTAGCGCGCAAACTGCTTATTCTGGCCCGTGAAGCCGGTATGATGCTGGAACTGAGCGATGTCGAGGTAGGCTCAGTACTGCCGGCCGGCTTTGCCGATGGCTGCAGTACAGAGGAATTTCTGGCGCAGTTACCGCAACTGGACGCCGCTTTTGCCGACAGCATTGCCAGGGCAAAAGCCGACGGTAAAGTGTTGCGCTATATCGGAGAAATTGCCGACGGTAAATGTAAAGTGGCCATTAAAGCGCTGCCGGCAGATCACCCGCTGGCCAAGGTGAAAGACGGTGAAAATGCGCTGGCTATTCACACCCGTTATTACCAGCCCATTCCGTTTGTACTGCGCGGCTATGGCGCCGGTGCTGCGGTAACCTCTGCCGGGGTATTCAGCGATCTGATGCGTACCCTTGGCTGGCAGCAACAGGTGTAATGACGATGCAGCAATCTTCTGATGTAATACAGGCTGATTACCTGAAACGCTATTATGCCCCGGCATCTACCGGCAATTTCAGTGTGGGCTTTGACTTGCTGGGAGCGGCATTTGAACCGGTCAGTGGCGACTTATTCGGTGATGTGCTGGATATCTGTGCCGAGCAGGAGAGCATGACACTGCAGCTGAGCGGCCGCTACGTACACCAGTTACCGCCAGACAGCAGTGATAATCTGGTACTGCAATGCTTTAACGCTTTTGAGCGTAAAGTTGGCCGCCGGTTACCCAGGCTGGCACTGCGGCTGCACAAAAACCTGCCGGTTGGCAGTGGCCTTGGCTCCAGCGCCTGCTCTATAGTGGTAGCCTGTTTTGCCTTTAACGACTATTTTGGCAAGCCGTTAGCGGAGTCTGCCTTACTGCAGCTGATGGCAGAGGCCGAAGGCGGTGTCAGTGGCAGTGTGCATTACGACAATGTGGCGCCTTCATATTACGGCGGTTTACAGCTGATGCTGCCGGACAGCCCCAGGGTCTGCCGCAGCCTGCCATGGTTTGAGCACTGGCGGGTGGTACTGTGTTACCCTGGCACTGTGCTGTCAACCCGGGCGGCGCGGGCGGTATTACCGCCACAGCTGACACTGGCACACAGTATCCGGTTTGCCGGTATGCTCAGCCGGTTTGTCAGCGCCTTGTATGCGGCAGATGAGGCGGACGCTGTCGCTGCGCTGCAGGATCTGGTGGCAGAGCCGGCGCGTACGCCGCTGCTACCGGAATTACCGGCATTGCGGGCGGCGTTGTCAGCGCAGGGTATACTGCATCTGGGCATTTCCGGGGCGGGCCCAACCTTATTTGCCCTGTGCAGCAACGAGGCGCAGGCACAGCTTGCTGCTGGGTATTTATCGCGGCATTATGCCAAAAATCAGGACGCGACCACGCAGATCTGCCGTTTGTCGGCACATGGCGTCAGGGCGTTAGCGTAACAGAGGTTATAAGAAAGACTATGCTATTAACGAATATAAAAGTACCGGCCGAGCAGGTCAGTTTTTTACAGGCGGTACGCCAGGGGCTGGGGCAACAGCAGGGCCTGTTTTTTCCAACCAGCTGGCCAAAGCTGGATATTGACCGCCTGTTGCAGCTGCCGCTGGTTGAACGCAGTGCTTTGATCTTAAAAGCCCTCATCGGTGATGAGTTAAGCGCTGCCGAGGTAAGCCAGATGGCAGAGCGTGCGTTTACGTTCCCGGCGCCGCTGGCGGTACTGGCAGAGGATCTGGCCTGTCTGGAGCTGTTTCATGGCCCGACGCTGGCCTTTAAAGACTTTGGCGGCCGTTTTATGGCGCAGGCCCTGGCCAAAGCGCAGTCGGGCACCGATACCACTATAGTGACCGCCACCTCGGGCGATACCGGTGCGGCCGTTGCCCATGCGTTTTACCGTCAGGCCGGGGTTAAGGTGGTGATTTTATTCCCCAAAGGGAAAATCAGCCCGCTACAGGAGAAGTTGTTTACCACTTTAGGTGAGAATATCACTACCCTGGCAGTAGACGGCGATTTCGACCAGTGCCAGGCGCTGGTAAAGCAGGTGTTTGACGACAAACCCCTGGTACAGCAACTGGGGATAAACTCTGCCAACTCGATTAATATCAGCCGCTTGTTTGCCCAGGTCTGCTATTACTTTGAAGCACTGGCGCAGGTGCCGGCAGAAAAACGGCAGCAGGTTGTTATTGCGGTGCCAAGCGGTAACTTCGGCAACCTGACCGCCGGGCTTATTGCCAAAGCGTTGGGCCTGCCGATCAAACGGATGCTGGCCGCTACCAACAGTAATGACACCGTGCCACGTTACTGGCGTAGCGGCGACTGGCAACCTAAAACCACCGTAGCCACCCTGTCGAATGCCATGGACGTAGCCGCACCGAATAACTGGCCCAGGGTTGAAGCGCTGCTGGCGCAGGGCGTGATAGACCGTGCTGCCATTGAAACCATGGCCGTAGATGAAGAAGACACCGTACTGGGGGTAAAACAGCTGGCACAACTGGGCTACCTGAGTGAGCCGCATGCCTCCGTGGCGTTTAAAGCGTTAAAACGCAGCCTGCAGCCGGGCGAGTTTGGTATCTTCCTGGGCACGGCACACCCGGCCAAATTTAAAGAGCAGGTAGAGAATATCCTCGGTACACCGCTGGCCCTGCCGGAAGTGCTGGCCCGTTGCGCTGCTGAGCAGAGCCTGAGCCGGGACCTTGCGGCAGATTTTACCGCGCTGAAGCAGGTGCTGTTGTCGCTGGAGGACAACTGATGTCGTGGCAACAGTTACTGGGGGCAGAAAAAAGCCTGCCTTACTTTACCGACACACTGGAACAGGTGAAACAGGCGCGCCTGGCCGGGCAGGTTATTTACCCGCCTGCGGCTGATGTGTTTAATGCCTTTAAACTGACCGGGCTGGAAAACCTGAAAGTTGTGATCCTGGGGCAGGACCCGTACCACGGGCCCAATCAGGCCCATGGCCTGGCGTTTTCTGTGCGGCACGGCGTGCCGGTGCCGCCGTCGCTGCAGAACATGTATAAAGAGCTGGCACTGGAGTATCCGGACTTTCAGATCCCGCAACACGGCTGCCTGGAGAACTGGGCCAGGCAAGGTGTGTTGCTGCTCAATACGGTGCTGACGGTGGTGGCAACCCAGGCCAATTCGCACCGTCATTTAGGCTGGGAACAGTTTACCGACCGGGTGATCAGCCAGATCAGCAGTCATGCCGAAGGCATAGTGTTTTTGCTCTGGGGCTCGCACGCACAGAAAAAAGGCCGTTTCATTGACCGGCAACGCCATTACGTACTGGAAGCGCCGCACCCGTCACCATTGTCGGCCCATCGAGGTTTTCTCGGCTGTGGCCATTTTAAACAGGCCAATGCCTTACTGCAGCAACAGGGCAAAGCTCCGGTTAACTGGCAGCTGAGCTGATAAAAAACGCCCGCAGACAGTGCGGGCGTGGCTTTACAATTCAATATCGGACAATTCCGGCTCTATGGTCCAGTCAATGTCGCAGAGCTCCTTTTTCAGGCGTTGCCGCTCTTTCAGTTGTTCTATTTCGCGCCACTTACGCTTTACCGCCCTGGGTTTGGCGGCTGGGCGTTCCAACATATTCAGTAAATCTTCGAAGCTTTCCATCGTTTTGCCTCTCTGAGTGTTGTTGTTATTATTTTCAACAAAGTGTTTACCACATTTCAGTTGAAAATAAAACACCAAAGTGACAGGCCGATGACAAGCCTGGCGTATTTAGCGCTATTTTTGTCGCATAAAGTGGCTGATCAGTGCCTGGGTCGAACTATCCAGCCGGCTGGCATCGGCACCGCCCAAGGCCTGATAAATCGGCCCGGACAGCTGCTTACCCAGTTCCACACCCCATTGGTCAAAGGAGTTCAGCTGCCATAATACGCCCTGGCAGAAGACTTTATGCTCATATAATGCTATCAGGGCACCAAGATAGTAAGGCGACAGCTGCGGCAGCAACAACGTATTGCTGGGTTTATTGCCGGGCGACACCTTGTGTGGTGCCAGTGCGGCGGCCTGCTGTGCTGTCATACCGGCTGCAAGGCATTCATCGGTGGCTTCCTGCAGGGTTTTGCCTTGCATCAGGGCCTGGGTCTGGGCAAAGCAATGTGCCGCTAAGCGCTGGTGATGGTCGGTTAAGTCATGAGCCGGTTGAAGCGGCAAAATAAAATCGGCCGGTACTGCTAACGCGCTCTGGTGTAACAGCTGATGATAGGCATGCTGGCCGTTGGTGCCGGCATCGCCCCAGATCACGGGCGCGGTGGCCTCGGTCAGTGGCAGGCCGTTTACGTCAACACTTTTGCCGTTAGACTCCATATCCAGTTGCTGCACATAAGATGGCAGCAGGCGCAGGTAATGGCTGTATGGCAGCAGGGCCTGCGCCTGGCAGCCAAAGCCATTGATATACCAGATCCCAAGCAGGGCCAGCGTCAGTGGCAGGTTTTCACTGCACGGTGCCGTAATAAAGTGCTGATCCATGGCTTCGGCACCTTGTAGCAGCTGGGCAAAATGCGCATTGCCAATCATCAGTGCCACCGGCAGGCCGATGGCCGACCATAACGAATAACGCCCGCCAACCCAGTCCCACATCGGCAGGATATTCTGCTCGATAATACCAAACTCGGCGGCGGCTTTAATATTGGAAGAGGTGGCCCAGAAATGCCGGGCAATGGCATTGCTGTCGGCACCATGGTCGGTAAACCATTGCCGGATGGCTAAGGCATTTTGTTTGGTTTCTTCGGTGCCGAATGACTTGGACGCCACAACCACCAGTGTTGTGGCCGGGTCCAGGGTTTTCACCACATCAGAGACTACGGCACCGTCAATATTACCGGCAAAATGCAGTTTAACCGGGCTGCAATGGTAAGGTGTTAACGCTTCGACTGCCATTTGCGGCCCCAGCAGTGAGCCGCCAATGCCGACCCAGATCAGGTCGGTGATGACTTTACCGCTGTAGCCTTTGTAGTCACCCTGATGTAACTGATTGACCAGCGCTGTCATTTTTTGCCGGCAGGCGAGGATCTGGCCGCCGATATCTTCGCCATCCAGTGTCAGGCCACTGACATCGGTTTTACGCAGCATGGTATGCCACACACTGCGTTGCTCGGTGTTATTGATTTTGTCACCGGCCAGCATGGCATTAAGCCTGTTTTGCAGCTGGCTGTGCTGTGCCAGTTGTTGCAGGGCCTGCCAGCTGCTGTCGGTGATCAGGTTTTTGGAGTAGTCCAGCATAATGCCACAGGCACTGAGGCTGAAGCGGCTGGCCCGGGCCGGATCTGCAGCAAAGGCTGTACGTAACGATACTGGGCTGGCAGCCAGGGCTCTGAGCCCTGACCATGCGGTTCCTGACATAGACTACTCTCCTGAAACGGTGTGATTAAAGTGCCTGCTGGATCGACTGCTCCAGCTTGCGTTGGTCAATGGCAAATTTGCGGATACCCTCGGCCAGTTTTTCTGTCGCCATGGCATCTTCATTCAGTGCCCAGCGGAACTGGCTTTCTGTCAGTTGCTCTGGTGCTGCACTGCTGGCGCCGGTATCGGTTAAATGCACTGTCAGCTCACCCTGCAGCTGGCTTAATTCTGCCAGCAGAGCCGGGCTGATGGTTAAGCGGTCACAACCGGCCAGTGCCAGCACTTCGCCGGGTGCCACGTCGAGGTCGATGC
>CAZEGA010000025.1:0-21442 GCA_964511675.1 uncultured Rheinheimera sp.
CTTCCAGTGCAGCAGGCGAGCCCCGGTGCCAATGCTCCAGGCCTTCTTTTAATGCCAGCAGGGTTTGTGCTTTGCGGGTATCGGTTGACGCATCCAGCTTGCCGCTTTGCAGCAGCTCGATAAAATTGAAAATGTACTCTACCCTGATCTCAAAATACACCAAAGCAGCAACCAATAAGGCCGCCGTGGCCACCAGCACCAGCGAGATCCGGCTGGTGATACCAAGGCGCAACACAACAGATAAAAATAAAAAATACACCAACGCAAACACGGTTGCCGCGTAACCGGTTTTAGATTGTGCAAGAAATATTACCAGCAAAATCAGAAACACATAAACCAGTGCTTTAAATTTGCGCTGGCCGCTAAACAGCTCGGCTAAATAAACGCTCAGAAAAAATGTCAGAAAGTAACAGGTAATATACACCCAGTCGAAACTGCCAGGAGCGCGAAATGTTAAGCCCTCGTACACCTGGCGAAAACTGATCACTTTAAGCCAGCTGGCATCGCCAAATATAATCTGCAAGGCAACTAACACTATCTGCAGCACAAGGATGATCTCTAATGTTCTCTGTAAACCATAACTGTGCTCTGCGCTGACGGCCTGGCGCAGCAGAGAGTAAAAGCAACAAACAAAGATAAACAGCAAACAGGGCTTGATTAACACCGACAGATGAAACACCGAGAATTGCGCAAAGCTAAACAGAAAAGAGACAAACATCGCAGCCAGCGGCAATAAAAATACATAGGCTATTCTGGGGATGTACAGTGGTGCCCTGGCGGCTAGCACAGCAAAGACAAGACAAAACAACATAACGAGAAAATAACTTTTCTGCATTTGTGCCGGTTCTATCGACATGACAAAGTATGTCGGCCAATAACAAAGCACAAATAACGAAGAATACGTCAATACAGCAGATAAGCGCGTATGTAGCAAACCTTGCCCCGCCCGGGTTGTAAGATGTCGGTCAAATTCCATCATGTGGTTAACGCAAGAGCAATGCAAATTCGGCCAAATAATGCTCTGCAGCCTTATCAACGAAAAAGTCGCTGATATCCGCAGCGGGTGGCCGGGCACCGTTGATAACGGCAGTTACACAGTCAGCAAACGCCATGGTGTCTGCCGGTGCAACCAGATAACCGTGCACGCCATCTGCCGTAAGCTCCTTAGGGCCAAAATGGCAATCAAACGCCACTATGGGTGTATTAAGCGCTGCCGCTTCTACCAGCACAGTGGGCAGGCCTTCCCACCTTGATGGTAACAAGATAGCTTTGGCAGCCCTGATATATTTATAAGGGTTGCTTTCGCTGCCGTGTAATACGATATTGCCGCTAAGGCCCAGCTCTGCAATCCGGGCTGCCAAAGCGTCCCGTTCGGGGCCATCGCCCAGGATCACCACCTTAATGCTATAACCGCTGTGTTTTACCCGGCTGACAATATCCAGTAAATAATCGTATCCCTTCTGGTAATGCAAGCGTCCGACACAGACAAAGTAGTCCTGATACTGTGACTGAGGCTGGTTAGCCAGCTGCAATACCGTGTCATCCAGCACCGGGTTGTATATCCTGGTTACTTTGGCAGCAGGCAGCACTTTTTTGCTTATTAAATCGTCTTTTATGCCATCAGAGACACAAATGACTTTATCGACAAAGCGATAAAGTAATGTTGCCGCATACTTTCGCAGCACATTTTTAAAGACAGACGTGTGTGGCAGCATAATTGGTACATGCTGCACTACCAGACTCTTAAACCGGCCCGGCAAAGCCAGCCCAAAGCGGCACAGGCCGCCTTTAGTGTAAATGATAAGATCAGGCTTAAAGGCCATGACCTGGGTTCTGAACCTTATAAACCCGCTGTCAAACTCAACTATCCGGGCCAGTTCAGCATAAGCTGCTGACATAACGCCGGTATTTTGCTGGCATAACAGCAAAATGTCATGCTCCGGCCTGGCCAGCAGAGCTTTCAGCAATTGCAGGGTCACCCGTTCTACGCCACCGAGGTCAAAATTTTCCAGGACAAAAATTAAGCGCATAAAACAAGCATTAACCGCTTAACGACTTGCATAAAATCTTAGCAAGACAAGAAACACACCTAACATGCCGCCCAGCAACACACTGACAACAATAATAAGCGCTCGCTGCGGACTATGGATTTCCTCCGGTACTATGGCGGGATCAATAGTGGTGAAAATATACTCGTCCTTTATCTCGGTGAGCATCTTGGCCTTAATTTGCTCCTCTATTAAGCGGAAAAACATCACCCGCATATCGCTGAGCTCGGTTTTATTCAGCTGCTCGGTTAAATAGCTGATGCTCCTGTCCGCCTGCTCAATATCCGCCACTTTGGATTCACGGTTAATATCCAGCAGCAGCTGCTCGACCACCGACTTCGCCACAAAAGGCGACTCATGTTTAAACGATAAGGTAATCAGGCCATTTTTTTCTTTTTCTACCGCTACCGACGACAAAAACGCTTTGTACGCCAGCCACAGAGGGCTTTTATCCTGCTCCAGGAGGAACAGCCGCGCGTTTTCATCATAGATATCGCTGTCATAGTGCAACACGTTGGTGTCTTGCTGCCATTTTTTTAGCGCAATCAGTTTAGGCACCAGCTCATACTTGGTTAAAAAACGGAACATAAACTCTTTTGAGTGTATTTTTGCAATGGCAACTTCTGTTTTAAAGGCCCCGTCATTATTCAGCGATATGCCCGCCAAAGCGGCAATGCCGCCAAACTGGGAGTCAAGCAGCGCGTCTTTACCCTGTAAATTTTGTGTCGGCACCACCAGGGCCGTTGCCTTGTAGGTATTAGGGGCAGTAAGCGCTATACCAATTGAGATAAGCAAAAACAGCGCTACCGTGATGAATACGACTACTTTATTGCCCCATATATAGGCCACAAGCTCTTTAAACTGCGGTGGCTCGCCCGGGTAGGTGGCGTAGTTTGACTTTTCCATACTCACTATCCTGATTAAAAACGCGGCTCAAAATTTTACGTCAAGCAGCTCTTGTATCATTTTTTGTTTTATCTGCTGCACCTGCTGCTGTTTATGCCGCACTTTACTGACGGCATTTAGCAGGTCGGTTGCATTGAGCTGTTCAATGTACAGGCAAAACCCGGCCATATCGATATAATTCATAATGCCCTGGGCTTTTGGGCCGTAGTACGAAATAGCTACCGCCGGTGTGCCCTGGCAGAGCGAAAATACCACAGAGTGAAAGCGTGTGCCTATTACAAAACGGGCATTGCGGTAAAACTCAAGGCACTGCTTAATGCTGTAATTTTCGTCAATTAACTGTACCGCCGGTGAGGCGCACAAGCGGGTAAACTCCTGACTGATACATCTGTCATCTTCTAATACTGTCGGGCCGGTCACATGCGGGAATACCGCTATTTTCTTTACTGTGCCGCTACTGAGCAGTGTTAATGCCGCCTGTTTCAGCTCAGCAAGATAGTTATCCCTGATAGCGCCTACATCACCATGCATCGGTTCGCGCAGCGTAATGATGGCATAATCCGATCCGGCGTCAAAGGCATAGTGCTGTTGTTGATAAAGCCCGAGTAAAAAAGCCGAATCCGGCTTCACGCTGACATCTGCATTGGCAACATACTGCCTTACCAAATCGGCTGACAACGACTCACGGACAAATATCCTGCTTTTGCTAAAAACAGAGCTCATCAGCTTTTTAGCAAAAAAACCATGATACGGGCCTAAAGACTGGCTGAAAATAATGCTGCGTTTTTGCATCTGGTTGGCAGCCTGCAACGGTAAGGCCAGGCGCAATAACCGCAGCAAGCTTTTAGTATTGTTATTTATTGTGAAAAAATAATGCCCGCCAACCGACACCACCAGATCATACTCTGCCACTATGGCTTTAAAAGGCGTAAATAAACTCAACTTAGGCAATACCACAGAGAGCAAACTTAGTGCGAGTTTAGGTATATCGGTTAGCCTGGTGCCAGCAGCGTCCATTGGCAATGGCGAAGGAATAATCGCAATATCAGGAAACTCCTGTTGTAACGACAGATGCGCCCGCGGCCAGTAAGGATGGTCAGAGGGTATCATTGACAACACCCGCAATTGTGCAGCCGGATAGTTCTTCTGCAGCAACGATATAGTGGAATGCACTAAAGCCTGATCACCTCTGTTGTCGTCGTGCCAGGCATTTACGACCAAAATTTTCATGCTACTCTCTTGATGATGTTATAAAGCAAACGGATAAAAACAGCGTTGTGGCAAAAGCCCCGGCCAACGCTGCAGATACAAAGACGTTTAACCCTGCCAGCGACAACGACATGCCGGTAAAAACCAGGGTTACCGCGCTTGCCAGCAGCAGGCTGACAAAAATCAGCGGCGTGCGGTTCATCACTTTCAGGCTGGCAATAATCGGCTTATTCAACATAAAAAATACTGTCACCAGCAGTATACCGGCATTGTCATAAAATGCTGGCAGGTATTGCTGGTAAAACAGCTGGAAGCCTATTACAGACGCAAGATACAGCAGCACAAAGACCCCAAGGCAAAGCCCGCAAAACCTTAACCACCAGCGTGTCGTTAAGCGGATAGCCTGCTGGCTTAGCTGCACGATAAGGTTATTTTCGATGACAGTGGTAATTAAGTTAGCCAGGCCAATAAAGCTTAGTAACAAGCGCGCGGCATTAAACTGCAACTCTGTCATTAAAGGCTGTAAATATATCAGCAGCCCCGCCAGCAACCACCAGGTTGCTACAGCTGAATAGGCACTCCAGATTGAGAAGCTATGATTCTCTTTAATATAAGAGATAAAATGTTGTTGGCTCAGGCGGCCCAGCAAAGCCCGGCCAAAAACGGCTACCGGTACTAACAGGGCTGCCAGCAAACAGGCAAACACGGCTACAGGCGATAACAACCCCAGGCTATGGCACAGTAAAATGCCCAGCGTAAATAACAGCAATGCCAGCAGGCTTGGTAAGACCAGCGCCCGGGATTGCTGAATAAATAAGACTTTTCTGACAATATCCAGCGCGCACCAGAGAAAGATCACCGCCCAGCCCAGAATGGCTATAGCAATATCGGTAAAAGCATCGCGGCCCAGCCAGATAAACGGCAACAACACCACAAGATGCAATAACAGCAGTAACCGCGCCGCCGCCGCTATAGCCGGCTTAGCCCGGCTTTTACTGTAAAATACAAAAAACGAATTAGAAATATAAGAAAAATACAGCAATGCCAGCGCCTGCACTATGGTAAAGCTATATGAAAAGTTGAAAAAATCCTGCGGCGCTAACAAATAGCCAGCCAGAAAAATGCCAAGAAAGCCGATACCCGAAAACGAAAATTGCTCAATAAACTTCTGAATATTCCTGTTCAATTTTTCTACTCACAACATTCAGAACTGACATTAAAATTAATCAGCTTACTAACAGACAACGGTAACATTTTGGCAAATGCTGATAATGCTACTGCATCAGCCCGGAGAGTTTTGCTGCAAACTCCTGCTCAGACAAAGCGCCATAAAACAGCACCGGTTCTATCACCTCGTTTCCCTGTTTTTTACCGAACACAAAAGCGGGTGTAACCTGAACGCCCAGGCGCTGCGCCATCAGGATATTACGCGCAATAGCGTCCATTTGCGCCTGGCTGCTTAAACAGGTTTTAAATTGCAACGGCGGAAGATTAAAGGTTTCGACTAACTCTGATATCACGGTGTTGCTTAAATCAGGCCGTGAAAATAAAAACGCTTTTACATCGTCGTAGGGCGTTTGCCCGGCAGCACACCTTAGCAGTAACGCCGCAATTTTGGCATTAGGGTGCAACTGATCGATTGGGTAGTCGACAGCGGCGAACAGTACCTGCCCGGTCGCAATATAGTGTTGTTTCAGCGCCGGCCAGGTTTCCCGGTTAAACCTGGCGCAATACGGACAGTGCAGATCGGTAAACTCAACCAATACCCACTCGGCGTTGGTATTACCTTGCAGCAGGGCATCATCCAGTAACAACGGCACTTGTGCTGATACAACAGCACTCCATAGCAGCAGGCAGCAGGCCAGTAGCTTACTTGTCTTTAGCGCACCAAGCATACTTTCTCCTGTAAGGTATAAATAAAAACCCCCCGCTATGCGGGGGGCCTAAGATTAAGAAGTAACCTTCTTAATTACTGTTGCCAGATACCTTGGTTTTCGACTACAACGTCACGCAGTACTGGAATTACACGGTCAACACCACCTGGGATAGCTTGAACAGATACACCGTGAACTTTTGATTCAGGCGCTGTTACCAGGAAAGTGATAGTGTGACGATCTTTAGCCTGGTGGCCACCTGAACCTGCAGCAACGCCATTGGTAGACGTGTGAGTGTAACCTTCAGCTTTAGCACGGGCGATCAGCTCGTTAGCCAGGAACACTTTAGCTGAGTTAGCTGGGATAGTACCGGCTAACACACCGCGGGTTTGCTCTGAATTTACGTTGTTTTCACCGTAAATATCAAAGAATACTGTAGCAGTAGAGTCAGACTCATTGCTGATACGTACCCACTGGTTAGAAGTGTTAAACACATAAGGTACTTTCAGGCTGGTGCCGTTAACAGTAACATCATGCGTCTTCACAGTGCCACAGCTTAAGTCGCGGTCAATGTAAGTTGTGTTAGCGAAGTCGATACCCCAGTTAGCGTTAACAACATAGTTGTAACCCATAGCTTTGGTTTCGTCGCTGTTGCGGATTGCAAATACACGGGCTTGCTGCTCTAAACCATCTTCGAAGAAATCACTCAGGAAGTAACGTTTAGTGACCGGTGCATCGGTCAGAGCGTAGAACGCAGTGCCGGCTACCGGAGCAATAGAGTCGTAATCATTAGTTACACCATCAGCTGCGAAACGGTCACGCACACCGAAATGTGCCAGGCCCGTTGCGTTACCAGTGTATGAAGGTGCTAAGTCGAAGCGGTCGCCCGCTGCGATAGATACCGCCAGGTCCAGCTCATCTTCACGGTTGTTGAAGTACTTAACAAAGTGCACTTCATCCTGGCCAGCAACATTTACCAGATCGCCGAAACCAGTCAGGAACTTAGATAAACGTGAAGGCTCTAACGCATCTACTTTCGCTACAGCAGGAGTATTCAGGATAGCCTGACCTGCCAGGTTAGTGAAAGAGCTGAACTGTGGTGAAGTATCAACCAGAGTTTCTGCTTTAGATTTACCACCTTCGATTTCGAAGTTAGCGTCAGTCACTACTTTAGTAGCAGTGATAGTTACGCTTGGGTTAACCGGACATACGTCAGGGTTTTTGATATTAATACCAAAACCTTCGTAGTCGTTATCCAAGAAAGTTACGATGTCAGCTATAGGACCACTTAGCGTAGTAATTGGCTTGGTTTTTGACACTAACAGACGGGCACCGGCTGGTAAGTTGTTAGCGGCGTCAACCACGAACATAATTTCTGCCTGGCCATCTACAGCACCGTCAGTAGAGGCTACTGATGCCAGCGTAAAATCGCCAGTTACAGTGTCTTCAGTTAAACGTAATAAGTGTAACTGGTTAGCATTACCCGCAAAAGTCGCATCACCTAAAGTGTTGGCCACTTTAACGGTGATACGGCTGGCGCCAGGAATGTTAGTAGTTGGAACGTAGTAAGTAAACTGTTTGGTTGCGCCAACGCTGCCTAATGACAGATTCTGGTTGCGTGTCAGTTCAAAAGCAACCTGCACCGGGTTTAATGCTGCCAGTTGAGCATCAGGAGTACCAGCTAAACGAGAGCACTCTGCTTTCTGATAAATAGTAGCCCAAGTTGCAACGTCTGCCGCGCCTTTTTGAATCTCAAAACATGCTTCGCTACCTGCGTAAGCATTACCTGCTGATAAACCAAGTAAAACCGCAGTTGAAAGCAACGCCTTTTTCATCTGTTTCATCCTATTTTCTCCAAAATATATCGTTCGGCGATCGCTCGCCTGAGGAACACGTGTTCCTGAGATACTGCTTACTTTTTATTTAAAAGTTAGCTGGGCAATACCTCAAGTTGTTATCGATGCGCTGCGGTTCAGTACAGCAGCCGGTGCTTGCATGCGATCACCACCTGCAAAAACCACCTTCGCAAAGCCAACGGCAAACATCATAGCCAGCCAAACTGGCCTTAGTCAATACAAAATAAATTTAAATTCATGATTTTATTCAATGGTTCACAGTGTATAAAAAACCGCCAGCTACATATTCACCGGAAAGCTGAACATATCGGCCAATTTGCGGCCAAATTCATCCAACTCACTGGTTTCTCTGATAATTCTTGGCGTTATCAGAATAATGAGCTCACTGCGGGAACTTTCTTTACCCTGGGAACGAAACAGCTTACCCAGTAAAGGTATATCACGCAAGCCCGGCACACCATTATCATTTAATGTTTCACTGTCCTGGATCAGGCCACCAAGCACCACCGTCTGGCCGTCAGCGGCAAATACGCTGGTGCTGATACTACGGCTGGTAATAGAGGGGGTTAGCGTAGTACCACTACCGCCGGGGACATTCGATGTCTCCTGGGTAATTTGCAGGCTGACCAGGCCATCGGCGTTAATGGTTGGTGTCACGCTGACATTAATACCGGTAGAGCGGTATTGTACTGATGTTCTGCTGACATCCGGGTTGACATCAGAACTGGTGGTTTCGGTCACTATGGGTACCTGCACACCGGAGCTGATACTGGCGCTTTCACCGTCACGCACCACCAGGTAAGGGCGTGACAACACCCTGACATCTGTCTTGCTGGCAATCATATTTAATGCTACCCGCCAGTCACCGCGTATGGCATTCAATGCCAATGTGCTGCTACCTGAGGTCAGATTCAGAATCGCCTGTTCCGCGCCCTGGCGGTTACCCGTTGTGCCACCATGGCCCGACTCGTTGTAAGTCCAGTCGATACCCGCCTGGTTATTTTTACCCAGGTCAATTTCTGCCACGACAACCTGCAACGCCACCTGGCCGGGTAAGCGATCCAGTTGCTCCAGTAAGTTGAGTAATTCCTGGTACTTACTGGGAGTCGCATTAACGACCAGGGCATTCTGCGCTTCATCGGCGTTGATTTTAATGCCGGAAGAAGCCGCAGCTCTGCCGGCACTGGCAGACGATGCCGCTTCTGCAGCGGCACCCGGGGCTGCCGTCTGGCCACTGAGCAAGCCCTGGATACTGGTCAGTAATTCGCTGGCTTTGGCAAATTTGGGCCGGTAGACATAAAAGCGTTCTTTTTCCCCGCCGGTGGCCACATCTAAGCGCTTGGCCCACATACTGACACGATCCCCCAGTGTGGCATTGCTGGCATACACGACGACGGCATTCAGCCGTTGCAGCACCACCATGGCCACATCATCTTTTGAGCTTATGCCCTCAGCAGCAAGTAATTCATCGACCTGGCGCATTAACTCATCAGGTGATAAATACACCAGGCTAATCATGCGGATATCACGGCCTTTGGCATGTGGTACATCCATCATGCCGACAATCTGGATCACCCGCTCCACATCACTGCGGGTGCCTTCAACCAGCAGCAGACGATTGACATTGTCGGGCGTTGCCTTGGCATTGGTCAGCTTGTTAATAATAGAGATAATAGAACGGGCAGAGTTGAACGTATAAGGAATAAGCTGAATGATATCATCGCCGCTCGGCGGCAGATCTTCAGGCCGGCTGCCAATGCCTACGGCACGGGTAGCATTTTGCGATGTTCTTTTGCTGACGTAGACAATATTGTCTTTAGTGTAAATATCGGTGCTGTGCTGTGCCAGCACCTGCCGGGTAATGTCAAACAGTTGTATTGGGGTCAGATCCGAATTCAGGTTTAACGCCACTTTTTCCCGCATCCGCTCTACGTCAGACGCAATAACGTAATCCAGCTTTAATACTTCGCCCAGGATATAATGGGCCAGTTGCGGCAACTCCATTTCATTCAGGGCGATTTTCAGCGGCTCAGATGAGGCAAATTTAGGCATTTGTGTAAGCAGCGGCGAGCCGGATTTCAGTACCGCCATCGAATGAATAGGGGTGACCTGGTGTTTTACTTCACCTGATACTTCGATGTCGCTGCGCTGGTTTTCCACCTTGGATGCCGGTTGTGATTTTAAAAACGAACCTTCAATGGCCAGCACAGATTGTTGCTGCGCACTGTCTGAAGAAGCACACCCTGTCATCATTAATACAACAAGAGACGTCAATGTAATTTGTGTCGGTTTTTGCAGTCTCATTAATTAGTCCCAGTTTCAGATTTAATCTTAGTGCCATGATAAGAAAATAATTTTAATGTAAGCTCCGCAGGGCCTTCCAGCACGGCGTGTGACAGCGATAACTGTGTCACAGTGTAGCCTTTAAGCGATTCGCCTTGCCGCAATGGCACCAGCCGGGTTGAGCCCCCTTCTGTCAGGGCTATCATGGCACGGTATTTACCGCCTTGTTCATCGACAGCAAGTAATTTGAAATTGTTAGCACCAAATACCTCAGGTTCTGTATTTTGCGCCGCGGCAACCACTTCCGGTTTGATACCAAATAACACGGCAAATTGTTTAACGCCCGGGTCGGTTTTCGCCGGAAACAGTACCGTACCTGGTTCAAAATGAACGCTGCCTTCTCTGCTTGCTGACAGCTGCGGTTGCAATGCCCGCCAGGTAATAATGCAATGCAGGGCTAACAATAATGCCAGCGTTGCCAATACAACGGCTTTAAACCTTGGTGTCATGGCCCCTCCTGAAGAACCGGCTTTAAATACAGCGCCAATTCTACCGTTGCCACCAGACTGTTCACTGATGAACCGGATTGATTTAGTGTGACCCGGCTGACAAGCAATTTAGGCTGGCTGCCTTCAAGCTCTGCCAGCACAGCCAGCAGGGATTCCGGCCGCCCCCGGAAGTAATATACTGCCGGGATATGCGGCACCGGATCATTAACGATGTCTTTAATCATCCGGTTGGTAATTTCTGCCCCATGTTTTAGTGCAATTGCCTCTATATGGCGCTGGAATGCGATATTCGCCGCAGGGTTATTGTCTGCCAGGATGCCAAGCAGTGCCTGATAGTCGGCCATAAGCTGCTCAGACACCTGCTGTAGCGCAGCACGGCGCTCATCAAGGTTGCCGAGTTTATGCAGAGTGAAGCGATGGCTTTTAATCGCTTCGGCATTTTGCGACACCCATTGCGACCAGGGTAATAGCATAAACTTCACCAGCAGAAGCCCTGCTATCAGCACAAAGGCCAGTTTATAACGCTGGAAAAGCGCTGGCATTACTGCTTTCCTCTTTGTGGTGTATAAATCATAGAGATAACAAACTGCTCCTTATCACGGCCAGACTGCACTCCGCGTTCAAATTTGACCTCCCTGAACAGGGGTTGCTGGCTAAGCAGGGATAAAATATCCGTCGCAGACCTGGCGCTGCCGGTAAGAACTATTTGTTTTGTCGCGATATCGACCTGTTGTAGTTCAGCCTGGCCTGATATCAGCTCACTTATCTGCAACAACAGCGTAGCCTGTGATGGCAAACGGCCAAATTCCTGATAATAGCGCTGCAGCTCATCCAGGCTGGTCTCAAGCTTAATCTGCTCTTCTACCACACCGGTTGCCGCTTGTTGCTTAGAGAAAACCTGCTGCTGCAAATGCCCCTCGTACCACCAGAGCGAGGCCGATATTACCGTGACATAAGCCAGCACCGGCGCCAGTAAAAACTTCAGCAGCCATTTCTTCGATACCTTGATATCGCTACCAACACTGCCGGTATTGATATGCAGCAACCCCGGCAGCTTTGTCGCAGGCATAGCCAGCGACCTGTTCGCTAATGCCATGGCGACGTTTAGCACCTGGCGCTGTTTTACCTGCTCTGCTACGCCAAGAGCATCCAGGAAATGTTGTTCTGACAGCATCAAGCCACGTATGCTGGTGGTGTGCAGTTTTTTATCTTCGGTTAAATAAGCCCAATAAGGTGTGGCGGCTTCGACCTGATACAAAGTGCAACTGTTGATGATTTGCGGCAGCATCCAGGTTTCAGGAACAAGCGCATAAATCCCTTTGGGTAAACACGTTGCCGCTGCCTCACGCAAGCAGGCAAAAGATACCCGGTAGCTGTTGGCCGACTGGCGGTCAACTTTCCATAATACCAGCGGATATTCTTGAGCCAGCATGGCCTTCTGATTGATAATGACCTGAATTAAATCGCCAACAGATACGCTGAGATCTTTGTTGATTTCCTCGTATTGCGCTCTGCTGAGGTAATAAATATAGCTGCCGGCTTTTTGTTCAGCGTCGTTCGGATCAAGCCATTTACCCGTCAGTTTTGCTTTAAGCCTGTCTATCACTTTTACTCCACATTACTAAACCCGGCCTTCGTTTCAGTCTCGAAAAGAAATTGTTTAGTGCCAAGGCCCCTGACCAAGGTAAATGACTCCTGATATGTCGCCTCCCCAATTGCACTGCTTATTTCGACCCGTAACCGGGTGCTTGGGTATTGTGCCGATATACTATCACCAACAGCGTTGTTAAGCTCAATTTTATTAACGCTGCTCGCGTCCCGCTGCTCAGTGACCAGTTCTGCCCTGTACTCGCCTAAAACCGGCGTTAATAACGCATCTGGCAGGTATTCGGTACTGAACTGGCCGTGGCCAAAGTACGAGATAAACGGTATTAAGGTTTGCCATGTTTGGGCGTCCATACTGCGCAACATCCGCAATTCATCAACAGATTGCGGCACGTCATTGCGCACTGTGGTTTCAACGCCATAGTCCTGCTGCTCTGCACCGTTAAAATGAATGAATGAATCGTTATCAATCCAGTCACTTAACTCATCTACTATATTGTCGGCTTTAGCAATATTGAGGCCCTTCAGGGTGTGACGCCACTGATTTGCTTCATACGGAAGCACAGACAACAAACCTGACGCATCGGTAATAGTGACTCTGGCATTGTGCCAGCTAAAAGGACGCCCCCAAAAATTAAACCCGGCGGGTAAATTATGTTGCTGCAGCACAGTGGCTGAAACGCCATTAAACCACAAGGGAGACGTTGCCAGGGTAAACTTTAATTCTTCTTTAATGCTTAATAGTTCCGCGCGGGCGGCAACATAGTCATTCGCCTGGTTTGACAGGCTGAGCAACGACTGCTGGCGATACTGGTATACAATTAAGGTGGCGCTTAATATCGCCGAAAAAAACAAGACCAAAATCAAGGCAACACCGGTTTGTTTAGCCATTTTGCATACTACCAGAGTAACTCAGCCTTGCCGGGTCGATATCCGCAGCACGAAACCACCATTCATATTCCTGCCCCTGTACTATCCACTTAAGGCTGATAATGATTGGCAGCGTATTGGTCGATTCTGCCAGGTAGTGATGTTGCCAAACCGGCCCCGGATCAGCTAAATGTGGCAACTCCGAAACCGTTTCACCGCCGGCAGTGAATTGGGACATCGCAGAGAGCCAGCCAAAATAACTAAACTGGATGACGTCTGCAGCAAATAAATTAAGCTGATAGTTGTTACAGATGTCTTCTGCAGAGGCAGGCGCAGATATCAGGGTATGTTCCGTAAGCGGTTGTTCACAGTACTGCAAAGCACCGTCATTACGCCGGAACAACGACAACGCAGCAAAGCCGGGCGTAACCACTGAATTATTACTGACGAACATCAGTTGCTGTTCCGCGCCATTGTAGAGGGCGGTTTTAGCGCCACTTCTGGCAGTAACGTAATATAACATGGTACCGGCAATTTGCCGTGCAAGCAGTTGTTCGGCTCTTAAGGTGTCAAGGGCATTATCAAGCACTTTACTGGTATGCTGCTGAGACGTGACATAATAGCGGTACGTTTCTGAAGATAAAGACAGCACCGATGCCAGGATCACTAATGCGACCAGCATTTCGATTAATGTCATTCCCCGCTGTAATTCCATTTTACTACCCTGAAATGATAATTGGCCGGACTGTTTACGCCCGATATAGCAACGTCATATAACGCTATAACCTGGCGGGAGGACATTAAACTAAGGTTGTCAGACGCCCCGGCAACTATTGCCGCCGAGGTAACCAAACTGGCTGTCCAGCTGTAGCTATTCTCAGCCAGCGCTATCTCACCGTTTAAGGTGCCATTTTCAATAGCATACCGGATACGGTTTATTACCGTATCCTGCTCGGTAGCAAAGCCGGTATATTTCAGTGCCTGCGCCTGGATCAACTTAGATTGCTGAAAAATAACCGCCGCCAAGCCCAGTATAACAAACAGCAGCACTGCGGAAATTAACACTTCAATCAGCGTAAGCCCATTCTGCCTTGTCATGAAAAACCTTTAATGTCCAGTTTTTGCCATTAATAGTGGCGGCAATTTCAGCAGCTTGATAAGCACCGGTTTGGCCGACCACTATTTCTGCTTCGGTTAAAAAACTTAAATAAGCCAAATTCAGCTGCTTGTTCTCTGCCACCCCGGCTACCGAAACCTGCCGGCCAAAGAATGTTAATCTCATTTCGGCAGAGCGGAACAATGCCATGTTCCGGGTATTTTTTACTAAGATAATTATTTTTTCACGTTCATTGCGGGCGTTAGCAGAATCAACCTGTTGTACCGTAAAAGGTATGATAACGGATAACCCCAAGCCGATAATAACCATAACAATGACCAGCTCGATCAGCGTAAAGCCGGCTGTACGCGCACGGTTACAAGGGTACATCTGATGTCGACACTATACTGAGCAACATAGTTACAACTACAGAACCCACCAGACCACCCATGATAATGATTAACAGCGGCTCTAACATGCTGGTGAGCTTTAACGCCCATTGTTCGAAGCGCCAGCGGGCACGCTGGTTTATTTCGGCAAACACGGTATCAAGCCGGCCGCTTTCTTCACCAACCTTCACCAGCGACATCATGACCGGTTCGAGCAAATCGGTACTTCCCAGTGACTGCGATAACATCTGACCGTGGGCAATATCATCTTTAACACGACGAACTTGCAGGCTGAACGCCGGGTTAATAAATACGCCCTGGGCAAAGTGCAATGACTGCGACAATGGCAGGCCACTTTGCAGCATAAGCTGCATGGCAGAGACAAAGCGGATACGTTCACTGAATAACAGGCCACTGCGGATCAGCGGTGTTTTCAGCGCTACGGCAAGTACAGCATTACGAAACCAGGGTTTACGGCTGCAACTGAGCAATACAAAGATAGCGGCGATGGCAACACTGACAATAATAAACTGGTACTGCCGTACAAAAGCACTGGCAGACAATAAAAATGCGGTGTATGCCGGCAGGTCGTCCCGGTTGCTGAACAAGCCTTCCATACTCGGCACAATAAAATTAAAGATGGCAAACAGCGACATCAGGCACACCGCCAGAATAAACCCGGGGTACACCAGCGCCTGCGTGACTTTACTGCGCAGTTCATTCTGGAATTTCAGGTTATGTGACAAGCGCTCAAGCGTTTCGGCAAGCCTGCCGGACTCTTCGCCAATACGTACCATTTCACAGTACAGACTGTCAAAGTAACGGCTATAGCGGGTAAATGCCTGATAGAGCGGCATCCCGGCCCTGATTTGCTCTGTCAGATCTGTCAGCAGCGCTGCGATGGTACCATTAGGATTGGCTTGCGCCATCATTTCCAGCGCTCTGTCCAGTTGTACGCCATTTCTGAGCAGGATAGACAGCTCTGAGGTGAGCTGTTCCAGCTCGGATGCTGAAATCCGTTTGAAAATGCCATCGCTGATCTGTAAAGGCGAGACGGTAAGCGGAGTAAGCTGCTGCTGGCTTACCGCAACCAGAGCGGCTACTTTGTTATCCGCTTTTATACGCCCTTTAACACGGCCGCCATTGCTGTCCAGGGCCTCATATTGCCAGATCTGCATTAACCGGCCACCCGCATAACTTCGTCAAAGGTGGTGGTGCCTTTAAGCACTTTTAACAACCCATCCTGTTTTAGCGTTCTGAGATTATGCTTTTTGCGATAGTTATTAATCAGCGGCATAAACTGCTGATCTTTCGGATAACTCTGGATTTCCTCATCGTTAGGTAAATACTCCAGGATCGCCAGCCGGCCGGAATAGCCTGTGCCGCCGCACTTTTCACAACCTACTGCCCGGCACATCTGCACGTCGTCGTTCAGCAGAGGAAGCAGTTGCTTCAGCTCAGGCAACTGCAAGAGCCGCTGCTGTTCATGGTCAGCTGCTTTACAGTGCGGACACAATTTGCGCACTAAGCGCTGTGCCATAACAGCAATGACAGAGGCATTCAGCAGGAATTCCTCTACTCCCAGATCAAGCAAACGGGTAAACGTGGTAGGGGCATCGTTGGTGTGTACAGTACTGAATACCAGATGGCCGGTAAGCGATGATTGCATGGCAATGCGGGCGGTTTCATGATCGCGGATCTCACCCACCATAATGATGTCCGGGTCCTGCCGTACGATGCTGCGCAGGCCACGGGCAAAGTCAAAGCCGATATCGGCATTAACCTGTACCTGGTTAATACCATCGAGTTGATACTCAATCGGATCTTCCAGGGTAATGATTTTGACATGCGGCTGGTTCAGCCGGGATAAAAAAGAGTACAGGCTGGTCGTTTTACCTGAACCGGTAGGGCCGGTCATTAAAATAACCCCTGTTGTCCTGGTAAGATCTTTGCTTATGCGGTCAATCAGATCCTGCTCATAGCCTACAGCTGTCAGCTCAAACCGCACGGCATCCTTGACCAGAAAACGCATAACGACACTTTCACCTTCCCCCAATGGCAATGAAGATACCCGGATATCCAGCGCTTTACCGGCAACACTGGTTTCAATCTTGCCATCCTGGGGTTTGCGGCGTTCGGCAATGTCCATCCCCGACAGTATCTTGATACGTGACACCACACCCAGCTGTAAATCCATCGGAATAGTATCGCCGGGTTGCAGCATACCATCTACCCGGTAGCGTACCCGGTAGCGGCCAGCCAGGGGCTCCAGATGCATGTCTGATGCCCTTAGTTTAATACCCCGTACAATAAGATTGTTAACCAGATTAACGGTAGGTGCGCCAAATGCCAGCTCCCGCAGCCGCTCCAGCTCGTTAAGCCCCTGCCCCTCTGCATGTACATCCTGGCTTTGCTCGGCCTGCAAAAATACGCGTAACGCATCAAAATCCGCCTGCCGGCACACACTGATGTTGATGTCATCAAAGTGGCGCCGCCAGAAGTCATAAAGCGGCAAATAAAACGGATCGGTTACTGCCAGCCAGACACTGCGGTTTTCCTGTCTGAACGGTAAGGCTTTTTGCCGGATAGCCTGTTCCAGATCATACTGGCCGAAAAAACCGGCCGGCAAGCTGACACTGGTGGCATCGTGCATATAAAGCGGCAACTGCAGGTAATCTGCATAAACCGGTGCCAGTTCTTCCTGCTGCATGACACCAAGGTTAACCAGAATATGCTCGACCCTGCCACCTATCTGGCGGCGATAATCCAAAGCACGTTGCAGTTGTTCATCACTGATGACACCACTGCTACGTAAATAAGCAGCAATACCACCTGACATTTCAGCTACCGGCGTTTCAACAACAGGATTTGACATATCAGGCCTTTACTCAACGAAAATATCGGCGTTAAGGCCTTCGCCACCTTCACGGCCATCGGCACCGTAGCTAAACAGATCATAAGGTGCAGATGTACCACTACCGGGAAAACGATAGACATAGGCGTTACCCCAGGGGTCCAGGGGCACAGCTTTAGGTAAGTAAGGCCCATCCCATCTGGCGTGATTTGACTGGCGCAGTTCATTTAACGTTGCCGGAAAAGTACCGGTATCCAGCCGGTGGGCTGACAGGGCAGTTTGTAACATCTGCATTTGGGCAACCGCTGTTTTACGCTGTGATGAATCAACTTTTGAGAACATTTCCGGAGCGACCAGAGATGCCAGCAGCCCGAGGATCACCATAACTATCAGCAGTTCAATCAAGGTAAAGCCCCTGACTACAGCGTGTTTTACTGACCGTTTCATAAATACGTTAACTCCCATAAAATCTGATTTGAATGCTACAGAGAACTTATCGCTGCAACTGCAACGGCGCTCTGATAGAAAATTTGTGTCACCTGAGTCCATAAACTAAGGCTGTCTTTATATTCGGTATCCAGCGGTACAACAATAGTGTCACCCGGCAGCAGTTGATGGTTTTTCACTGCAAACCAGCGCCGGCCGTCAGGTACCATAACAGAGCCATCCGCCCGGATCACATATACACCGTCTTTATCGGCACGTTTGCGATAGCCGCCGGCCTGCTCCAGATAATATTGCAAATCCATATCGGCTTTATAACGATGGCTGCTGGCATGCTGTACTTCACCGACAACCGTAACCGCAGTGTTCTGCCGTGGTATATAGAGTATGTCGCCGTGTTCAAGTTCAAGATCTGCATTGCGGTTTCCTGCAATCACACCAGGTAAATCAACGACAAAACGGCCAACCGGCGATTGCTTCTGTAACTCTTTAACCATAGCGATAGCATCTGCCGGGCTGACCATGCTTTTCTCTGCCGACAGTGCCCGGGTCGCCACATCTGCCTTAAGTTGCTCCGCCAGCTTATTCAGCTGCAGTTTTTCGCGCTCTTTGATCATTTCACGCGTAAATACCGCACCCTGGGTAAAGGCACCGTCAGTCAGCCCGCCCGAGCGGGCTAATAATGATGACAGCGTTTCACCGTTTCGTACCGGATACCGGCCCGGGAAACGCACCTCACCACGAATTTCAACGATGCGCAACTGGTTCCAGTCAGGCAAGGCAAATACATTCAGATTGTCCCGGCTTTGCAGTTTGACCTCTTTATCACCGCTTAGCACTGGCAGCAGGGAAACATCCAGGTGTGTCACTTCCAGCGCCTTGCCAACAGCAGTGTTTTGCCAGTAGCGGGTCAACTCTGCCCGGTGTAAATTGGCTGATGCCTTAACACCACCGGCAGCAATGATCAGGTTGGTTAAATCCGTATTCTCTGCCAGCGGATACTCACCGGGTACCATGACTTCACCTGCGATACTGACGATATCAGGCTGGTTACCGTTTCTGGCTTGCTTATTCAGTTGCTGTAGCACGGGGTAAAGCAACTCCCGCCGGGTTAAATGCGGTGTCAGGTGCATTAAGGTTTTATCATCCAGTATCTGGCTGAGAACATCCTCGTAGCTGTGCTTCAACCAGTCTTGCTGCTGATAACGCAGCTCTTCAATGGACAGCGGTTCAAATTCCGGCTTTTGCGCCACAGCACGGGTAACAGGCAAATTATCGCTGATACGCATATCAGCAATATGTGATGCCTGTTTGCCCTGCTGTAAAGATTTATCTGACAGCACGTCATTTATCAGCTGCTCAAAATCATTCAGACCAGACACTTCCTGTTGCTGTGATTGCAGCTGCTGCTGATAGCGCCGGGTGAAATACGTTCTGAACTGCTGGCGTTGATAGCTGTGATTGGCGTAATTAAATACCAGTACCTTGTCGCCTGGCGCCAGCAGCAAATCCTTGTCAGTACCGGCCGCATTAAGAGCCTGGCTGATACTAAACTGCAGGACAGTGACGGCAAACCCGTTCAGGTCAGGCTGGCGCAGGATCAGCGCATAATCCGGATCGGCCGTTGCATGTAAGTCGCCCCATAATGAACGGATAAGGCCGCTGATACGCATTCCTGGCTGGTAGGCATAGAGGCCTGGCCTCACTACAGCCCCCACCAGGGCAAGCTGGTTATTGACTCTTGGCGAAACCGCATTGACCTTAATAAAATCGCCGGCCTGTATTTCCCGGTTCAGATCTTTAGCCGCAGTCAGATCAATATTGATTAATTCACGCAGGCGTTGGCTATTTAACCGCTCTAAAGTCGCAAACCGCGTATAACCATCCGGTTTAATGCCGCCTGCCATGGTTAACAAGGTACTAATCGTTTCACCGGGTTTAATTTCAAATAATGCCGGCCGTCTTACTTCACCCTCAATCTGGGCTACGCCTTCCAGCGTGGGCACAAAAATAACATCGCCATGCTGCAGTAAAATATCGCCCTTTGCCTCGCCTTCAAGCAACAGAGCGTACAAATCAAAATCTGCTACCTGCTTACCATGCCGTCTGACCTGAATTTGTCTGAGACTGCCAATATCACTGACGCCACCTGCTGCAAACAATGCCTGGGTGACACTTGACAGTGCAGATAAGGTGTAGGTGCCGGGGTGTTTGGCTTCGCCAGCAATAAAGACGTTTATCGAGCGTAATTTCCCCATACTGACAGTGACATTCACGCCCAGCATTGTCTGGCCGATCCGCTGAATGATCAGTTGCCTTACCTCCGGGAACGTCAACCCTGCAACCGAAATATTGCCCAGTTCCGGTATATGCAGTTGCCCTTCACGGCTGACGGTAAGATCATATTGCTGATTAACCTTACCGTATAATTGCAACTGTATATTATCGTCCGGCCCCAGCTGATAGCTGTCGGGAACGGGCATCATGGTCACAGGCGAAAAAGTACTGATTTGGGCATCAAATAATTGCATGCCAAAACGTACCGGTTTACCGGGTTCCGTTACAGAATTTGCTGTTTCAGCCTGTTGCTGGGCCCTGCGTGGTGGCACTCGCTCATTAGGAGCATTGTCAGCCGCTGCCGGACTGGACACCGATGAGGTATTGTTCAGCAGATCAAGATCCAAACCGTACTGCCGGGCAATTTTCTCCTGTTCCGCACGCGGCAGCTTTTTAAGCTGTTCTACCATAGCCGGTGAAGGTAACACTGCCTGTGCAACGCTTTCGGTACAAAACAGTGTCGTAACTAAGGTCAGCAACAAAAATACTCTTTTCACATTCAGGCTCCGGGGTCCTCTGCATTCTGGCTTGGCAGCTATTGAAAATACGGTGGTTTCACTACGCAGGTAAAGCGCTACTTTACCGTTTTCCGGCTCGTTTATCGACTGGTATTTTGCAGCCTGACAGTAACATCAGGCTGCAGCAAAGCAGATGCAAAGAAAAGATAATGCCATTACAGCCGCAGATGGCTGACTGTTGCCGGCAGAACATACTTCAAATCATAGATAACGCTTTGCGCTTTACACAGCGCTTGTATCCCTTCGGCGCCAAGCTGGCGGAACTGCTGATGGCCCACCGCCAGGATAACAGCATCGTAACTGCCCGGCTCTGGCTGGGTAACAAGCGTAATGCCGTATTCGTGCTGCGCTTCCTGAGCATCGACCCAGGGGTCGAATACGTCAGCCTCGACGCCGTATTCTTTCAGTTCGGCTAAAATATCCACTACTCTGGTATTGCGGATATCCGGGCAGTTTTCTTTAAAGGTTAAGCCCATCACCAGTACTTTGGCACCCTGTACATGCATATGCCGGATAATCATGGCTTTGACCAGCTGGCTGACCACATAGCGGCCCATGCTGTCGTTGATGCGCCGCCCGGCCAGGATCACCTCAGGGTTATAGCCGATAGCCTGGGCTTTATGCGTTAAATAATAAGGGTCAAC
>CAZEGA010000026.1:0-5727 GCA_964511675.1 uncultured Rheinheimera sp.
CAGCACAACGCGACAGCGGCCCGTTGCAGGCCACGCTGGCTGACATGGGCCTGCAACTGGACAGCGCCAATAGCCTGCCACAGTTACAGCACAACCTGAGCCAGCTGGCCGACAAGGCGCAGCAACTGGGCGCCAGCAGCCAAACCACCACCGAACCGGCTGAGCCCGAACAGCACAACCTGCAATTTTACTTACAGGCACTGGTTAACACTCTGGCAGAGCACCAGCACGACCGGCTGGCCAGCGGCAGCCAGCAACAGCAATTACAACAACGGCTGACGCAACTGGCGCTGCAGGCCCGGCGGCTGGCGCTGGAGATGGATTTTGCTTTTTTACTTAACTCCGAACGCAATTTGCTGTCGATTGGTTATACCCTGGCCGATAACCAGCTCGACAGCAGCTGTTATGATTTGCTGGCCTCCGAAGCCCGGCTGGCCAGCCTGTTTGCCATTGCCAAAGGCGATATCAGCAGCAAACACTGGTTCCGGCTTGGCCGCGGTGCCACCCCGCTTGGCAGTGGCTCGGCGCTGTTATCCTGGTCGGGTTCGATGTTCGAATACCTGATGCCGTCGCTGGTGATGCGTGCCCCGGCTGGCAGCCTGCTGGAACAGACCAACCGCTTAATCGTCGCCCGGCAAATCCGCTATGGTCAGCAGCTGCATGTACCCTGGGGCATTTCCGAGTCAGCCTATAATGCCCGCGATCTGGAGCTTACCTACCAGTATTCTAATTTTGGTGTACCGGGGCTGGGGCTGAAGCGGGGGCTGGCGCAAAACGTGGTGATCGCGCCCTATGCCACCGCGCTGGCGGCCATGGTTGATGCTCCGGCCGCCTGCCGTAATTTCGCCCGGCTGCAACAACTGGGCGTACTGGGCGACTATGGTTTTTTTGAAGCTCTGGACTATACCCGCTCCCGGCTGCCGGATCAGGCCGGGCCGGTGCTGGTACAAAGCGTGATGGCGCATCATCAGGGCATGACGCTGATTGCACTGGCCAATACCCTGCAACAAGGCCTGATGCGTAGCCGCTTTCACCGCGAACCGATGATCCAGGCTTGCGAGCTGTTATTACAGGAACGGCTGCCACGCGACATCGTCAATGCCCATCCCAGAGCTGAAGAAGTCAGCATAGCGGCCCGCGCTATCAACGCCGAACCGTTAACCGAACGCCGGTTAAACCCGGCTGCCGTCGGCGCACCGCTGAGTCATATCTTATCCAATGGCCGCTATTCGGTGATGCTAACTGCCACCGGTGGTGGTTACAGCCACTGGTGCGGCCTGGCCATCAGCCGCTGGCGTGAAGACAGCAGCCGTGACCCGTGGGGTAGCTATATTCTGCTGCGTGACCGTGACAGCGGCGCACGCTGGTCGCCGACATTGCAACCGCAGAACCTGAGTGACAGCCTGTCGGCAAACCACGGATACAGTGCGGTGTTCAGCGAAGATCATGCCGAATTCAGCCTGAAACAGCCGGATTTAACCACCACGCTGGATATCCTGGTGTCGGCCGAGCATGACGGCGAAGTGCGCCGCGTCACCTTATCTAACCATAGTCGTAACAGCCGCGACATTGAGCTGACGTCTTATGCTGAACTGGTGTTAAACCGCGCCGACAGCGATAACGCCCATCCGGCCTTTGCCAAATTATTTGTTCAGACCGAATATCTGCCCAGCCATAACGCACTGCTGGCCACCCGCCGTCTGCGCTCGACAGATGAAGCGCCAATCTGGCTTGGCCATTTCACTGTGGTTGAAGGCGAGCTGTGTGCTGAACTGCAATACGAAACCGATCGCGCCCGCTTTTTTGGCCAGGCGGTCAGCCTGTACGATGCCGACGCCATGGCTGCAGGCCAGCCGTTGTCGAACAGCAGCGGCACTGTGCTGGACCCGATTATCTCGCTACGCCAGTCAGTGCGGCTGGCACCGGGCCAGCAGGTACGTGTCGCGTTCTGGACCCTGGTTGCCGGTTCGCGCGCTGAACTGCTGGCCCGGATAGAGCAGCACAATGAGCGCAGCGCCTATGGCCGGGCCGCTATGCTGGCCTGGACCCAGGCTCAGGTGCAGCTACGCCACCTGGCGGTAAGCGTGGCAGAAGCGGCCGATTTTCAGCGCTTAACCGGCCCGCTGCTGTATAACGACAGCCGCTTCCGGGCTCCGGCAGCCGCAATCAGCCGGGGTGCAGCCGCCCAGTCGGGTTTATGGCAGCATGGCATATCCGGCGACTTGCCCATAGTGTTACTGCATATCGACGATATTGACGACATCGACACCGTGCAGCAATTGCTGCGCGCCCACGAATACTGGCGTATGAAACAACTGGCAGTTGATCTGGTGATCATTAACGAACGGGCTACGTCCTATATGCAGCAGTTACAGTCGGCCATTGAAACCCTGCTGCGCAGCAGCCAGAGCCGGCCCGGGATACACCAGCCGCTGGCCGGTGGCAATGTGTATCCTTTACGTGCCGATTTAATGAGCGTGGCAAACCGGGCACTGCTGGCCGCGGTAGCCCGGGTAGTGCTGTATGCGCGCCGCGGTAAACTGCACCGCCAGTTAGAGCGGTTGTTACCGCTGCCGCCGCAGCAACAGCTGTCGCAGTGGCAAGCTGGCAAGCGCAAAGCGGAACCGGCACCCGCGGCTGGCAGCGCAGAGCAGGTAGCAGAACACGCAGCAGAGCAGCAGCATAGCGCTGCCGGGCTGGAGTTTTTTAATGGTCTGGGTGGCTTTGCCAGCAACGGACGCGAATATGTCACCCTGCTGCAGCACAGGCAGCATACGCCGATGCCGTGGCTGAATGTGATTGCTAACCCGCAGTTTGGTTTTCAGGTATCGGCCAGCGGCAGCGGCTATAGCTGGGCAGAAAACAGTCGCGAGAATCAACTGACGCCCTGGTCGAACGATCCGGTTACCGATCCATGCGGCGAAGCCATTTATGTGCAGGATGATGACCATGGCTACCTGTTCTGCGCCACCACCCAGCCGATTAACGATGGCGGCGACTATCAGGCCTGCCATGGCTTTGGCTACAGCCGCTTCAGCCATCAGGCGCACGGTATTGCACTGAGTTTATTACAATATGTGCCGCTGACTGATCCGGTTAAAATTTCCCGCTTAAGCCTGCATAACCATTCTGGCCAGACCCGCCGCCTGACACTGACGGCTTATGCCGAATGGGTAATGGGCCGCGAGCGCGGTGCCTGCGCGCCGTTTTTATTATCGACACTGGATGCCGACAACGAAGTGTTGCTGGTACGCAACCCGTGGCAGACCGCCTTTCCCGGCCGGGTGGCGTTTGCTGCGCTGGCTGCGCCGTTGTCGGGCTGGACCGCGGATCGCAGCGAGTTTATTGGCCGTAACCGCAGCTTGCACAGCCCGCTGGCTTTGCTAAGCCCGCAGCCGTTAAGTGCCAGCAGCGGTGCCGGGCTGGACCCTTGCGCTGCGTTGCAACAACAGGTCGAACTGGCACCGGGCCAGCGGCTTGAGCTGGTGTTTTTACTCGGTCAGAGCCCTGATCCGGCCAGCGCGCTGGCGCTGGTGCAGCGCTACCGGCAAGCCGATTTAACCCAGGTACTGCAGCAGGTGCAGGCGCACTGGCAGCAACTGTTGGGCGCCGTACAGGTCACCACGCCGGACCGGGCCATGGATATTATGCTGAACGGCTGGCTGCTGTATCAGACCATTGCCTGCCGGTTGTATGCCCGCGCGGCCTTTTACCAGGCCAGCGGCGCCTATGGTTTCCGGGATCAGCTGCAGGACAGCATGGCATTAAGTTTTGCCGCCCCGGCGCTGACGCGCCAGCATTTGCTGCGCGCCGCCGCACGCCAGTTTGTCGAAGGCGATGTACAGCACTGGTGGCTGCCGCATTCCGGCCAGGGCGTGCGCAGCCGCATCTCCGATGACCGCGTCTGGCTGGCGTTTGCCTGCGCCCGCTATATTGACAGCAGCGGCGATAAAGCCGTGCTGGATGAAGCCGTCAGCTTTTTACAGGGGCCGCCACTGGACACCGGCCAGCACGATGCTTTCTTCCAGCCAATGCCAACCGACTACACAGCATCGTTATTTGAACACTGCGCCCGTGGCCTGGAGCAGGCCATCAGCCTGACCGGTCAGTTGGGCTTACCGTTAATCGGCAGTGGCGACTGGAACGATGGCATGGATCAGGTCGGTGCCGGCGGCAAAGGTGAAAGTGTCTGGCTGGGTTGGTTATTGCTGCGCACGCTGGCGCTGTTTACCCCGCTGGCCGTTGGCCGTGATGACGCCAGAGCCAGCCGCTGGCAGGCCCACAGTGCACAATTGCGCGCGGCACTGCAGCAACACGGCTGGGACGGCAACTGGTATAAACGCGCCACTTACGATGATGGCAGCTGGCTTGGCAGTGCCGACAGCGAGGAATGCCAGTTGGATTCGATCGCCCAGTCGTGGGCGGTGCTGTCAGAAGCTGCCGATCCGCAGCGGGCGGCCAGTGCCATGGCGTCAGTCGACCGGTTATTATTGCGCCGTAGCGAACAACTGCTGTTGCTGTTTACGCCGCCGTTTGATCAGACCACACGCAACCCCGGTTATATCAAAGGGTATCCACCGGGGCTGCGGGAAAACGGCGGTCAGTACAGCCATGCCGCTATGTGGGCCATTATTGCCTTTGCCAGGCTGGGGCAGGCCGACAAGGCACATGAACTGTTCAGCCTGTTAAATCCGCTTAATCATGCGCTGACTCCGGCGGCAGTAAATCGCTATAAGATTGAGCCCTATGTGGTCGCGGCGGATATTTATTCGGTAGCACCGCATATTGGCCGTGGTGGCTGGAGCTGGTATACCGGCGCCGCTGGCTGGATGTATCAGGCCGGGCTTGAAGCCATACTGGGGTTGAGCCGCCACGGTACTCATATACAGCTGGCGCCCTGTTTGCCCGCTGACTGGCCCGGTTTTAGCGCCAATGTTCAGCTTGGCGACAGCCAGTACGCTATCCGCATCCGCCAGTCGCTGCCCGGCCAGCCCTGTGTTGCCCGCCTGCTGCTGGACGATAGTGTTATCGCCGCCGATGCAACGTTGTTTATCAGCAGTCACTGCATCCGCTTAGCCCTGGATCAGCAGCAACATCGGCTGGACTGGTGCCTGGAGCAGCATATCGTTTAAATACAACTGGGTGCTTTAGCGAACAGATGGCCACCGCTTTCTGCTGCACACTCAGCATTCGAGATAACAGCACCTGTCTTGTGCCATTACGGCAATACCCGTGCTAAAGGAAGGCCCGCGCTATGTCTGTTTTAACCAGCCCACTTATTACCAATCATTTGCTTGACCTGTTATCTGCCAAAGAGCGCCAGCTGTTGCTGCAACAATGTGAAGTGGTGGAGCTGCAGTTTGGCGATATCCTGTGCGAACCTAACCAGCGCTACCGTTATTTGTATTTTCCGATGAGTGGTTTTATTTCGCTGGTCAGCAAACTGGCCGGGCACAAACCGCTGGAAATGGGCTTAATTGGTAATGAAGGCATGTTGGGCGTAACACTGGCACTGGGGGTTAGCATCGCCCCCATGCAGGCAGTAGTGCAGGGCAAAGGCACCGCATGGCGGCTGGATATTACCGCCTTGCAACAACTGCTCACTGAATGCCCGCAGTTGCAACATGTTTTGCAGCAGTACCTGTTTGTGTTGATGTCACAGTTGTCGCAAAGCGCCGCCTGTGCGCATTTTCATGCGCTGGATCGCCGCCTGGCACGCTGGTTATT
>CAZEGA010000026.1:5737-21013 GCA_964511675.1 uncultured Rheinheimera sp.
AGTTTCTGGCCGATATGCTGGGGGTACGGCGCAGCGGTGTTACCGTGGCGGCAGGGATGATGCAACAGCAGCACTATATCAGTTACAGCAGGGGGATGATCCGCGTGTTAAACCGTGCCGCCTTGCGCAGCCTGAGCTGTGAATGCTATCAGGTCGGGCAGGACGATTATCGCCGTCTGCTGGGCGAGCCGCCGGCCGATCTGGCCATGCGTTTGTCAGCCGAACAGGGAACGCCATGACCAAAGCAGCAACATCACACGCCAGAGCCGCTCTGTTGGCGTGTGATTGCCGTATCGTCAGCAGGCACCGCCTCAGTATCAGTATCGCGGCGATAAAACCACAGGCCGCCCACGACACCGGTCAGTGCTGCTAATGCCAATGCCGACGGCGAACCCAGCCGGTAGCACAGCGCCGTACCAACCGCTGCGGTTTGTTGCGCCAGTTGCTGCCGCTGGCGGGGCAGCTGTTGCTGCAGGCTGGCTATTTGCTGGTTCAGTGTTTGTTGGTTCAGGGGACTGTGCTGGCTCATGTCAGCCTGCTATGAACGGGATCAGCAGCCAAACGCAGACTCTGCAAGGTGGCAGGAAAGCGTAAAAAGCGGCTGTAATAACGACAGCGCCTGAGTACAAACCAAAACCCAAGCAGATTAACGATCATGGCCAGCCCCAGTGCCTGTGCAGCTGTGAATACACTGTACTGTGCCAGCAATACTATTTGTGCCAACAGGGCAAACCACAGGGTTAATGCCAGCAAACCGGCCAACAGACCAAATACCAGCAGCGCCACCATGCTAAGCGCTACCCGTTCGCCTTCCAGGGTCAGCAATTGTAACTGGTCATAAACCAGCGTCTGTGCCTGCTGCCACCAGAGCTGTACCGCCTCGGTTACACCCGCCTGCGGTGAAGAGACCCCCGCCGTAGCGGGTATCTCCGTAGTATCAGCTGGCATTATGCGCACTGGCACGGTGGCTTAACCACCAGCTAAATAACACACCACCGGCCAACGCGATACCCAGCGACAAGAGCGGGTGACTGCGTACCTGGGCACGGGTGCCATCGGCCAGTTGTTGTTGTAACTGGTGCAACTGTGCCCCCTTTGCAGAGAGTGCCTCTGCCGCATGATTGGCACCATTGGCCATTTTATCCACCGTACTGTGTGCACCGTTTGTCATCTGCTCAATCGCCGGCGATGCGGCATGCGCCGCACTGTCAATGGCTTTGTGCATACTGCCTGACGCTGAATCAATACCACGACTGAAAGCGTTGTGAGCGGGTGTTGTTTCTATTGGCTTTTCCATAATAACCTCGGTAGCAAAGCGACTGCAGCAAGATTGCCGCTGTCTTCGCCATATTATGCCTGTCTGCTGCACCAGCGTCGGTGCGCCAGCGCGCTTAGCTGCAATAGTTTTACTCAGGGTAATAACTTAGCCGCAGACCTCGGCGCCACCCTGCTGTTTGGCGCGATACATAGCCGCATCGGCATAACTGATCAGCGCTTTAGCGGTATCGCCATGCTGGGGAAATAAGGCAATGCCAATACTGGCCGACAGCGTAAGGCTGTTGCCGTCAACCTGATAGGGTTGCGCCAGCGCCTGCTCCATCTTAGCGGCCAGTCTGGTGACATCCGTGCTATGGCTGATGTCGCTGAGCAGTAATAAAAACTCGTCACCACCATGTCGGCTTAAGGTATCACTGTCACGGATGATGGCAAGTAAACGCGCACTGACCTGCTGCAGTACGGCATCGCCGGCGGCATGACCATACTGATCATTGATATGTTGCAGCTGTTGCTGCTCTTTATACCACAGGTCTTGCTGTACCATAACATCACAGCGTATGCGCACCATTTCGGCAGCCATAGTGTCGGCATGGGCCTGCAGCACCGCGTCATGGAACCGCTGGTACGGTTTGGTCTGCTGGTACTGCATATCGCTCATTGGCATCTGCCTTTCAGGTCAGGTGGCTAAGGGTGGGTTAAGCTGCCATCAACCGCTTAACCCATAAGGCGGCTCAGAAGATCAGCTGCCTGGACGATACGCTTTTCACACCCCGGATATTCTGTGCCAGTTCAATCGCCAGCGCCTGCTCGGCACCGCTACTGACTTTGCCTGCCAGCGTGACAATACCGCTATTGGTGGTGACGGAAATATCAGAACTGGCTACATTACTGGAATACATATAGGTTGATTTCACCTTGGTGGTAATCCAGCTGTCAGCGATTACTGTGCCTTTTTTGTCGCTGGCAGCACCAGATGCCGCTTTATTACTGACCTGCAGTTTATTATCCACCGAACGTACGCCATCAGTATGCTTCGCCAGCTTCTCGGCCTGTTGTTTCGCCTGCTGCGACGCTACCGTGCCGGTAAGCACCACTTTGCCGCCATTGGTCACGACTTTGGTATCCATGCCTTCGGTATGCTTGCTCCATAACAGTTTGGATTTCACTGCCGTGGTGATGGTCGCATCATCAATCATATCGCCATAACCACGTTCGCTACCCCGCTCAGCAGCCTTGTAATCAGCATCAACTATGATCTGGTTATCAACCTTATCAATACCGCTGACGCCGGCAGCAATTTCACCCGCCAGCTCTTTATGTACATCCTCTTCCACGTTACCACTCAGAGTGGCTTTACCATCCACTACACTGACGCTCAGATCATTGGCGCGCAGATAAGGACTCAATGCATAAGTCGTCCATATTTGCGCTTCCTGCCGGGCATTAACTACCGGCCCGGTTTTGTCAGCTTTGGCGTGATCGGCGGCAACAACGCCACCCATGTTGCCCAACGCCAGTGTAATGCCGGCGGCAAGCAGTAATTTACGGCTATAAATGTTCATAATGTTTTCCTGCAATTGTTTAATAAGTTGCGCCCCGAACGGTGGTACTACGCTGTCAGAGCGCCTGTGGTATTACGCTATGTTGCACTTATCCAGAAAGATTTTTACCTGCTTTTGCGCTACATGGTGCTCAATGGCATAGCGCTGTTGTACCAGACCAGCCAGTTGCTGCGGATCGCCATCGCTTTTCAGCAATTCGGCTTCGCTAAGCTTGCCCCATTGGTTTTTCGCCGCTTTTACCTGCTGCGACCATTTGCTTTTACCTTTGCTGGCAATAAAGTTGTCAGATGTAAACGGCTGGCGCGGCGGGCGGGCAGCGGCGACTTTATCCACCATATCAGCTTTGTTGGCATGGTCGGCTTTGTCCGCCCTGTCGGTGGGATGTTGCGGGTTATGCTTGTTCATAGTGACCTCTGATTCATCACGGCAGAGCGCAATATTGCGCACAGTCGGTATAGGCCACTATGCCGCGAAACAATATGGCTGTCGGTGCGCCAGCGCGCATATCCGGGTAATAACACGCAGACGCGGTATTGCTAACGTCAGCAAATGCAACAACCCCTTACCTGTATCCAACGTTGCAGCAGACAAAGGTGCATACCGTACTCTTTCGCTTTATAGTGAGCAGCAGCTGATATCGGATAACCTTTTATGCCTGAACAGAGTAAAACCACAAAACTGCCACGCAACCTGGGCCTATTCAGCCTGTGGTTGCTGGTGGTTAATGGTTTAGTAGGCGCCGGTATCTTTGGCCTGCCGGGTGGTGCCGCCAGGCTGGCAGGCGAGTTCAGCCCGCTGATTTACCTGTTTTGTGCGCTGCTGATTTTACCGATCTTGCTTAGCATGGCCGAAATGGCCAGCTACTTTCGCGGCAGCGGTGGCCCGGTGCGTTACGGCACCGCCGCCTTTGGCCCCTTTATCGGTTTTCAGGCCGGTTGGCTGTATTACATTGCCCGGCTGGTGTCGTTTGCGGCCAATAGCGTGCTGCTGGTCAACAGCATTGGCTATTTCTGGCCGGCAGCGGCCAGCGGCAGTAGCCGGGTCCTGCTGTTAACGGCGATTATCAGCAGCCTGACTGCAGTGAATATCCTGGGGTCAGTGCGCACTATGCGCTCACTGGCGCTGCTGACCGCGGTTAAGTTTCTGGTGTTGCTGCTACTGGTGATCGCCGGTATCGGTTATTTTGGTACTGCGGTACTGCCAGACTTTAATATCAGCCACTTATTCGGTGAGCATCAGCTGGATCTGGCCGGAGCAACCTTGCTGTTGATCTATGCCTTTGTCGGTTTTGAATCTGTGGTTATTCCGGCCGGTGAAGCGAAAAACCCGGCGCGGGATATGCCACGCGCCCTGCTACTGGGCCTGTTGCTGGTCACTCTGCTCTATATCGGTATCCAGCTGGTCAGCATTGCTGCCGTGCCGGATATTGCCCATTCCACCAATCCATTACTGGATGTTGCCGCTGTGCTATTTGGCGGCACCGGCGCGGTAGTGCTGATGATTGGCGTGGTCGCTTCGGTGGCGGCGAATTTAATGGGGGCCATCTTCTCTACCCCGCGGGCCAGTTATGCGCTGGCGCAGGACGGCCGCCTGCCGCAATGGTTTGGCCGGGTGCACCCGAACTTTTTAACACCGGCCAATTCTATTCTGTTTTTCGGTGTGCTGGCCTGGCTGCTAACGCTGTATGGCTCCTTCCTGTGGCTGGCGGCCGCCACTGTGGTATCACGCATCTTGCTGTACAGCCTGACCTGCGCCGCCGTGCCGGTGTTGCGGCCAAAGCTGGCAACCGCAACCAGCTTTGTACTGCCGGGCGGTTACCTGATCCCATTACTGGGCATTGCCGCCTGTATCTGGTTGGCGCTGCAGGTAAGCTTATCGTCGGTTATTGCGACCAGTTGCTTTATACTGCTTGGCACTTTGCTCTATCTGCTGGCACGCTGGCAAGCGCGGCAGATAAAATAATGGCTGATTTATTACCGGGTAATAACTCCGGCCCGGAAAGACGCAACCAGCATGAGCTGATGGAAAACTATTCAGCCAATTCAGGCTTTAGTTACTGATGACAAAGTGCAAAAGCCGGTACTGGTGGTTAATAGCTTAAAATAGCAAACCCCGGTGTTTAACACCGGGGTTTGTGATTAATCTGCACGCAGGGCACAAGTGCCCTGCGTTATTCCGTTACCTTAATGGCTATTACGCACGCTTACGGCGTAACAGCAATAATGGTAACGCCAGTAAACCAAACCAGCCAAAACTACCGCTGGATACCTTGTTTACCGTTACACTTACCGTTGCAGAACCGGTCATACCAGAAGAGTCTGTCGCGGTTACTACCACACTGTGTGCTTTCACATCAGCCTTGGTAGGTACACGGGCCAACACCAACTGGTTGTTAGCTACAACAAACAAGTTATTGTTTGTTGTAATATTTGCCAGGGTTGCACCGGCTTCTTCAATGGTTACAGCAATATCAGCCAGTTTAGTCCCCGCCACAGCGCCTACATCAACGCTTGAAACACTCTGCGTGATCTTAACCAACGGTGCTTCATCTGCAACGTTAGCCACATTGACAGTGACCATTTCCGGAGCTGACACATTACCTTGTGTATCCAGCGCCAGCACTTCCAGCTGTATCTGTGTCAAACCAGCGTCATAGTTCAGTAAACCGCTATTGCTGACCACGATATCGCCATTACTTTGCAGTGTTACTGCGTTTGAACTGCTACCTGCCAGAACAAATTCAGATACCGGCGATGAAAAGTCCACTTCTGCATCAACTTTACCAATCACAGTGCCGTTTGCAGCGTTTTCTGTCACGGCAAATACCTGCTTAGCAATAACTACCGGTGCCTTATTGCCAGCGTTAATATCGGCTACGGCAATAGCATCACCTGCATCAGACAACAATACAAAGCCTTTGCTGGTTTCCCAGTTCAGATAAGCAGTTGCTCCCGGTGCCAGCTCAGTGATTTCTTCACCCACTGCATCGGTCAGTGTCACTTCTGGTGACAATGCCAGAGTGGCAGTGGTATAGATTAAATCATCATAGTTCCTTGAACTGAAAGCAAAGCCCAGGTTATAACCATCGTTGTAGCTCAGATAAGCCACAGTGATGTTTCTGCCAATATCGGCCGCACTCAGGCCGACATCTTCCAGACAAGCTGTCAGTGTCATATTGCGCTGGCCGCTGACATGGAAAGCATCACCCACATAACCGCTTAAGGTGCCATAAGGTACAGCGAAAGAACCCACATAACCCGTTGGATAGCTGTTGCCTAAGCGCGATAACAATAAACTCATCACTTCATAATCGAACACATTGTCATTGTTGATATCAAGTACCAGAGTGAAGTTTGCCTGCAACGCATGGCTTAATGGTTGATCCACGGTGAAGTTAGGTGCCAGCAAGTAACCTGACGAACAGTAGCTAACCGGAATAACATCCAGTGTGGCTGCACGTAAATCCTGTGGTACTGCTGTTTTAGCAGAGGTGGCAACCAGTTGTGCGGCAAATGGCTCCGCAGTAATAGCACCATCATTACGCACGACATATTTAATGCCATCTTCGGTAATTTCTGAGCGGATTTTCAAATCTGCATTAGCTTTCGGCAAAATATGGTATACCAGATGCAGGTCGTGACCTGCACCTGTACTGCCGTCGTTAAACAAAATGGCACCGTCATATTCAACCGTAGTTAACAGGTCATTTTTCTGGCTGGCCAAGCTGCCATTAGCCAGTTCCCAAGCCTGCAGTTTAGTCGGATCTACGGTTAAAGTAATATCAAACTGCACTGTCTGGCCAGCGCCAACTACCACTGATGCCGGCATATTCCAGCTTAACGCGCCGGTAGCCGTATCATTAGCAAAGCGATCCTGAACCGTTAAGCTATAGGTGCGGGCCTGTCCGCTGAAGTTCTTCAGGGTTACTGTTTTAGTAAACGTTGACTGCGCGGTCATGGTTTGCAAACCAAAGGACAGAGCCGCCTGTTTAGTATCAAATTTAGCGTCATAAACCCAGGCAGCAGCAGGCGAACCAACCGCCTTACCGACATCAACCAGGCCTGCCCCCATAGCCGTAATTGGCGCCAGAGCGGCCTGTGGGTTCAGCGTTACCGGCTCTGCGGTGACATTCATGTTGGCCGTGTTCATCAGCATGGCTTTAGCTTCAAACGCGTTCAGCTCCGGGCGCGCCTGACGTAACAAACTAACAGCACCAGCTGTAATCGGGCCAGAGAATGAGGTACCTGTTGCTGGCGCCAGGCCGGTGCCTGTGCCTACATCCGCTACCATAATCGTCTGACCTGGCGCAGTAATTTCAGGTTTTAACAAACCGTCGATGGCCGGACCACGGGAAGTAAAGCTGGCAATGGCGCCCGGAGTAGTAAAGGATTTACTGACAATGGCGTATTCAACTGCAGTGCCTGCTGCCAGCAATTCTTTTATGATTACCCCATCTTCCAGTGAAATACCCACTGCCGGAATAGTGATACCAGGCTCATCGCCACCAGCATTTACCGGGCCAGCTCCAGCGGCATTGTTAGCTATAATCACCAACACCGCACCTTTGGCCTGAGCATTTAATACTTTTTGCGTGAAATTACAGACACCACGATCAACCAGCACTGCTTTGCCGGTTAAATCCACATCATCAGCAAACTCATCACACGCCAGGCCATTATCAGCAATATATACCAGTTCATTTTCCACGCTGCTGAAACTAAACGCCGCTACCGGGTTAAAACCAGCTGCAACCATTGGCACTGTATTACCGGCAATAGTTCTGGTCGTAATCAGGGTTGTTTCTGCTGTCGGGTGCGTCATGGCGCCAACAGACAGCGCATTTGGTGTAGTACTTGGCCCGCCAACGATAAATGGATTAGGGCCATCATTACCGGCAGAGATCACCATGTTAACACCCAGCTCAACAGCGCGCTGAATTAGCAGCTGAGTACCACCAGAGGTGTTTGTAGAACCAAAGTCACCGCCCAAAGACATATTGATTACGTCTACCCGGTCAGACAAGTCGCCGTCACCGTTTGGGTCCATTGCTGCTTCAAGCGCATTAATCTGCGCCACGCCAGGACAAGTACCGGTACAAACGGTGTAAGCATAAAACTCCACCTCAGGCGCAATACCATTTACCGAGTTGGCTACTGCCGTACCATGACCACCTGTTAGCGGGTCAATTGGGTTAGGGTCATTATTAATAAAGTCATAACCACCAATTACCTTGCCTTGTGGCCAGGTAACAGCACTCTGATTGGCAAAAGCCGCAGCATAGGCTTCTGCCGTACCGGCACCACCCAACGCAGCATGAGTGTAATCTACGCCTGAGTCCAGCACTGCAACCTTAATACCGGCCCCCGTGGCGGTGCCTGCATTTACCACTGTTTTGGCGTTAATATAACTCTGACTTGCCGCCACCAGCGGCTTACTGTCATACACTGGCAGAATTTGTTTTACTGCGGGATGTTTTTGCAGATTGGCTAATGCTTTGGCATCGGCTTTAACCACGATAGATGCGGCTAAATGTTTGGTAGTAGTAAGAACCTGCGCATCTTTGTCCAACTGCAGTAATTGTGCGGAAACCTGCTGCTGAATTTCTTCAATTTTTTGTGTTAACTGCTGCGCCTGTTGCCTGTCATAGCGATTATCTGACAAGGCATAGCTGGTTGGCTGGGCATGAAGCTGAACTAAATATGCCGATGCCTGCTTGGTTTCGTTATCGGTTTGCTGCAACGAGGCTTTACGGTCACCGCCATACACAGACACATCAGCACCCATGCGGAATTGTTCCAGCGTTGCGGCAGACGCAACCCCTGAGACCGCCATAGCAACTGCTACTGCGACAATAGATTTATTGATCTTCTTCAAAATGTTCTACTCCATACTTCAACTTGGGAAATGTACCACTCAACCTGATTCTTATTTTGCTTGAGCGATCGACTTATTATCACAACTGTAAACAAATGTAACGCTTTAAGATGAAATCTGAATCAAACTCAACAGTAAAAATGTAAAGTTAAATAGGCAGTACAGCAATATCTGCATATTGTAAGTAAATTATGTCAGTAACGGAAAACCGGTTTCATCTTTCAGGGTATACATATAAGCCTCTTTATCAATAAAATGCAGCAGCAAGCCGGTCACTATGGCGGCCACGCTTTGTAATAAGATTTTACCCGGAGGCTGTTGTATGAAAATGATCGCCAGAATGCTGTTTTTCGGCCTGATGCTGCTGGCCAGTTATCTGTTGATATCGGCCCTGTCCGGACAGGAAAAGACGCTGCCGCAGGTGCTGAAGCACGCCGCCAGCCATACCATGCAGCAACAGCTGTGCAAAATACCGGTACTGTGGCGTCTGGGCCAGTTGGACCCGGCGTTTGACTTAACACCGCAGCAGGCCGAGCAGGCGGCACATAACGCGGCACAGCAATGGAACAATGCCTTTGCTATGGAACTGTTTCGTTATGACAGCATTGATGGCTTTGCGATAAATTTCCGCTACGACGAGCGCCAGCAGCAGATGCTGCAACAGGCCTTGCTGGAGCGCAATATTCAGCGCTACGACGCCACTATTGACCGGCGCGCGGCAGCACTGCAACGCCAGAGCGGGCAACTGGCACAGCGCCAGCAGGAATTTGAGCAACAAAACCAGCAGTTTGCCGCCGATGTTGCCGCTTTTGAACAACAGGCGGCCCGTGCCGGCAGCCGTAATATCGCCACCCTGCAGCAGCAACAGCAGGCATTACAGCAGCGTCAGCAACAATTGCAGCAACAGGCACAGCAGTTAAATGAGCAGCAGGCGCAGCTGATGCGCGAGCAAAATTACCTGAACGATACCGTGGCCGACCGCAATGCTTTGCTGCCAGCGCAGCGGGAGATCCAGACAGCAGAAGTAGGCTTAATGCAAATTGAAAACGGTGCGCGCACTATGACTATTTTTGCCTATAAAACCCCGGCAGCACTGCAGCTGACCATAGCGCATGAGTTTGGCCATGCGCTGGGGCTGGGCCATACCGACAGCGCCGCGTCCGTGATGCATTTTTCGCTGAACCCGGCACAAAGCGCACTGACCGCCGACGATATCGCCGCACTGCAACAACAATGCGGCTTTTAACCGCGCTACCCTATCTACACTATGCTGAACAGTTTTTGCTCCAGCGTCTGGCCTTTGCTCAGGCTGCGGTAACGCCAGCCGTTGGCTGCCAGGCACTGCAGCAACTGAAGATCAAAATCATCGGCCGGGCCGGACTGCACCGTAAATACCAGCTGTTTTTTTTGTGGCTGCTGCAGGTTTACCAGGCCAGGCAACTGGCGTAGCGCCTGTAATAAGGCCTCGCTGCCGTCCTGTTCCAGCTGTAATGTCAGAAATTGCTGCACCTCGCTGTGTTCTGCGGTTGTGGTGCTGGCCTGCAACTGGCCTTTATCCAGATACAGCACCTTGTTACACAGTTGCTCCAGCTCAAAAATATTGTGAGAGCTGATTAAAAAACTGACCTTGCCACCCAGGCTGCTGATCAGCTGGCGGATAGCCAGTGCATTGGCCGGGTCCAGCCCGGCGGTCGGTTCGTCCAGCAGTACCAGTTCCGGGGCACCGATAAAGGCCTGGGCAATGGCCGCCCGCTTACGCATACCATGGCTTAAGGCGCCGGCCTTTTGCCCGGTTTCATCAGCCAGCCCAACCAACGCCAGCACCCTGGCCGTTTCAGCGGCAGCCGCTTTGGCACTCAGGCCCTGTAACCGGCCATAAAAGCACAGCTGCTCGCCAATACTGAAACCGGGGTCGAACTGGGCATCCTGCGGCAGGGCACTGACACGGCCAAACAGCGCGCGGTGGCCTGCCGGATAGCCCAGCAGCTCTGCACTACCGCTGTCCGGATGCAGATAGCCGCATAAAATGCTGAACAGGGTGGTTTTACCGGCACCGTTCGGGCCGATTAACGCAGCAATATCGCCCTGCTCCAGCTCAAAACTCACTTGTTGTAATGCTGTTTTACGGCCAAAGTGTTTGCTCAGACCTGCGCAGTAAATTAAGCGGCTCATAGCGCCCTCCTGTTAACCAGTACGGCGGCCAGCGCCAGAAAGACCGCAGTCTGCACCAGGGGTAACAGCGCAAGTTGCAATGTTTGCCAGCCATACAGCGGCAGCAGCTGGATCACCTGGGTGCCGGGCAGATAACCCAGTACAAACAGAAAATCCGGGAAATAAAACACAAACCAGCTTAGTAAACCAAAGCTCAGCCCCAGTGTAACAATGGCCAGGCTGACCGCCAGCTTGGCCGAGCGGGCCAGCCCGGAGAATATACTCATCAGGGCGGTAAATGGCAGCAGTACGATCAGCAGATTCAGCAGGATAACGGCTGAACTGTGCAGCATATCAAATGACAGGCCAGCGGCGCGCCATGCCGCCAGTGCCAGAGTGGCAAGCAAAGTAAGCAGGATCAGGCAACCCTGCACCAGCATCTGGCCGGCAAAACGGCCCAGCACTATGCTTAGCCGGCTGCTGCGCAATACCAGAAAACGCAGGGTGCCGCGCTCTAAATCGCTGCACAGCTGGTTGGCGGTAAAAAACAGGCTGAACAGCGGTAACAGCAACAGGCTGAAACACCAGTACACCGCCAGCTCAGGCGCCGGCCAGCGGCTCAACTGCGCCAACCCGGCATGGCCAAACAAGCCGCTGATCATATTGACAAAACCACGCGAGGTTATCAGTTCGGCCGCCGGTACTATGGCATAACGAAACAGCAGTGCCCAGATCACGGCGGTTGCCACCAGCGTCATCAGGCCTGAGCGGGTAAAACATAAACGGCGCAGTTCAGTTGCGGCAAACAGCGCGCTGTGATGAAGAGTTTGCATAAAGGCTGACATAATCAGCTCCTGTATTATGCGGCAGGCCAGCGTTACCTGTGCTGCGCCGCGACAATTTTAATTTCAATTTTCCACTGCGGATCGGCCAGCTTCGCTTCTACCGTGGCACGGGCCGGGGCACAACCCGGTGCTACCCAGTTATCCCACGCCAGATTCATGGCGTTGTAATCGGCCATATCGGCTAAATAAATGGTGGCATCCACCAGCTGGGTTTTATCGCTGCCGCATTGCGCCAACAGGGTATCCAGCTGGGCCAGTACATCTTCGGTTTGCAAAGTGGCATCCGTGCCGCCGGTTTGGGGCACCATGCCGGCACAGAAAATTAAACCGTTTACAATCACCGCTTCCGAATAACGGGCAGCGGGTAAAATACGTTGTATAGTCATCATTTTTCCTCATTATTTTGCTGACAGACTAAGTGTTATCAGGATGTTGTACAAGCCTGTAGCCGGTGCTGAGGAAAAAAGACGCGCTGTCAGGATGGGAGCAGCGCGCCAAGCTGTGGCAGGGAAAGCTTAATTAAACAAATAAAATGCCGTATTTTTATTGCTGCCAACCTCAATTAAATCGTACTGCTGCATTTGCGGTATGGCTTGCTGGATCTGCGTTTCCAGCGCGTCCAGCTGTTGCAGGTTAGCGCACATGGCTGCGCCACGCTGTTCCAGCAACTGCGCTTTGTGTTCCAGGTGCGCTTCCAAATCTTTACCAAAACGTTCCATGCGCCGGCCAAACGCTTCCATCCGCTGCTCAAAAGTGCCTTCGCCGCTGGCCATGGCTTTACCAATAATGCTGAAAATACTGCCCATAGACTGTAGTACCGCCTCTTCAATGGCCTGGCTGAATTCATCACCAAAGGCGTCACCGAGATGCTCAAACCGGCTGCCATAGACATAAATATTGTCACCGCTACGCTCAACAATGCTGGCGGTACTGGCCGTGATCTTATCCAGCGCAGTTTGCAGTGCCGGGTGTTTATCCAGTGAGTCACCGGTCAGCTCAGTTAATACCGAATTGACAGCATCGGCCGCCAGCACCAGTGCAGCCTCAACCAGTGCCACGGTCTCCAGCGTTTGCGCACGGATACCAGCCTGGTAATCGCGCAGCAGTACCTGGGTATCAGGGTCCGTTCTCACTGTGCTGCCTTGCAGCCATAACTGGCCGTTGTTATTAATGCGCCACAGCTCGGTGCCGGCATGTTTCATGCTGACCAGTTCACTGTTAATGGCTAAATCTTTATCAAAACTGATATTACAACTGCGATCATCGTGCGCCATAGCGGTAGTGCTGATGCTGGTTAACACAAAACCGGTAGCGATAAGTAAGGTTTTCATTCTGGTTATCCTTCTGGCGATTGGCCGTTGTTAATGACAAATTTAGTACTTACAAACTTAATGCCAATATTTAAGTCTGTGTTATTTATGGAAAAGTTTTCCGGAAATAAAAACAATTGCTGCTGCCTATGGTGTTTTTCACTATTTTTTAGTTATTTAGCCAACTCGATAACCTTGCTACAGTTATACCGCGAAACATGCTTTTAATTACTTATTGGAATAAAGAAGACAGATCCATTCTTTCACTTTTATACGTTTAGACGGCTAAAATGCCCGCAATCTTAGCATGCAGGGTGTTTTATGCTTTTATCTTCACTAGTGGCGCAGGCCAGTCCGTTATCCGAGCAGCAGGTAACACAGCTGCAGGGCTTAGTCAGCCAGTTAAACCCGATCCAGCAAGCCTGGGTTAGTGGCTATCTGGCCGCCAGTGCCCAGTTGGCAGGTCATAGTGCTGCTGTCACTGCCCCGGCGGTTGCCAGTGCCAGCCTGACCGTGCTGTTTGGTTCACAAACCGGCAATGCCCGCCATCTGGCAGAGGCTTTGGCTAAAGACGCACAGGGCAAAGGCATAGTGGCTAATGTGCTTGATATGGCAGACTACAAAACCACGCAGCTGAAAAATGAGCAATATCTGATTATTGTCACCTCGACTTATGGTGAAGGTGAGCCGCCGGAAAATGCCGTTGGCTTTTATAACTTTTTATACAGTAAAAAAGCGCCAAAACTGACAGGCCTGAAATACGCAGTGTTAGGACTGGGCGATACCAGCTACCAGTTTTTCTGTAAAACGGCGCAGGACTTTGATCAGCGCCTGGCCGAGCTGGGGGCTGTTGCGGTACATGATCGCGCAGAGCTGGATGTTGATTATGATGCTGCTGCCAAAACCTGGAGTGATGCCTTGGTCAGCCGGTTGGAGCCTGAACTTAAAGCCGCCGCAGCACCATCGGCCCAGGTGATTGCCTGGCCAGGAGCTGAAGCGACTGCCGGTGCTGCCAGCCAGTACAGTAAACAGCAGCCGTTTAGTGCTGAACTGTATAGCAACCAGAAAATTACCGGTCGTGATTCAAGCAAAGATGTGCGCCATATCGAAATTTCACTGGCAGGCTCCGGCCTGAGCTATCAACCGGGTGATGCGCTGGGCGTATATTTTGTCAATGACCCTGTGCTGGTGCGCGAACTGCTGCTGTTAAGCGCCATTTCACCGGATACCCCTGTTACGTTGGGCAGTGATAAGCTAACCGTGCAGCAGGCATTGGCAGAACAACTGGAGCTGACGCAGTCATACCCGGCCTTTGTGGAAAAATACGCGGCCGCTACCGGCAACACAGAACTGGCCGCCCTGGCGGTCGATAAAACTGCGCTGCGCAGTTATATCAGCGAGCGGCAGATCATTGATATAGTGCGCGACCACCCTGGTTTGCTTAGCGCCCAGCAGTTAGTGGACGCGCTACGCAAGCAACAACCGCGTTTATATTCTATAGCCTCGTCACAGGCCGAAGTGGAAGATGAAGTACATTTAACCGTTGGTGTAGTGCGTTACAATGCCTGGGGCCAGCCGCATTTGGGGGGAGCCTCGGGCTTTTTTGCCGAGCGCCTGGCCGAGGGTGATAAGGTTAAGGTGTTTGTTGAGCAGAATAATAACTTCCGCCTGCCGCAAAACGACGATACGCCGGTGATTATGATTGGCCCCGGCACCGGTATAGCACCGTTTCGCGCCTTTTTGCAGCAGCGGGATGCCAGCGCTGCCAGTGGCAAAAACTGGCTGTTGTTCGGCAATCCGCACTTTACCCAGGACTTTTTATACCAGCTTGAACTGCAAAGTTACCTTAAGCGCGGTGTACTGACTAAGCTTGATGTGGCCTTTAGCCGCGATCAGGCGCAAAAGGTCTATGTGCAGGACAAACTGCGTAAACACGGTGCTGAGGTATGGCAATGGTTGCAACAGGGCGCACACCTGTATATTTGTGGTGACGCCAACCGGATGGCCAAAGATGTACAGCAGGCATTGATCGATATAGTGCAACAATATGGCGCTAAAACCGCCGAGCAGGCGCAGCAGTATTTAGATGAACTGCGCGCGGCAAAACGTTATCAGAAGGATGTGTATTAATGAGTCAGTATCCAGTTAACCCCGAACTTAAAGTGCAGGGTGCCGAGTCTGATAACGAGCGGTTAAAAGCACAAAGCCAGCATTTACGCGGCACTATTGAAGCCGATCTGCAGGATGAAATCACCG
>CAZEGA010000027.1:0-6568 GCA_964511675.1 uncultured Rheinheimera sp.
GGCGTTGGCCAGTAAGGTAGCCAATTCCGGTGTTTGCTGAATATGCCGCCACAGGTTGTCAGCGGCAGACAGCTGCGGGTCAAACCGCTGTTGCTTACCCACAACGCCCAGACTGCAGCTGCCGTCACTGAACGGGATCGTCCAGAACCAGACATCTTCATACTCAGAATGCACGGTGATCAGGATTTTATTGCGGTCAAAGGCCGGATCGGTAATGCCATCCTTAATATGGCAAAAACTGGCCTGTCGTACCGGAAAGTCTGACGGCAGCTCCAAATCCAGCAGCCGGGGCAACACCCGGCCAAAACCACTGGCATCGAGCACAAAACCGGCGCTGAGCTGGCGGCACTGCTGTTGTTCATCCTGCACAGTTAACACAACTCTGGCCGGATCGGTATTGTCAAAGGCGGTAACGCTGACACCATAGCGGATCTGCAAGCCTTGCTTTGCGGCTTCGTCGGCCAGCAGCTTATCAAAGGCAGCGCGTTTTACCTGAAAGGTCGTACCCGGACCCGGGCTGAATTTCTCAGTGAAATTAAAATTGGTGTGCATGCCGTGTTTTAAAAAAGCGGCGCCGTTTTTAAACTGAAAACCAAGCTGGACCGCCTGTTGCTGTAATGCAGGTTCCAGCCCGGCCTGCGCCAGAAATTCCATGCAGTGCGGCAGCAGGCTCTCGCCGATGCTAAAGCGGGAAAATGCTGTTTTTCAACACACAATACCCGCTTACCCGCCTGTGCCAGCATAGCACCGGCACAACTGCCAGCCGGGCCTGCGCCAATAATAATGACATCAAAGTGTTCCATGTTTATCACACCCCTTTACGCTGATTACGGTTAACAGTGGGGCCAGCACAGCGGCCAGCGCGATGCCGGAAAATACGGTAAAGCCAAAACTGGCTACTGCCGGGGTCTGGCTGAAACTGAGCAAACCAAACGCCAGGCAGCTGGTAACCGCTGAGAGCAGCACGGCCTGGTATACATCGGCATTGCTTAACCTGGCGGTAAAAAATACGCCATAATCCAGTGCCAGTGCCAGTACCAGCAAGGCGGCCACCAGATTAAAAATATTCAGTTGTTGCTGTAATAGCTGGCTCAGCAGCAAGGCACCGCCTACGGCAAGCAGCAGCATCAGCGTAATAGCGCAGGCAGCTTTGATACCGCGACGCCATACCAGAATGAGCAGGGTAACGGCTACCGCCAGCAATAACCAATAGGCCAGCTGGCTGCGCAACTGGCTGAGGATATGGTTAGTATCTGCAATCGGGTCCAGCCAGTACACCTCGGGCAAGGTATTGAGCTGAGCCCGTCCATGCTCCGGCACAGTCACGCCACTGAGCAGGATCACGCTGGCATTATGTTGCGGCAGGCTGAAGAGCTGTTGTAGCAGCGGGGAGTGAAAGTTATCCGGCTGCAGGCGCTCTGTACGCGGTAACGGTGCGCTCAGTTGCAGTTGCGACAGGTAGGCTTGCACCGGTTCACTCTGGTAGGCCAGTTGCAATTGTTGCTGCAGTGCATCCTGCTGCTGCACCGGTGGCAATTGCTGCGACAGCGCCTGCCAGCCCTGCAGCCAGCCCTGCTGCTGCCATGTTTGCAGTAGCGGCAGCAGTTGCTGCTCGCGTTGTAATACCTGCTCAGCGCTATCGGCCAGCACTACAATAAAACGGCTGTCCCATTGTTGCTGGCCCAGGCTGCGCACCTGTTGTTCCTGTGCCAGCAAACTGGCCGGGCTCTGGTTAAACAGGCGGACATCATCCACAAAACGGGCCTGGCTCAGTAGCAACAGGCTGATCAGTGCAGTCAGCACCACAGCACCAAACCATATACCGGCGCTGCTGGCCCTGCTATAACCGGCAGTGATCCGCTCACAACATTGCAGCAGCCTGGGGTTATTATGCAGGCTCTGTGGCGCCAGCCAGTATGGAAACAACAGCCAGACACTGATAAAAGCGGCCGTTAAACCGGCACACATAAAAATGGCCACCTGATTTAACAGCGCAAAGGGCAGTGCGGTCAGGGTCAGGTAACCCAGCAACGTTGTCAACAGGCCCAGCGCAAGGCTGGGTAGCATGGCACGAAAATAGCGCCGGCCTTTATTCGCCGCCAGCATGCCATGGAAGGAATAGTCAATGGCGATACCAATTAACGTAGTGGCAAACACCAGTGACAACACATGCGGCTGTGGCACCAGTAACAGCAAGGCTGCCAGCCCGCTGAGGGTGGCGCACCCCAGTACCACACCGGCCAGCAGCAGGGGTTTGATGCTGTAAAAGCTGAAACCTAGCAGCAGCAGGATAACCACCAATGACAAACCGCCGTAAAACTGCATTTCAAAGCTGGCATTATCTGCCGCCTGTACTGCGTGAAATAACACTCCGCTGCGGGCCAGCTGTAGCTGCGGTGATTGTTGCTGCAGCTGCTGCAACTGCTGTTCTAATGCCAAGGCCAGTTTACCGCTGGCAGTACGGTCAAATGGATCTACACCCAGACTGGCATGCAGCACAATAGCCGCCGGTTCGCTGATTTCAAACCAGGCCTGCCGTGGCAGCAGAGCGGAAGGTGCCGCCTGCTGTTCGATAAACTGCTGGGTCAGCAGCAGGGGATCATATTGCAAAGCATCAGCCAGTAAGGGGGCCGGGCTGAACAGGCGTTGCCAGGCGGCATCCACCAGTTGCTGGTATTGCCCGTGCTGCAATTGTGCCTGGGCTGCCGCTGATACCAGCAAGGACTGATGCTGCTGATATTGCTGTTGCAGTTGCTGCATTAAGCTGCCCGGCTGATACCAGCTCAGGCCCGGCAGCGTCTGCTGCTGTAATGTTGCGGCGGCCTGACGCAGTTGCGGCAGCGGTTGCCCGGTTAACAGCAGGCTCAGGTGACGGCTGCTGCTATTTTGCTGCATTAACTGCTGTTGCCAGGGAGCAGCGGCGCCGGGCATAACGGCAGTAATACTGCTGTTCCAGTGCCGCTGCGGCAGTTGCAGTAGTACATACAGCAACATCAGGCCTACCGCTGACAGCCACAGGATCAGGGGCAAATGGCGCTGCATACTCAGGGGGTATCCGCTGCAGGCTGCAGGCTGATCTGCGTATAGTTACCATTGAGTTCAGTCAGGATCAGGTGCTCCAGGCTGTGTTGCCCGCACAGTTCAATCTGGCGGAACAGCTGATCCAGGGGGGGCTGTAACGGCTGCAGCAGCAGGCAGTTATCCTGCCCGGCTGTCAGCTGAAAATGCGCCAGAATAAATTCCTGCTGCTGTTGCAGCACGGCCAGCAGTAACTGGCCCACAAACTCACTGCCGGCAACGGCAACATATTGCTGTTGCTGCCATTGGCTGACTCCGGCCGGGCTTATCAGCAGTCGGGTATCCACCGGTGTGGTGGTATGCCACAGCAGATGGTCGGTGTTGAATTGCAGATAGCCGCTGCTACGCAGTGGTACAGGTAAACCCTGCACGGTTTTTTGCTGTACAAAACCCAGCTGCCCCTGCAATGGTGCAAACCGCAGCAGGGATGCAGTCTGCTCTGCCGTTACAGCGGGCAGCGGCAACGTCATCAACAGCAGCAATAACACCGTGCGCCGGTTCATGGTTTAGGGTATCCGAGTTTGTCAAACAACACCGCCGGTGATTCAAAGCACATCTGCATGGTGTCTATTTCAATGGCCACCTGGGTGGTGCTGGCCCTGGTCAGCCTCTTCCCGGTGTCGACATCGGTGATCAGATAGTCAATACGCAACCGGTTCTCCCATTCTTTCAGCTTGGCCAACACTTTAATCTTGCGGGCAAAGCGGGCCGAACCGACATACTTAATCTGCAGATCGACAATAGGCCACATATAGCCGGAGGCCTGCATATCGAGGTAATCGTAGTTAAAGCTGCGCAGCAGCTCGCAACGGGCAACCTCCAGATATTTGACATAGTGGCCGTGCCAGACGACCTGCATGGCATCGACATCAAAAAAGGGCACATCGATGATCACCTCAGCGCACTTTAGGTCTTTATTCTGCATGCGCCGTCTCCGGATACAGCGGCCAGTGTTGTTGCTGCACCTGTGCAATTAGCTGGCGCAGGCTGGATTCCAGCGGCCGGTCTTCCTGCAGCAATGGGTAATCCTGCTGCAGCTGGCTTAACATCTGCTGTATGTCAGCACTCAGGCTGGCGTTACTTAAGCCGCCCTGCTTGATCCGCAGTTGCACGCCCTGCTGCACGGCCAGTAAGGAGGCCGCCACCACCTGCTCGGTTAGCTGCAACACCCGCAGACAGTCGCGCGCGGCTATGGTGCCCATGCTGACTTTGTCCTGGTTGTGGCACTCGGTAGAGCGGGAAAACACACTGGCTGGCATGGTCAGTTTCAGTGCTTCGGCCGTCCAGGCGCTGCAACCAATCTGCACGGCTTTAAAGCCATGGTTGATATAGCGCCGCTCTGGCGCGGCACCAGATAAGTTTGACGGCAAGCCGTTGTTAAACTTGGTATCCATCAGCAGCGCCATTTGCCGGTCATGTAAGTCGGCCAGATTGGCTACCGCCGTTTTCATGCTGTCCATGACCATGGCAATGTGGCCACCGTAAAAATGGCCACCGTGCAGTACGTGTTCGCCAATGCCGTCAATAATCGGGTTATCGTTGGCACTGTTCAGTTCATTCTCGATGGTTTGCTTAAACCATGGCAGGGCATCGCGCAGCACGCCGATAATATGCGGCGCACAGCGGATAGAGTAGCGGTCCTGCAAGCGGTCGGAATTACGCGGATGCTCATGGTGGTTTAAGTCGTGCCTGATCCAGCCGGCTATTTCATTCTGGCCGGGATGTGGCTTCACGCTGAATAAAATATCGTCAAAATGGTTGCTGTTGCCTTGCAGCGCCAGGCTGGCCAGCGCAGTAATACGGCTGGATAAGCGCGTCAGGTATTCCGCGCGCTGGTAGGCCAGACAGGCCAGTGCCGTCATCACAGCGGTGCCATTCATAATAGCCAGGCCTTCTTTGGGCCGCAGCCGGATCGGCGCCAGCCCGTGTTCCGGCAGCACATCCGCTACCTGGCGGATTTCGCCTTTGTGGTACACCTCACGCTCACCAATCAGGCTGGCCGCAACATAGGACAACGGCGTTAAATCCCCGCTGGCACCAACACTGCCTTCCTGCGGGATACGCGGCACTATGTCATGATTTAAATAAGCACTCAGTTGCTGCAGCAGCGGCCAGCTGACACCGGAGTAGCCCTGGGTTAGTGAACATAACCGCGTGGCCAGAATGGCACGCCCCTGTTCCGGCGTGAAATAGTCACCCAGGCCGCAACCATGAAAACGGGTCAGATGAATGGGCAGTTCATATACCTGGGACAGCGGTACTTTTACCGTACAACTGTCGCCATAGCCGGTGGTTACGCCGTAAATAACGCCGTCTTCTTCCAGCAGTTTATCTAAAAAGGCGACACCGGCATCTATCCGGCGCTGAAATTGCGGGTCCTGGCTCAGGGCCACGCTCTGGTGTTGCCGGGCCACAGCGTTGATATGTTCAATGCTGATCCAGCCATTGCCAAAGGTGACGGCGGCGGAAGAGGTATGCATAGCAGAATCAGTTACTACTGTTGTCACCAGAATGTTCCTTGTGTTGTCCGGCAACGGGCAATTGCCAGAAATCGTAAAAATTAAACCATTGTAAGGGGTAGCGGCACGCCACGGTTTCCAGCACCGTGGCGTAGCTTTGTGCCAGCCTGGTCAGCTCCTGCTGCCGCTGTTTGCGCGGTATATCAATGCGCTCAGCAAAAGGTTCAAACATCAGGTTGTATCCGCCTGGCTGTTTCAGACAAAACATCAGGTACACCGGGCACTGCAGTACGCTGGCCAGCACCCAGGGGCCAATGGCAAAGGGTGCCGGCTTACCGAGAAAATCTGCCCAGACCGACCGCTCCGGCGCCTGTGCCGAAATACGGTCACCGACAATGACAACCAGTTCGCCCCGCTCTATGCATTCGCTCAGCATCACGCTCACCGCTGGCGTCAGTTCTGTCACTTCAATCAGGTGCAGATCAACATCGCTGTTGCTTTCTTTTAAAATGCGGTTAAACGCGGCCGTATGCCGGGTATGGGCCAGGATATTAATCCGCACCGGATACTTACTGTGTACCAGCGCCCGGCAGACTTCCTGGTTACCTAAATGGCTGCCGATTAACACTGCACCTTTACCGGAATACACAATAGTTTCAAATGACAGGTTACCGCCGTATGTCACACTGTCCTGCGCAATACGGCCCAGCCAGCCGTCAATTTTCGCCAGTGCCGCCAGCGCAAACTGCCAGAAATGCTGATAACTTTGCCAGTATCCCGGCGTACGCTTAAACGGGCTTTGCGCCCCCTTGTATTGATGCACCTGCTGTAAAAACTGCAACGACGCACTACGGGCATTGCGGTCTTTTAAAAAGAAATACGCCAGCACCGGCGCCAGACTGAGCATGATCAGCCACTTGCCGCCAAAGCGGTACAGGGTTAACAGCAGGCGGAGCGCCAGATAGCTGCCGTTTTCTGCCCTGCCGGCCCAATGCATTGATTTATCAGCCATATTTTACCCGTTGCTTGCG
>CAZEGA010000027.1:6578-21006 GCA_964511675.1 uncultured Rheinheimera sp.
CGGGTATGCATTTTACTAATCAGCCAGTTGTCGCGCAGCATATTAAAATGCGAACGGCCGCCCTGCGGGTAAATCACCCGGGTCGGGATAAAACACACGGGAACATCGTGCCAGAACAGCCGCACCATGATGTCGGTATCAAAATCCATGCGCTGGCCGATACGGTAACGCCGGAGCATCCCGACACTGCTGTGCAGCGGATAGACCCTGAACCCGAGCATCGAATCTTTGATCTGCAGCGACAGGGTTTCAAGCCGCACCCAGAAGTGGGTGATCTCCCGGCCAATTTTGCGTCCCAGCGGCATAGAACTGTCGTATACCGGGGCACCGCTGATCAATGCCTCCGGCTGCTGTGCGGCTTTTTGCCAGAACAGCGGAATATCGGCAATATCATGCTGGCCATCGGCGTCGATCTGCAAGCCGTGGCTAAACCCCCGCTGGTACGCATGCAGCATAGCCTGACACAAAGCGGCACCTTTGCCGCTGTTTTCCGGCAGGGTGATCACATCAACCAGCGTATGCTGCGCTGCCAGTTCGGCCAGCACCTGCTTGGTGGCAGTATCCGAGCCGTCATCAGCAATAATGACCGGATAGCCAAATGACAACAGCTGCCGCACCGTGTGGGCAATAGTGTCGTGATGGTTGTAGATCGGAATGATAAAACAGTTATTCATCGCCTTGCAGCGTCCACTTTAGCCGGCCTGAGGCAACTTTCTGCCCTGTTTTGTAATAACTGAACTGCGTGGTGTTACCGGCGCTGAGTTCAAGCAGCAGGGTTAAACTGTCGCCAGGGCGGATCATCACCTGAAATTTCAGTACCTCTACCGATACAACGTCGGCCAGCTGCGAAAAGTATTGCCGGCAATACTGCACCACCCAATGGAGCTGGGTGACCCCCGCCAGCACCGGCGCCTGCGGAAAATGGCCGTCAAAATAGGCAATATCAGGGCTGATACCCAGTTGCAGTTCAACTTTGTTGTCGTGATGTTGCAGTACCTGTACCACAGGAAATAAGTTAGTCATGATAAAACAGTGCTTCCAGTTGCAGCAGTGGCAGCTTGCCTTGCTGGTTGTAGGGCAGCGCGGCCACGTAGCGAAATTTTCTTGGTAACATTACCCGCTCAAAGCGTTGCAGTAAATGTTGCTTTAATTGCTGGTTTACCGCAAGTTTACCCTGTTGTTGCAATAAATGCTCGCCTGCCGCTGTCAGCACCACTGCCAGCGCCAACTGGGCTTTGGCCTGGCGTAATACCACGGCAGCAACCTGTGCCACCAGCGGGCAGCTAAGGCAATGCTGCTCCACCTCGGGTAACGATAAGCGTTTTTCCTCAATTTTAACGATCCGGTCTAACCGGCCCAGCACACGGAATGTCTGCGTGCTCAGCAACTCGACCTGATCTGAAGTGGTGTAAGTACCGCTGCCGTCAAGGTAAGGCGAATTGACCTGCAGCGCCTGCTGTCCGTCCTGGCCAATACTGACACCGGCAAACACCTGCCAGGGCGCATCTGCCGTGTTGCGCTGCCGGAACGCTATACCCCCGGTTTCGGTGCTGCCAAACACTTCGGTCGGCGCCTGCCCCAACTCACGGCTATAGCGCTCAGGGACGTCATCGGCCAAGGGGCCACCCGAGCTGAAAATACGCAGGCAGCGCCCGGCAACAGGCGCAAGAATGCCAATATCATCAAACCTGGCCAGATGCGCCGGGCTGGCAATAAACACCAGCTGATAGCGTTGCAACAGTGCCTGCCACTGCTCCAGGTAGCTCAGCTGCTGCCGGTATTGCACATGGCCGTAACATAATGGCCACAGCATACGAAACAGCAAACCGTAAATATGCTGGTAAGACACCGTGGCAGCAAACAGCGTTTGGCCGCTAAAGCCGGCCGCAAACTGCGTCTGCAGTGTTTGCACCTCCAGTAATAACTGCGACAGCTGCTTGCTGATAAGCTTGGGCGCCCCCGTAGAGCCAGAGGTAAAAAAGCTGACCCGGCTGCCGGCGTTAAGATGCAATACCGGCTGATATGGGGTATCGCTGCAGGCGCTGGCAACAGCCAGGCTTTGCGGTGCCTGCCAGTCACAATGCGACATCGCCAGTTGCAGGGTGTGCGGCTGGTCATCCGGTGCCAGCACAATGTGCTTACCCAGCTGGCATAACGCAACAAACCATAATGAAAACCACAGGCTGTCTGGCTGATATAACAACACCGAGCTGCCCGGTTGCGTAACAATAAAGGCTTTGAGCTGTTGCAACTGCTGTTGCCACTGCTGCGCGGTGATCATGTCGCTGCCGTCGGTAAACAGCGGCTGCGCCGCTGCTGGCCAGCTCAGCTGCCAATCCCTATTTTGCTGCTTTAACAACGCGCCGCACCTGCCATTCAATAAACATCAGTAATCCCATCAGCACATAGGCGATTAAACCGTTGTACAGCAGCCAGATATCCCAGTTTCCCCACCAGGCAGTGGCAAAGGCGATAGCACCGTTACCCAGGAAGAACACACACCATACCTGGGTCACTTTGCGGGTATAGGCCAGCGCACGCTGATCCAGCTCACCGTCCAGCAACCGGGCAATGCGCTCGACAACGGTAGGCGGGAACCATAGTGATGAGGCAAACAGCAATAACATACCGGCGTTCATCCATACCGGGTAATACAGCATGGCGTGCTCAGCCTGCCCCAGCAGCATTGCCAGTATCAGGCCGCCACAGGTCAGCAGAAAAAAGCCCCGCGCGGCCCGGCCAGCCTCGCCGGTGCAGGACTTCAGCAAGGCAATAGCGGCAACCGGCAGCAGGGCCGCCGCCGGATGCCAGTGCGCCACAGCCCACCAGACATACACCGGGTACAACAGCAATGCGATTTTCAGGCCGGTATCAAGCAGGGTTTTGCCGCGCATTACGCCTCAAGCAGGGCATAAACGGCGTCAACCACATTGCCAACCGTACGTACAGACTTAAACGCTTCCGGTTCAATTTTCCGGCCGGTAATTTCGCGCAGTTTTACCACTAAATCGACAGCATCAATACTGTCCAGATCCAGATCTTCGTACAGGTGTGCATCCAGGCTGATCTGGTCTGCATCAAGTTCAAACTCTTTTACCAGCAGCTGCTGCAGCAGGTTAAACACGTCTTGTTTGGTTTTCATTGGTTGCTCCGCTTACTGCTGTTGCTGCGTAACATACAGAGCCAGTTTGTTCAGGCTGGCAAAGTGCTGCTTGTTTTGTTCAGAATTCGCATCAGGTTTAATATTGTAATGTTTTTTCAGGGCCTGGCCTAATTCCAGCGCATCTATTGAATCCAGCCCCAGGCCGTCAACAAATAGCGGTGCATCGTCATCAATATCATCCGGAGTAATATCTTCCAGCTCCAGTGTATTAATAATCAGCTGCTTAAGTTCGAGTTTCAAAGTGTCCATGTTGCTTCACTACCTGTTGATAAAAAGTTTGTAAATCCCTGGTCAGCTGGCGGGCAGCTAACGAAGGTGACTGCATCTGCTTAAGATAATCCGTCAGCTGTATATCCTGCAAATACCGGATACTCAGTGTGGGTTTAGTCGCCGGCACTTGATACCACTGCTCCTGTTTGGTCAGGGTACTTGGCTGGCAGCGAATATACAACGCCATATATCCACGCTTAGCCCGCAGGGCAATATTGGCGGCGCCACGCTGAAAAGACAGCCCGCTACCCGGTGTACTGCGGGTACCTTCCGGAAAAATAATCAGATTATTGCCTTTTTGCAAAGACGTCGCGCAGTCGTCCAGCAGTTTATCCGGATCAGAGTTACTGATATAGCCGGTACTGGTAATCACGCCGCGCATAAAAGGGTTACGGAACAGCTGCGCCTTGACCACGCAATCGGCCTGCGGTGTCATGGCAATAAGCGCCACCACATCAATCAGGCTGGGGTGGTTGGCAATAATGATCTGGCCACGGGCCCGGCGCAGTTCAGCTGCAGCCGCAAAATCAAAGTTAAAAATGCCGACAAACCGCATCAGGCCAATAAAACCTTTAAATGTCACATGTACTGTATGGCGGGCGCGGCGTTTACGTTGCTCGGCATCGCGGATAAACAGACGCTGCAACGGAAAAGCCGTCAGCGACAGCAGCACACCGCCGATGCCAAACACCGCAAAGCAAAAGCCGGTAGCCAGAATGCGGTAGCAGTGATTTAACTTTTGCATGCATCCGCCCTGCGCCACTGCCATTGGCGTTGCTGCCCCGCCAGGACTAACCCGGCCTGCCCGCCCTGTAAAAATGCCAGTAATTTAAGCGCCTGATCAGGCTCTGCCTGGCTGGCGGCATCGCTGTGCATCGTAAACTGCACGGCCTGGCCTTCACTGCGGTGCAGCAACAATGCCAGTGCAACCGGCACTGACGGGTCCTGGCAAAATGCCTGGTACGGCTCCGGTACCGGCTCATCGGCGTAGACCACCAGCAACTCGGTTAAATCCGGCTCGCTGCAAAAACGGGCGGCGGCATCCAGCACGGCATAATGCAGGCTGTCGGCGCCGGCAGCAATAGCATTACTGTCTGCCTGGTTCTGACTGAATATACTGAACTGACCGCTGATAGCATTGTGTACCGATAACGCAAATTGCGATGGCGATAACGCTTCCTGCCTGGCCAGTTGCTGCAATAACAGCAGCGTTTTATGTAAATCGCCATGGCGGGATGCAAAGACCGTAGGCAGCGCCTTATGTTCCTGCCGGGCACTGCTCTGCAAGGCGACATCAAACGCCAGCTTCGTCAGTTTGCTCAGGCGCCGCCGTGTCATAGCCGGGATCTGGTTTAATGCGGGCTGCACTGCCGCCTCTGCACTGGCGGAGCTGCCGTCATCTGGCGGCGGCATCCAGATTGCCCAGGATTTTATATACAGTTCCATGTAGCCATCACCTTTATCACCGAAAACAGCGGCATTAAAAGCGCCGTATCATATATAAAGTGCCGGTAAAAATAAATTAAAAATACCCCAACCTAATATTTATTGACCTGCAAGGATATTAACGTGCAAAATCCCCGGTTTGATAGCGGCAGCAGGAAATAACAGCACAAGATGCGCAGAGTCTTAGTGATACATTACTCGCAAACCGGCCAGCTTAACAGGCTGGTTTCGTCTGTTTGTGCGCCCTTGCAGCAGGCTGATGCGATTCAGGTTGATTTTCTGCCGCTGCAGCCTGTTACGCCCTATCCGTTTCCATGGCCTTTTGTCCGTTTTTTCACTATTTTCCCGGAAACCGTCCTGCAAATTCCGCAGCCGCTGCAACCACCCACCACCCCGTTAGCAGACCAGTATGACCTGATCATTCTGGCCTATCAGGTGTGGTTTTTATCGCCATCTCGGCCGGTCAGCAGCTTTTTGCAAACGCCGCTGGCGCAGCAGTTGTTTTACAACACACCGGTTGTCACCTTAATTGGCTGCCGCAATATGTGGCTGATGGCACAGGAGAAGGTTAAGGCACATTTAACCCGGCTACAGGCAAATCTGGTGGATAATATCGCGCTGGTTGATAAGTGCGGCAGTGCCGCCAGCTTTGTTGCCACGCCAATGTGGATGTTTACCGGTAAACAACAGGCAAAACGCTGGCTGCCCAAAGCAGGGATCAGCGAGCAGGATATTGCCGCCGCCAGCCGCTTTGGTGACAGAATTGCACAGCGCCTGCAGGCCGACGACAGCGCCATTAGCAGCAGTATGCTGCACGGGCTGCAGGCCGTAACGATTAATGAAAAACTGATTGCCAGTGAGCGCGTGGGCAACCACAGCTTTGGTATCTGGGCCAGGTTATTATACAAGCTGGGGCCAGAGCACAGCCTGCGGCGCAAGCTCGGCCTGATGGTATATGTGTGTTTTCTGCTGACGTTAATTGTTACGGTAGTACCGGTGACCGCGCTGCTGAAAAAGCTGCTGGCACCTTTGACCAGGAAGCGCATTGCCCGGCAAAAACGCTATTTTGCCGCCCCGTCCGGTGAATAGGGCAGTACAGACAGTTTAAGACGTGAATTGAAGGGAGTTTGATGTCGACACATCCGGTTTATATCAGCCGCATTGCAGCAGAGCTGCCATTCGATGCGGTGTCAAATGAGCAAATGGAAAGCCGGCTTGGCCTGGTGGGTAATAAGCCCTCCCGTGCCAGGCGGTTAATTTTGCGTAGTAACGGTATTACCCAGCGCCATTATGTTATCGATCCTGCTACCGGCGAACCCGGCCTGAACAATGCGCAGCTGGCCGCAGCAGCCATTCGTAAGCTGTGTACCAGCACTGAGCAGCTGAACAGCATAGAATGCCTGGCGGCCAGCAGTTCTGCACCCGATCAGCTGATGCCAAACCATGCCGTTATGGTACACGGTGAACTGGGTAACCCGCCATGCGAAGTGGTTGCTACCGCAGGGATATGCTTATGTGGTATTACAGCCCTGAAATACGCCTGGATGAGCGTTGCCAGCGGCAACAGCCGCAATGCGGTAGCCTGCGGCTCTGAAGTGGCGTCCAATATGATGCATGCGCGCAACTTTACCGCCGAAGCCGACGCCAAACTGGCCCAGCTGGGCAAACAGCCGGAACTGGCATTTGAAAAAGACTTTTTACGCTGGATGTTGTCAGACGGTGCCGGTGCGGTCTGGCTGCAGAATACCCCGGCAACTGACGGACTGAGCTTACGCATTCACTGGATTGACATTATATCGTTTGCCAATCAGTTGCCGGCCTGTATGTATGCCGGGGCGGAGCAAACTGACGCCGGCTTGCAGGGCTGGACCCGGTACGATGCCGCCAGCCGCTCGGAGCAGTCGGTCATGGCCGTCAAGCAGGATGTAAAACTGCTGAACGATAATATAGTACCGGTTACCGTTGAGCAGGCGCTGCAGCGCGTGTTGCAAAAGCACCCCATGCAGCCGGAGCAGATTGATTATTTTCTGCCGCACTACTCATCGGAATACTTCCGTGATCGCCTGCTGCAAGGCCTGCAGAACATTAATTTTGTTATTGAGCAGCAAAAATGGTTTACCAATCTTACGACCAAAGGTAATACCGGCTCAGCCTCTATTTTTATTATGCTGGAAGAACTGTTCCACAGCGGCCGGTTAAAGCCGGGTGAGAAGATCCTGTGCTATATCCCGGAAAGCGGCCGTTTCTCCAGCGCCTTTATGTTACTGGAAGTGGCTGGCCATGAAGCTTGATGACGTGCCACAGCATGATAGCAGCAGCTACGGCGGCCATAAAAAGCTGCTGTATGTGACCACTGACGATGGCCGTTACACTGGCACGCAAAGCAGTGGCTGGGATACCGAAGCCTTTGCCACCACGCTGGCGGTAGAAACGCTGCAACAGCAGGCACAGGATGCCTATAACCAGTGGCAGCAGGGGCAGTTGTCACCACTGCCGTTTCTGATGTACCAGGCCAGGCTGGATGAAACGGGTTTAAGCCAGAGCAGTGGCTTCTGGCGCTGGCGCATACGGCGTCATTTTAATCCCGCCCGCTACCGCCGCCTGTCTGCCGCCATACTGCAACGCTACAGCGATGCCTTAGCTGTGCCGCTGGCCCAGCTGCAAGCCTACCAGCAGGAATAACATGACCTTTACCCATCAACAAAGTGCCCATTGCGAAAGCGGTGTAATGTCCAGCCTGCTGACCAATGCCGGTTTTGCCATCAGTGAACCTATGGTATTCGGGTTGTCCTCGGCACTGGCGTTTGCCTATCTGCCCATTGTCAAACTCAACGGTATGCCCCTGATTGCCTACCGTATGCCGCCACGGCATATTATTAATACGCTGAATAAACGGCTGGGGCTGGACATCCGCAGCCAGCGTTTCAGCAGCGCCGGGGCCGGGCAGCAAGCGCTGGATCAGGCCCTGGCCAGACAACAGGCGGTAGGTTTGCAGACCAGTGTATTCTGGCTGCCGTATTTTCCGCCTGAAATGCGCTTTCATTTTAATGCGCATAATCTGCTGGTATACGGCAAGGAACATGACAACTACCTGATCAGCGACCCGGTATTTGAACAGGTGGTGCAATGCGACGCCGCAGCGTTAAGTAAAGCCCGCTTTGCCAAAGGCGCGCTGGCACCCAAAGGCCTGATGTACACGCTGGGCAAAACGCCGGCTGCGCCGGACTGGCCCGTGCTGATCCGCCAGAGCATTAAAGCAACCAGCCGTATTCTGGATGGTTTGCCTTTACCCTGGATTGGTGTCCGTGGCATTTTGCACCTGGCAAAGCAAATCGAAAAACTGGACCCGGCGGCAGTCAAATACAACCGCCTGTACCTGACCCATATAGTGCGGATGCAGGAAGAAATTGGCACCGGCGGGGCCGGCTTTCGTTTTATGTATGCATCTTTTCTGCAGGAAGCAGCGCACAAGCTGAATGAACCGGTATTGCATGCCGCGGCCAGCCAGATGACTCTGATTGGCGATGACTGGCGCCGTTTTGCCGCCCAACTGGTGCAGTACTGCAAAGCCAAACAGAGCAGTGCCGATTTTACCCCGCTGGCAGCAGCACTACGCCAGTTGGCGCACCAGGAACGGCAACTGCTGCAACAACTGGCCGCCTGGAGTAAAACCCGCGCCGCTTAACGCGGCGCGCTGGCAAAGTCACTGAACTGCCAGTGTGCTGGCCGCCAGTTGCCGCTACGTACATGCACAGCCTGCCCGCTTAGCTGGTTATCGCCCTGCAAACAGCGGATCAGCAAGGCCTCCGGTACAATGTTGCAATGTAAATCGGCATACGCCAGCTCAGACAACGGCTGCCAGGGTGCTGTACCGGCGCCAATAAATACATTGGGCCCGTCCAGCTCCAGCATCTGCGCGGCATAAAAGCAGGCCGCATTACTGACACTGTTAACGAACTCAAACGGTTTGGGCAGCTGCTGCTGCACCACCACGGTATCCAGTAAGGCATACATATTGGCCAGCGACGGGTAATCCGCGGCCAGGTAAATGCCGCTGCCGCGGGCTAATGTGCCACGAAAAGGCGCGGCCAGTAATAACGTGAGCAGGGCCAGCCGGTCCATGCGCCGCGGCATTTGCGCCAACTGCTGGCCCAGCATCAGCTTTAATGCCTTGTCGCTGCTGCTGGCATCCAGCTCCAGCTGGTGATGCTGTATCACACTGAACATCAGCATGTCCTCAACAGTAAGCTGGCATTGTTGCCGCCAAAACCAAAAAAATTAGCCATCACTACACCCTGTGGCTGCACGCCTGACGGCGTATTGGCAAAAGGTAAACTGGCAGCGCTGGCATAGGGTAATACCGGTAGTGCGCCCTGTTGCAGGCTGGCAAACAGCAGCGCCAGTTCACTCAGGCCACAGGCGCCCAGGGTATGGCCCAGATAAGGCTTTAATACCGCCAGCGGCGGCATCTTAGCAGCAAAAAACCGCATGACACCGTTGTACTCGGCCGTGTCATTGGCCGATGTCGCAGTACCATGCAGTTTCAGCAGGGCAATATCATCAATGCCGATTGCCGTTTGCTGCAACGCCAGCTGCATCACGTTAGCAATATGGCTGCCATCTTCGGCGGTGGTGGTGATGTTATAGGTATCACAGGCGCTATAGCCGCCCAGCAGTGCCGCCAGCGGCGCCTTATCTGCCGTGGTACTGAGTACGGCAGTGGCATAGGCCTCACCCAGGATCAGGCCATCCCGCTGCGGATGAAACGGCCGGTATTGCCCGCTAGGGCTGGTCAGCTCCAGCGCACTGAAACCTGAGCGGGTAATACTGCCCGGCGGCTCAAAGGCCAATACCAGCACATGACGATACAAACCGGCCTGCAGCATACGCTGGCCATACAGCAAGGCATTGGCGGCGCTGGTGCAGGCCGTGTTTATAATGCGGATAGCGGCAAAACCAAACCCGGCATCAAGGCCCGCACTGAAGCTGTCAAAAGAGGGCAACAGTGCCATGCTCAGTGTTGCCCCCTGTTGCAGCTGTTGCTCCAGCACGCTGACATTCAGCGCGGTAGAGGCGACTAATAACAGGCAGTCTGCCGCTTTCAGCCCGGCAGCATCCAGGGTACTTTGCAGCAGGGCCTGCAAGCGTGGCTGTAGCGCCGGCGCAGTACCCAGGGCGGCAAAATATGGCCATGGTGTTGCCCCCGCGCTATACGTGAGGGCCGGTAATCCACCTTCTGTATACCGGGTAACAGCTTGTCCTAAATCTGTGCCTAAGGCCGAGTGCAAATGCAACTGGCTGAGGTAAACCGGGATCATGCCTGCGCCAGAATATGATCAACCAGGCTGTCAATGCTGTGCAGCACCTTGCGGCCCTGACTGGCACCTTCTATGCGTACACCATATTGCTTTTGTACGGCCAGGCTTAACTGCAGGGCGTCAAGGCTGTCTAAATCCAGCCGGCTGTTACTGCCAAACAACGCTTCGTCATTACGAATATCCTGCCAGTTCAGCTCGTCTTCCTTGTCACATTCAGTGATAAGCAATTGTTTTAATTGTTCACTTAGTAAAGTGCGGTCCATTTTATCCGGCTCAGTTTGTATTGATAAATAAAGTACGCCAGTGCAAAACTGCCCAGCGCAAACAGGGTCAGTTTTACCACTGACGGGGCAATATCGGCAATGCCGCCATGCCCGGTAAGTAACGCCAGGCAACCGTCCAGCGCCCAGCTCATAGGGGACAGGGCAGCGACCTGCTGCATGGCCTGTGGCATAACGGATACAGGCACCATAATGCCGCCAATGGCGGCCAGGATAATATTGCAGCCGCCACTGAGCATAATGGCTTGTTCACTGCTGCGTACCAGGCTGGCAATTAAAAAGCCAAAACAGCTGCTGCACAGCGCTATGCCGCAGGCCAACAGCAGGTAAGCGGCCGGGCTGCCATGCAGTTGCAATGGCGCCAGCCCCAGCACCGGCAACAGCAGGTAGCTGACACCCAGCAACAGCGCAAACTGCAGCAGATTCAGCAGAAAATACGGCAGGCACTTGCCTGCTGCCAGGGTTAACGGCGGTAAACCCGCGGCTTTTAACCGCAACAAGGTGCCACTTTGCTGTTCAGACAACAGGGTATTCGCCATCGGTAACATGACGAAAAACATGCCGAAGATCAGCCATGCCGGCACGCTGTGCTGGCTGGCATTAGCCTGGCTAAATACCCGGCCCTGGCTGCCCTTGTCCTGTTCAGCCAGCGTGCTGTCGGTTTGCTGGCGTACAATAGCCAGTTGCTGGGCCAGGCTTTGCTCATCAGACAACATGTCGTTGGCGCGTAAAAATGCCTGCAAGCGGGTTTGCGCCAGGCCAAGCGTGACCGCCGACCTGACCTGCTGGCGTAGCACCGGTGGCGTACTGGCCGGAAACAGCAGCTGCAGTTGCGGCAGGGGGTCAGCCGTATCCTGATTTAACAGCGTACTAAAGTCGGCACTGGTAATAATGTTGATCGCGTTATCGCCGGCGTCTGGCCGTAAAATAAGCTGTTCGGCCAGGGCTGCGGCAAAAAAGCGGCTGTCATAATCATCGGCCTGTTGCACTAACTGCACACTGGCGGGAGCTGGCACACCGGCATTTAAATCAGACAGAGCAAAGGCCATCAGCAGAATAAAGGTCAGTGGCATCAGAAACAGTACCGCCAGCGCATGCATATCCCGGCGCAGCAAACGCCATTCTTTGCCAAACAGCGCCCATAATCTCATAACTGGCCCCCGGTAACGTGCAGATAGAGTTGTTCCAGTGACGGTTTGCCATAACGCAATAGTTGTGGCTGCACGGCCTGCGCCGCAATAAACTGTTGCAGCCGTTGCCACTGTTGTGCCGTCTGCAGGTTGAGCAGGCTGCCCTGCAGCAGTGGCTGCGCACTCAGGTGCAGTTCAGCCAGTAACGCCAGCCAGCCCTCAGGCAACTGTTGTGGCCATTGCACCATAAGCTGGCGCGCATCGGCGGCCAGCTGGCTTAGCGCCACATCCAGCAATAACTGCCCCTGTTGTAGCACCAGTATGCGGTTAGCGATTTGTTCGGTTTCCTGCAGGTAATGGCTGGTATAGAGCAAGGTTTTACCCGCGTCGGCCAGCTGCCTGACTGCCGCCAGCAGCTGCTGGCGCGATTGCGCATCCACCCCGACAGTGGCTTCGTCAAACAGGTAAAGCTCTGCCGGGCGCAAGATGCCAATGGCAAAATTCAGCCGGCGCTGCCAGCCCCCGGACAGGGTGGCAGCGCGCTGCTTAAGCCGGCTGCCTAACGCACAGGCGTCAATGACACTTTGCAACTGCTGCTGCCGCTGTGGCCCGTTAAGCTGGTAGATATCGGCAAAAAATGCCAGGTTTTCGGCAATGCTGAGCTGGCCATAAAACGCCAGATGCTGTGGTACCAGGCCCACCCTCATACCCGCCTGTTGCCAGATTAACTGACCACTGGCCGGCTGGATCAACCCGCTGAGCAAAGAAAACAAGGTGGTTTTACCGGCACCATTAGGGCCAAGCAGGCCAATGATATCACCAGGCTTCAGGGTCAGATCCATGGCATGTAAGGCATCCGCATCGGCGCCCGGATAACGATAGCGTACAGCCGACAGTTCAAGCATGTTCTATGACCACCAATAAATTGCCGCTGAGCAGCCGTTGTGCTGCCTGGCTGACCTCAAACTGATACAGGGCCCCGGCGGGATTCTGGCTGAGCAGCTCGCAGCGCACGGTACAAGGCCACCGATCGGATACAGCCTGGTGTACCTGCAGTTGCTGTACCTTTGCCACATAAGCCCGCAGCACCACACCAGGCTGGCAGGCACCGTGCACCGCACACAGCTGCGCCGCCGCTTCATACAACAGGCAACTATGCTGGTACTGGCCGTACAGCGCCAGGCAGTCGGCGGTTGTTGTGCCGGCAATGTGCGTTGTGGAGATATGGCTGACCGTGTCCAGCCACAGCGCCGCACCACGGTGAGGTAATAATTGTTCTATAGCGACGCGGTTCAAAGTGCCTGTTTGCCTGAGAAACAAAAGCCGGAAGTCTACCGCAGCTGCAAACGCTTGTCACTGCTGGCAGCATGCACATAGCCAATACCGCTGCTGCTTCAAGGATAACGGGTATATGTGACAACAGCGGTAGTTCACAGGTATGCTGCCGGACACCCGGCACACTGATGGAAAACAGGAGCAAAATATGATTTGGCTGAGCTACCGGTTACAGCTATTGCCCTTGGAGCAGTGCCGGGACAGCCTGACCGACACAGAATGGCAGTATGCCCAAACCCTGGGAGCTAAACGCATCCGGCAGTTTTGCAATGGCCGGGCCTTAATTCGCCGCTTGTTGCAGCACCAGCACAGTGTTAGTAATGCCGATATCGCCATCACCCTGCCCACTGATAAGGCGCCGGTGTTAAGCGTCTGCGGCGAGCGCTGGCAGCTATCTGTCAGCCACTCGGCACAAGCCATAGCCGTGGCCATAAGCCGCAGTAACAGGCTGGGGCTGGATATTGAGCAGCTCAAGCCGAGGAATATTGCCGAATTTGGCCGGGAATATCCTGCACTGGCAGGAGCTGAACATATAGCCGGGTTTTACCAGCGCTGGACGGCGGCCGAAGCCTACAGCAAATACAGCGGCGAGCCATTATGGGCAGTGCTGCAACAGCCATTACCGGCAGCACCAGCGTTTTATCACTTGCCATTAAACGGTTATATGCTTTGCTTATGCTATCAGGATGCAGCACCCCCCCTAATAACAACAGAGGAAATATTATGAGCTTTATCGCGTTTTTAATCATTGGTGCGCTGGCCGGCTGGTTGGCCGGTAATTTTATGAAAGGTAAAGGCTTTGGCCTGCTCGGTAATATTGTGGTCGGTATTGTCGGCTCAATGCTGGGCGGTTTTTTATTCAGCCTGATAGGTTTACAGGGCTTTGGTTTTATCGGTTCGCTGGTCACCGCTACCGTTGGTGCCGTGGTGTTAATTTACCTGATTGGCCTGATTAAGAAAGCCTAAAACTGCAGCGGCAGGCTGTCACTGCCTGTCGCGTCATCTGCTATTTTTTGTCTGGCGTTTAAACGGGCCCGGCGCTGTGTCAGCAATTTCAAAATGCGGGCCTGTTCTTCCACCGGTTTTAAATGCCAGTTAAAGCGCTCGTCGCGGGAGCGCAGGCAGCCCAGGCAATAGCCGCGGCTGTTGCTCTGGCATACACCGATACAAGGGTTGGGCAGTTCAAACAGCTCTAACTGATCCACACTGCTACCACGCTGACTAACGAATAATTTAAGTGTACGTTGCCTATGGCCAAAGGTGCAAACCGACTATTTTTTAGCAGATTGCAAAAACTGGTTGACTTCAGACTGATAGACGGCTATTTCTATTAGCCAATTGCTCTGCAAAACAGAGCCGAATAACAAATACAGATTTCAACCAAGCAAATAAGTAAGAATCATACTATGCGTTTAGCTGCTGTTCTGAACCTTATTGTCCTCGTGGTCGTGGTGATTATTAATCCCCGCGGGGGCGGTGTTTTGG
>CAZEGA010000028.1:0-4552 GCA_964511675.1 uncultured Rheinheimera sp.
CAGCATCAGCCAGGTATGCGGTGTACTGTGGCAAAACAGCAAAGATCTGCCCGATTATTACGCTGCTATTGATAGCGGCCAGCTGCCCAGCGAGCGCGGTTTTAGCTTAAATGCCGACGATAAAATACGCGCAGCGCTTATAAGCCAGTTAATCTGCCATTTTCAGCTGGATGTCGAAGCCTTTAGCCGTGCATGGCGTATTCATGGTTTCTGGCAATACTTTGCCGAAGCGTTAGCGCGGCTGCAGCCTTTTATTGAAGATGGCCTGGTTGAGGTGTACGCCGAACGGATCAGTGTTACCGCCAGCGGCCGGTTGTGGGTGCGCAGTATCTGCGCCTGTTTTGATGCCTATTTAAACCGGGGCCAGCAGCGTTATTCAAAAGTGGTGTAACTGGTTGTGGTGTCGATACCAGCTTCCCGTATACAAATTCAATCAGCCTTTCTTTTTAGCAAACAGCCATTGAAACTTCCGACTGCTCTGTCTTTCTCACATTGACACTTAACACGCCTTGTTCATATTGTGGCTTTAACTGGTAACCCAACTTATGCAAGCATTTGAGTAAGCGCTGGGACGTCAATTTGTCCACTTTCCAGTTCATGACGCAACTCACATGGGGCTGATTCAAACCCAGCGTTTTTGCGGCCTGCTCTTGGCTCAAGTTGCGCTCCCTGACGATAGATGAAAGCACTTGCATTAAATTGGCACGCAATTGCAGCTCAGCCGCTTCCTCTGGCTTGCTTTCCCGGCCTACCTCGAAAATGTTAGAATATTTGATTCCCATAGGAGCCTCCCCAAATGACAGTCAACCTAATTATATTCGTTTCGATATAAATAGCAAATCGCCTTATACCTTAAAACCATCATTGCGCAAATCCTCCAACATCTCTTTGAAACGGGCTTTTACCAACGCCATAGCAGGCCTATCCACCCCATTCGTCGTCTTGACCCAACTGTGCAACACATAAAGCCGGTTGGCATACTTAACACAATACACCACGCGATAAGCAGGGCTACCATTGATGGATAGCTGAATAACACTCAGCCCCTTACCCAGGCTCTTTAACGGTTTACTAGTAACACCATCACCGGTGTAATACTCGTCTTCAGGTAACATACCCTGATCACCAGCCACCGCATTCAGCGTTACCCCAAACTGATCTCTTTCATGTTGAGGTATATCTAAATACTCCCTGTGGGCCCGTTCATTTACAAAATGAAACTCCTTCAATACTCACCTCCTTTCTGTCAAGATTTCAGGATATTAGCATAAAACAAAAAGGATCAGCCTACCCGGCCTTCGGAGCAAACCTTCCACCAGATAAGTTCTCACGACCAACAGGGGCAGGCTATGAATTCTGACTTTTCAGCATGAGCGGCGATGTTCATTATATCCCTGCTGTTAAAATCGCTTACAATTTTCTCCTTTCTGAGCCGGCAAAGTTGGGCCATGCTGATGACTATTTAGTCAGCTTTTATGCCGGCATAAGGCAACAGCAGGTGAGGGGAATACAGCATGGCAATGGATACCACAGGGGTTAAATTGGAAGACAGGCCTGTTGGCCAGGTCAGGGAAGAGGTGATTGACCAGCTTATTATGAACTACAGCCACGGTGTTATTTCTGAACAAGCCTTTGAGCGCCGGCTGGATATCGCCACTAATTCTGATGATCATCTGCTGTTGGCAGAGCAAGTTGCCGATTTAACCTTGCTGCCGGATGCCAAGTACCGCGCTATGTGGGCACAGAATTTTGGTAGCAGTACACAGCAATCCCCTAAAGCGGACCACAGCGCCATAGCGGATGCGGCCGACAGCGATCGCCTGGTGTCGGTGTTAAGCAGTGACGAGCGCAACGGGCCATGGCGGGTGCCGCAGCAATTGAGCATTATCAATGCCCTGTCATCGGTGGAGCTGGATTTCACAGAAGCCATTTTTGCACATCAGCAGGTACTGCTGCAAATCCGCAACTGGCTTGGCAGCATCAGTATTAAAGTGCCCGAACATGTGGCCGTGCTTAGTGATATTAACAATATCGCTTCTTCCAGCAGTAATAATGTTAGCTCTGGCGGGCCGGGTACGGCGAAAACCCACTTTATCCGGGTTGAGGGTTATTCGGTATTAGGTTCGGTTAGCATCAGCGTAAAACGCAGCCTGAAAGAGCGCTTTACCGACTTTGCTAACTCAGTTCGTACGGCTTTGGGGCTGAAATAACCCTAATACAACGCCACTAACTCGCCACTTTTATCAAAGGTCAGAAAATCGGCTATCATGCCGCCCTGAATTTTCTCGGTCATCATCTGCAGCGGCTGGCTGGCTTCGTCGCTGTTTGGCGCAAAGCCGCCACGTCCGCCGATGGCGGAAACAAAAGCGATATCCCAGTCAACGCCGGTTTGGGCTGACTCTGCCACTAAAGCACTGAAATCTGCCACTTCATCCGGTAATTTATCGACACACAGTACCGGTGCCAGGGCGCCACCACTGCCTTGTTCGAAGTTTTGCCGCTGCTGGTCGGTATAACCGTTGGGCAGTTCGGCTTTGGCAAAAACAAACAGCAAACGCTGTGGTTCGCTCTGCTGCCTGGCCGCCGTAATTAAGTCAGCATAACATTCAATATTCATAACAATTCCTGCCACAGGTTTGCGTTGCAGTGTAACAAAAGCGGCCGGTTGATGGTTGCAGCATTAAGGGGTAGGGCATTACCTCTGGTGGGGTAGCTGTCAGGCCAGTTTTTCGTTAAACAGTGCGGCGATCAGATCCGACTGGGTAATCATACCGCTTAGTTGCTGGCTGGCATTTAGCACCGGTATATGATGCAGGCCTTGGTCGGATAACAGCGGTACCAGCGCTGCAATATGATCATGTTCCTGGGCCACGGTAAGCTCAGTGGCCATTATTTCAGCTACCTTGCGTTTGTACTGCTTCTGGTGCCGGTTTTTCAGCAGTAACTGGTTTACATGCCGTAACAGGCCCCAGTAGTGCGGTACTTGCAGGTTTTTCAGAAAATCCACGGTGGATACCACACCCAGTAACTGTTTATTACTATCTACCACCGGCAGCGTACTGATTTTATGCTTGCGCAGTAGCTGCCAGGCGTTGGCGACTGCGGTGTTGGGGGTAACGGTGATTAAATCGCGCGACATAATATCGCGGCACAGGATCTCGCCGCTTTTGCGCTGATAGGCATTAAGCTGGGCCTGATGGTACAGGCGTTCCAGATCCTGTTCGCTGATATCCACCACGGTATCAAAGCTGTTTAACGCACTGAGTAAATCTTCCGGTTGCAGGCCCAGCCGTTTTAGTGGCGACTGATCCTGATGCAGATGCACCGGGTCAAATTTTTCAGCTGGTTTTTGCAGGCCGCGTTTTAGCAGCAATTTGTTCAGCAGCAGCGCCACGGCCAGCATGACCAACACATTCAGCGCTACCGGATAAAGTAAAAATTCGTAACCCAATACCTGCTCGCTGGACGCAATCACCGGCACCAGCGCGGTAGCACCGCCAGGCGGGTGCATACATTCAAACAAATACATGACAAACAGCACTATACCGATAGTTGCCGCGGCCATCAGGGCTAAATCGGTAAACAGGTGCGAGCAAATCAGCCCGACAGTGGCGGAAATTAAATGGCCACCGGCGAAAGACCAGGGTTTGGCCAGCGGGCTGTTAGGTAAGCCGAATAACAGCACGGCAGAGGCGCCCATAGATGCCAGCAATACTATGGTGCTGGCGGCATCGGCCAGTTGCAGGCTGGTAAAGGTGACAATAAACAGCGCGATAAAAGCGGCCAGTGCCACTTTCAACCGTTCTGCCAGCGGTATGGCCGACAGTTGCTGGCTGTCGCGTTTAATCAGGCCCAATTGGGCCAGTACTGCGGATAGCAATCCCTGCGGATGTAATTTCACGACAAAAACCGTTTTGCACCAAAGAGGTGCGAGTATAAGCAACTGCAAGAAAAAAAGACACCACGGCACGACGGTGGTGTCTGTTATTAGTTTGATCGCATTAGCTTAACTGGTGCCGGGCCTGCACCGCAGCTTCGCGGTTAAACACGCCTTTTACCACCTGCCAGCTGACGGCCAGTGCGCCGATAATAAAGATCACATCACCTATGGTGCGTACCCAGCGCAGGATATGCAGAATATCGCTTTGCATAAAGGCTTCGCTGCGGGCATACCACAAGCCTTCAGTGGCGCTGGCGTAGAACTGAATAAAGCCGATTGGCAGCAGGCTGGTAAATAACATCAGTACCAGGCCGCCGTTCATCCACCAGAATGCGGTTTTCATCAGTTTTTCGTCAAACACCAGTTGCGGCCGGATATAACGCAATATCAGCAGGCAAAAACCCAGTGCCAGAAAGCCATAGACACCAAATAACGCAGCATGGGCATGGGTTGGTGTGGTGTTCAGCCCTTGCAGGTAATACAGCGCAATAGGCGGGTTAATCATAAAGCCAAACACGCCGGCGCCCAGCATATTCCAGAACGCCACGGCAACAAAGAACAGCAGTGGCCATTTGATATCGGCCATCCACGGTGCTTTTTGTTTCAGCCGCC
>CAZEGA010000028.1:4562-14101 GCA_964511675.1 uncultured Rheinheimera sp.
TACAGATGGTGGAAAGTACCGGGAATACCGCCCAGCATAAACAGTGAGGCCGAGGCTAAACTGGCACTGGTGGCGACAGTGCGCGATACCAGCCCCATGCTATGAAAGATAAACGCCAGCGATACGGTGGCAAATACTTCAAAGAAACCTTCCACCCACAGGTGAACCACCCACCAGCGCCAGTATTCCATCACCGATAAATGGGTACGTTCGCCATAGAACAAACCGGCACCATAGAATAACCCGACACAAATAACCGAAGCAGCAAACAGCGCCAGCAGGTTTTTATCGCCCGGTGCTTTAAAGGCCGGTATCACCGCCCGCAGCATCAGCAGTAGCCAGAACAGCACACCAACGTATTTGATAATCTGCCAGAAACGGCCAATATCAATATATTCGTAACCCTGATGACCAAACCAGAAACTGTACTGGTGCGGCATAATTTGCATAATGGCAAAGTAGTTACCGGCAAAAGAACCCACCACCAGCACCACTAAGGCCCAGAACAGCAGATCGACGCCCAGTTTCTGGTATTTAGGGTCTTTACCGCCGTTAATAATCGGTGCCAGAAACAAGCCGGCAGCTAAAAAGCCGGTAGCAATCCAGAACATGGCGGCCTGAATATGCCAGGTGCGGGCCAGGCTGTATGGCAGCCATTCGGTGGTGTTAAGGCCATAAAAGCCATCGCCTTCTACTGTGTAGTGGGCGGTAAAACCGCCTAAAAATACCTGTAATGTAAACAGCGCCACTACCACCAGAATATATTTGCCCAGCGCCTTTTGCGAAGGCGTCAGCAGTAAACTGGCGATAGGATCGCGTTTTGGTACCACAGGCTCTTCTTCGTCATGCTTGCGCAGGAAAGCCCAGCCCCAGATCAACGCACCGACACCGGCGATCAGCAGGATAATACTGACCAGCGACCAGATCAGGTTTTCAGCAGTAGGGCGGTTATCGATCAGCGGCTCATGCGGCCAGTTATTGGTGTAAGTGGCACCCGCCGGGGTACGCTCGGTAGCGGCGGCCCAGGCTGTCCAGAAGAAAAACTGCGTCATTTCCTGCCGCCGCTCTAATGATGGCAGGGTATTGTTTTTCATCGCATAATTGGCGCGGGTTTGGGCCAGGGCGCTGTCATCGCCAAACAGGCTGATATAGTGTTCAGCCGTACTGGCAATGGCCTGAGCACGGCGATCTGTCAGCTGCAGCGTATCGGTGGCTTTATCGTAGCTGTTAGTACGGTAAGCCTGCTTCAGCGCAAACTGCAATGCATTTTGTTGTGCCGGATCTAATTGCTGATAGCTGATGCCATACTCATCCTGTGCTGCCAGCTCCAGCCAGGCCAGCAGTTCGCGGTGCAGCCAGTCGGCGGTCCAGTCCGGTGCCTGATAAGCGCCATGGCCCCAAATCGAACCCAGCTGCATCCCGCCCACCGATTGCCAGGCAGTCTGGCCATTTAAGATAGTGTCATGGGTCATCAGCACCTTACCTTGCTGATTAACCACTTTTGCCGGGATCGGTGGTGCCGAGCGGTACACCTCGGCACCAAAATAGCCCAACACCGAGAAGGTGATGGCCAGAATACCAATTAGCAGCCACCAGAGTTTACGATATCCGGCCATACAGCCCCCTTATTCCCACATCATTGCGCCAAAGTGTCATGTTTAACTCCTGTTGTTATATCAAACAGCTCAGGCCATAGCCTGACGCTGAGTTGCTATTACAAGAACTAAGCCAATGAGTAACGATATGTTATATATAGGTTTTATTTGCAGATAAGCATTTCAGGGTGTTATTTACCCATGATAATCCGGGTTATTTAAACCATTGTGGTGATTTATACCCAAGCAAGCAGGCTTGTATGGCGCTAGCTACCTCTTTGGTTGTATTTGCTCTGGCGGTGAACTGTTTTAAGGTGCGGGCAAGTCCCTGTAATAGTAAGAATAACGATGGAATATTATGTACCGGTTAAGCAGTTACATATGGCTTGTGCTTATTTAAGTGCCTGCCTGTTTGTGTTGCGTTTAATGCTGGACGTTGCAGCTAAACCCGGCTGGCGCAACAGTGCCTTTCGTTATCTGCCGCATATTAACGATACCTTGCTGTTAACATTGGCTTTTACACTGCTGGCAATCGGCCCTTGGCAGCCGTTTGCCCATCAGTGGCTTGGTGTTAAAATTTTGCTGCTGCTGGGCTATATTGGCTTTGGCATGGCTGCGTTAAAAACTACGCTTAATGTTTGCTGGCGTACGGCTGCCGCCGTACTTGCTTTGCTGATGCTGGGCGGTATTTTCTATCTGGCAAAGTTTAAGCCGTTGTTATTTAGCTGATAAGGCAGTTGGATATGTAATATGTCAACTGCAATCCGTGATAGACCGAACTTGCTGTATTTCTCTTTGGCACATTTGGGTTGTGCAAGCTAAGCTATTGCCAATACAGGTAAAGCAGATTATTTTTAATGGCAGTAAAGTGACAAATACGGAAATGTTTGTAGTTAAACACTGATTTTTCTGTTGAAAAAGACTCTTATACGTCAAAAAGAATTGCCTTAAATTGAGGGTGAAATATTGAAAAAGCTATCTTTATTAATTCTGTTTGGACTGTTGATATTCATTGGTGGCTGCAAGACAACACCGCAGCCAAGACTTGATGTTGATGCTTTGATGAAATCTGATCCGCGACTTCCGTCAATGGCTGTAGTCGAAGCAACTGGAACCCTCGCTGTACAGCGAGTTGTGGCAATTAACCCTGAATACATCTCTGTAGTATCTCAGCAAGATACATATACAACGACTAATACTCTTGTTACCACCCTTTTTAAAATCCCAATAGAGCAGCTTATATCGGAACCTGTGGCTCTGGAAATTGCGTTACTATCTCTCGCGCATCAGTGGGGGCGAGTTCAGATCCAACTTGACCAAATAAATAGATATGAATATATCGCAAAGCACCGTGAAGCCAAATTGGAAGCGAAAAAGAAATCTCTATTCTGGTCAAATATGGCGCTGGCAATGAGTTCAGGTATGGCCGCAGGACAAAACTCTAATCCTGACACATCCTATGGACAACGTCTTTCGAATGAAATGGCAATGAACCGTAACCAGCAAACGTCATTGACGAATCGACAAGTGCAAGAAAACTATGATAAACAAGGGCAAAGCATTGAATCAATTCGAGTGCAAATTGCGGAGTTCAAGAGTCAGCTTCTTGCATATTCTGAAGTTCTTGAAATTTATGCAAACTGGCTGATGAAGGGGGCTAGGGCGCAAGCAGAAGTACTCTCTGCTGACGCCGTTCAGATTTTGGAAATAAAAGCAAATCTGAGTATATGATGAACCTTGAATTATCGTATAACAAGAGTAGCCACAATCGCCCGTTACACGGGTTGGACTTCTAACTCTGAGCGATTTTTCGGCCGCTGCAGGCTTCGTTATATGTGATCAAAGTAGGAGCAAGAACAGTGACTAAATTTAATAATGGAAAGGTATATCATGGTTCTGAATCAGTGACTAACGGGGGGCTTACAGGCTCTACCGATACTGATTATTTTTACTTTTTTTGCCCCAAATGCCCTGGTAAGCAAATCATGCGAGTGCTCGATTATGACGTTAGAGCTGATACGGCGGAAAACCCATACAATTCTGAGTTTACTAAAAAGGCAAAGCGGGGTTTCACATTAGCTTTTGAGCTTTATTGTGAAAAATGTAAACTCAAAGACTTTGTAAAAATATCAAATACTGGTTGGCAAGGTGGTACGCATGAGCAAGCTCTTCGGTAATTTCACGTATAACAAAGCGCACCAGTCGCGGCCTGCTGCCGCTGGGACGCAAAACCACTGATGCGTTTTTACGCCCGCGAGCTTTGCATTATATATCAAGTAGTACAAAATCGACTGCGGCAATAATCTCAGAGCGATATGTTGATAGATCATAAGCTTGATCCCGGAGTTGGCTGCGATCAATCCCGGCAATATCTTGGGTTATTGCGATAAACATCTCTTCATAAACTGGATCATCAGAACTTCCTTACACTATCACCGAAGGTGCCATTGGATTCAACCAATTGATTACAGGCCTTAATGGCGTCGGCATTCTCGCGCAACCATTGTGCCTGTTGCTCGTTTCGTAATAGTTCGGCTAATGCTTGTTCCAGTGTTGCGGACAGATTGGTGTTAAGCCCTAGGGCTTTTTCAAGTAAGTCGCTGTTTATGCTTACATTAGTGATTTTTTTAGGGGCTTGGCTGTTGTATGCATGGCCCATAGCTATTCTTCCATACAGGTAATGTGTATATAGTATGCGCATGCAGTGTAAGAGGCAAGCGCTGGGCCTGAGACGCCAGCGCGCAAATGATTTATAGTCTCTGTGCTTCGCGTTATACACATAGGAACATATCTTGATATTCAGACTGATTTTTGGGCTTGTCTGCCTTTTGATAAATGCTGTTATGGCAGAAACACTTACAGTTAACTATTTTGACGCTGCCGATACCCGGCTGGAATATATTGATGTTGGTTCGGGTGAATACACTCTGGTGATTGAATCAGGTATAGGTATGGGAGTCAGTTACTGGCAATCGCTTCTGCCTGACCTTGTTCAGTTGAAAGTTCGGACAATTATTTACTCACGGGCAGGAAACGGGCAGTCACCACAAGCTGATGACGTTACTTTGGCAACATCCAATAACCGGCTTCACCAACTGCTGACCGCAGTTAGTGCGGGAAACAAGCTGATTTTACTTGGCCATTCTTATGGCGGCTTGCATGTCAGGGCATTTGCCGCCACATACCCGGAAGCAGTGACAGGCTTGATCCTGCTTGATGCCAGCCATGAAGGATTCGACAGTGCATTGAGGCAGCTGGACGAGGCCTGGGCGCTACGTGATTCTTCCACTTTGAATAATATGATGCGGGAGCAGCCAGAATGGCAGCAATTGCAGCGGATTTATCAGCTTGGTGCCATTTCTGATAATGCTATAAGCCAACGCATACCAACAGTTGTTGTGACATCTTCCCGGTTAAATGAGGGTGACTGGTGGATTGGCCATAGCGCAGAAGGAAAGCGTATCTGGCGTGAACTACATCAATCTTTGATTGATAAAAATCCAAAGTCAGTCCATTTTGTTACAGAGGACACCGGGCACAATATTCCATTGGATAATAAGAAGCTGTTGCTCAGATCCATTGATACACTGTTGTTTTTAGCAAATGGTGTATAAAAGGTTTAACCGGTATATGCTTTTCTGACACCAACATTATCAGGTTTCAAGCTGTTAAAAGCCGTTATTTCTAAGGAGATTTACATGCCCAACCTGCTACGAAATGTGCTTGGCCTGCTGGCGGGAGTGGTTATAGGCAGCGTTGTTAATATGGCGCTTATCATGCTAAGCCCGTTGCTGATCCAGCCGCCTGCCGGGGTGGATGTCAGCAACGCCGAAAGCCTTAGCAACGCTATACACCTGTTTGAACCGCAGCATTTTATTATGCCGTTTCTGGCGCACGCTATAGGAACTTTTGCTGGTGCCTTTGTCGCTTACCTGATTGCCGCCAGCTATAAGGCTCATTTTGGCTGGGGGATTGGTGCAGTTTTCCTGTGCGGAGGTATTGCAGCCAGTTTTATGATCCCTGCTCCGGCCTGGTTTATTGCGTTAGACCTGATGTTGGCGTACCTGCCAATGGCCTGGCTGGGCATTCAGCTGGCTAACCGTATCCAGCAAGGGAAGGCTGCTGTACGAAGATAGAGAAGCCTTTATGTTGCATCTGATAACAGAGGTGGATGAAATTTCAGCATGTATTGGCCGTTGCACGTAAAACAGTAAGTGGGTGAAGTACGATATTTCTGGAGGGGTAATGAAAAAGTATTGGTGGGGCGTTTTCTGTCTGAGTCTGTTACCCCAGTATGTTGCCGCAGATGATTTTATTACCAGACTGGCCGCGACAGCACTGGAGCATACACAGCAAAAGGTACGTTACGATGGCCGCTATATGCGCATTGATTACCCCGGCGGTGATGTACCGGCAGATATCGGCGTGTGTACTGATGTGATCATTCGCGTGTACCGTAAGCTGGGTATTGATTTGCAACAGTTAGTCCATCTGGATATGCGTGAGCATTTTGAACATTACCCTTCAAAGCGGATCTGGGGACTGAACAGACCTGATACCAATATTGATCACCGGCGGGTACCTAACCTGCAAACTTTTTTTAGCCGACATGGCCAGACATTTCCGGTCAGTGCAGAAGGTAACGCCTATAAAGCCGGCGATCTGGTTAGCTGGATGTTGCCCGGTAATTTGCCACATATTGGTATTGTGACTGACAAACTGTCTGCCGATGGCTTGCGACCGCTGATTGTTCATAATATTGGTGCAGGAACGGTAGTAGAGGATATGCTGTTTAAATTCACTATTACCGGGCATTACCGGTATATCCCGGATTGAATGGCTCAGGAAACATTTATGTTCTTCAGACCTGATGACGTTGGTGGAAGCCCTGTTGGCGTTTTGTAGCGCAACATTATGCAATAGGTGATTTATGCGAAGTCTGCTTGATTTTAGTTCTGGCTCGGCAATTCTAACGACCTTGCTGATTCTGGCACTGATGTCTGTGATAGTGGTCGGTATCCGTCTTATTTTTATGCAGACGTTTCAGCGCTGGCGTGAACGTGAAAACCGTCAGATTAATGAGCGATTAAAGGTACTTATCGCAGCTTACAAAGTGCTGGGCGGCTCCTTTACCGGCGAGCTGGCGGTTGATCCTGCTCATTTACGTGAGTTGCTGCAATCAGCTGGCACAGTGGATGATTTGGCTACCCTTGCCAGTACTTCTGAACGGCGCAGGCGTATCCGCGATGCTGTTGAAACCGCACTGTCAGATGTTATTTTACTGGGCACAGAAGAACAGGTCCGGCTGGCAGCACAGGCTGCTAACGATATGGTGGCCGGGAAAAATATCGAAACTGCCGCACTGGTGGTATCACTACGTAATTTTATTCGTCAGTCTCTGGATTTAACCCCCATTCCGGCAGGTATTACAGTTCCCAATCAAGGGCCGCTACGTGTTGTAAGCGGTGGTAATAATAAACGCAGCAGTGGCTCTGGTGGTAAAGGTGGTGGTGGTAATGACGGCGGTGGCGGGGCATCTGGTGGTATGGCACTGGCTGGCAGTAGCCAGATAAGCGAGGTTCCCTGAAATATGAAAATTGAAGCGACTGAAGCAGAAATAGAGGATAGGCTTAAATTTTATTTTAAAGGAGAATTGCCTGCACCATTAAGCACATCTATTTGGCAGTTTATCGAAATAGTTAAACAGCGCTATCCAGGTTGGCCTGACGAATGGCCGCCAGAGCATTAGTGTATACTGCGCTGAAATAAGCTGTAAGTGATATCTAAATATGCTATCATTTTCCCATGAATGCTACCCATCGTAAAACACTCCTGGCTATATATGCCACACCAACCACTTCCACCCTGGAGTGGAGAAAGGTTGAATCTCTGTTTCTATCGCTTGGGGTGCAGCTTATAGAGGGTAATGGTTCACGGGTGCGGTTTGAACTTAATGGTGTGGTGGCTACATTTCATCGGCCCCACCCACAAAAAGAGGCCAAACCCTACCAAGTCCGTGATGCTAAAGAATTTTTAACTCAATTGGGGGTTAAGCCATGAATGTAATGTCTTATAAAAGTTATTCTGCACGCATTGAATACAGCGACGAAGATGGCTGCTTTATCGGTCATTTGGCGGGCATCAGAGATGTCGTAGGGTTTCATGGCGAGTCTGTTTCCGAATTACGCAGTGCTTTTGAAGAGGCGGTTGATGACTACCTTGCTACCTGTGAGAAATTAAATCGTGCTCCCCAACGGCCTTATTCCGGCAAGGTGATGCTTCGTTTGGAGCCCGGCATTCATGCACGCATGGCAATGCAGGCTGAATCGCAGGGCAAGAGCCTTAATGCATGGGCGCAAGAAGCTTTAGCTAAAGCGGTAGGTATATAAACAATAAGGGCATAGCATGAACAGCACCAGTCATCACGATGAGCGCATTGCGCAAATGACATTCGCTTCGGTATACCCGCACTATGTTGCCAAAGCAGAGAAGAAAGGCCGGACTAAGGCAGAGCTGCATCAGGTGATTGAGTGGCTAACGGGGTATAACGAAAATGCCCTGCAAACATGCATTGCAGACAAACTCACTTTTGAGCAATTTTTCCAGCAGGCCAGATTAAACTCCAATACACACCTGATTACCGGCGTGATCTGTGGTTATCGGGTGGAGGAGATTGAAAACCCCTTGACGCAGCAGGTCAGGTATCTGGATAAACTGGTGGACGAATTAGCCAAAGGACGGAAAATGGAGAAAATATTGCGGGTTGGGTAATGGCTATACCGTAGGGGCGCATATTTGCGCCCGTTTTGCATAATGGTATAGCTGCCGGGGCGCATATTTGCGCCCGTTTTGCACAATGGTATAGCTGCCGGGGCGCATATTTGTGCCCGTTTTGCATAATGGAATAGCTGCCGGGGCGCAATGATGCGCCCCTACGGGTAAAACAGCCCGGATTAACCGGTTTTACGCGCCGTTTTGCTGCTTTCACTGTGCTGGCTGCTGCTGTTTCTGTGGCTGGTGTTTCGGTACCCGCTGTTTCGGTGCCCGCTGTTTCGGTGATAGTGGCGCAGGTTATGCTCCACACGCCGTCCTTTGCTAAAGGCCGATACCCGCTTTAAATAGCCAATTACCCGGGTGCCGTAGTCGATATTACTGCTGCCGCAACTGGGGCAGCGGCAGAGGGTGCGTTTATCTATGGTTTCGCAGTCATTGCAGATGGTAATTTTTACGTTGACGCAGAAGTAATTACAGCCGGTATGGGCGGCGATATTCAGCAGTTTAAGGTAACCCGGTTGATCCAGTTTTTCTGCCAGGTTTAAATGCAGCGCCGAGCCGCCGTCGAGATAATCCAGTAGCTCACGGCCATGTAACTGGAATTTATCCAGCGTATTGGTTGTATCGTCTTCAACCACATAGAAATATGAGTTATAGCAATCGCGCGGTACAAAATAGCCGTCTTCCTTATCCCATTTGGCATTTTTAATACCGAGGTTTTCTGCCGGCACAAATTCGGTGTTAAACATATAACCATATTCGGCTTTGGCGGCTTTATTGGCGTCGAAAATCACTTTCAGCTGTTGCTGCACAAAGGCGATGTAGTCCGGGTTATTACCGGCGGTTAAGCCCTGCGATTCGGCGGCCTCGACCATACCGTTAATACCTATGGTCAAAAATTGTTTATCCAGCGAGATAAAACCGGCATCGTATACCGTTAGCAAACCGGCGGCCTGATATTCTTCGATAAGTTTACGGTAAGCCACCTGGTATTTATGGATTTTAGCCACTTCTGTGGCCAGATCGCGGCCATCCTGCACCAGCCGGTTCATATTAATGGTGATCACGTTAATAGAGCCGGTCGCAACGCCGCCAGCACCGAGGGAATAAGAAAAGGTATTATCGCTGATTTCGCTACGCAGGCGGCAGCAGGAGGCCAGCGAGTCGGCG
>CAZEGA010000028.1:14111-20146 GCA_964511675.1 uncultured Rheinheimera sp.
AAACGCCAGTGATGCCCGGCGATATCGTTGGCAAACTGCTGATCTTTACACTGGCCGTTTTCGGTTAGCATGGCAACGGTGATGACCGGAAAGGTCAGGATGGTTTTTTCCCGTTCTTTATTGAACCAGCTTAGGAAAAACTGCTGCAAAGCGGCTACTGATTGCCACTCTGGTTTAATAAAGCCGGGTTTTACAAAATCCGGGAACACAAAATTGCCGAACATGCTGTCGAAGTAGTGCTGATCATAAACCGAGATATTCCAGAATACGCTTTGGTAGCCACGGGCGGCAGCGGGCTGGTTTAGCGCATACACCACATGCTGTAAATGGTTTTCAATCTGCTTGCGGTGGGTAGTCAGGTAATTGTCGCCGTAGTCTTTACGGGCAAAGTAATCAAAGTAGGTTAAAAATTCTACCGTAGCGACCGCCCCGGCAAACTGGCTGGATACGGCGAACACAAAGTTAACAAAGCAGCCGCAGAACGATTCCAGATGCTGCGGCGCCCGCGATTCGCCACCCAATTTGGTTAAGCCGTCGCGCAAAAACGGGTACATGGTCACCGATACGCAATAGGGTTTTAAACTGGTTTCGTCATGCACATAAATTTCGTGCTGCTCTATCTGGCGCAGGTATTCGGCGGCCAGTTGCACATCGAATAATTCGCTGATCTTATTGCTGACCAAAGCACGGTTAACCTGAATAAACTGATCTTTCATCAGTTCTGCCTCTAAGGTGGCGATATTTTTCTGCGTGACATTGGCGTTGGCATCCATTTTCGAGCCATCGGCGGCGTTGCTGGCACTCAGGTATTGCTCAATAAAATTCAGCTTATGTTGTAATTGTTGGAAATTCAGCGCGTGCATGGTGCGTCCCTCATTAGTGGTTATTGGCGGATAAAACGATGGTTCAGGCAGTTGCCTGTGCGTAAATCAATAAAGCGCTGGTTGGTAGCCGGGCTGTCCAGCCCGCCCAGTTCAGCCTGCCAGCGGCCGGTTTTTAAATAGCTCAGTTCAGCTTTTAAGTTGGCAGCAATATCATCCAGCCCGGTATACAGGCAGGTGTTAAGCTTTGCTGTGCGGGCTATTTGCAGCAGTTCAAGCAGCGCAGCTGGCTGCCATTCACCGCCTAAGAACAGTACGCAGCTAATCAGGCCGCGGTAGCGTTGCAGCTGCTGGCAGAAATAGTCTGGCGTTAAGGTTATGCCGTTATTGCTGTTCCAGCTGTCGCTGCTATGGCAGCCTTTACAACCGAGCGGGCAGCCGCTGATGGTAAAGGCCAGTGATACTTCGCCCGGCACTTCCTGGAATACAATTTGTTCGGCAGTAAATTTCAGCATAAAACCCTTTATATAGTGTTGTTATTTTATTTATTCACTAGATATTGTGGTTTAGCTTAGTGTGCTGTGGGTTTGGAAATTTGATCCAGATCAAGTTCTGGCAGGGCAGATACGGGGGCTAAGCCTGTAAGGTGCAGTAAACGGGCAGTTATTACCCCAACGGGGGTAGTATAAAAAAACCGCCCGTTCCAATTCGGAGGGGCGGTGCAGAGGAGCCAACAACGCTGTCAGGGCGCCAGTGCGATGGCCTGGTTACGGCCCTGTTGTTTAGCCTGATACAGCGCCTGATCGGCCCGGGCAAATACTTCATCGAAATATTCTTCCTGCTCAGGGTTCAGGCTGGCGACACCAATACTGGCGCTGGTGGCTATACCTTCCGGTTGCAGTTGCTGCAGTGTCTGGCACAGCTGTTGTGCTTTACCATGTGCTGCGTCCAAACCGTGGCCGGTTAACAGCACAACGAACTCTTCACCACCAAAACGGGCTATATACTCGTCTTCAGCACACAGTAACTGCAACGCGGCAGCAATACGTTTTAGCACCTTATCGCCGGTTTGGTGGCCGTACTGATCGTTAATGCGTTTAAAGTGGTCGATATCAATCACCAGCACTGACAAAGCGGTATGCTGCCGGTTCGCTTCAGCAAAGCGGCGTTTGGCCAGTTCGGTAAGAAAGTGGCGGTTATACAGGCCGGTAAGGTGATCTTTGGTGGCCAGCTCCAGCAGACGCTGGCGTTCACGCGTCAGCTGTTCGATCAGCCGGGTGGATGAAATCAGGTTATTAATACGGGCGAACAGCTCTTCATCCAGCACCGGTTTGGAGATGTAATCGTTGGCACCCGATTGCAGCGCCTGAATGCGGCGGTTGATGCTTTCCAGGCTGGTTACCGCCAGAATGGGTGTTTGTGCAAAGTGCTTGTCTGCCCGCAGCCGTTGAATAAAGTCGATGCCGGTTTCATTATCCTGCAGTACGATATCGGTCATGATCAGCTCGTACTTATTGCACTCAAGCAAGCCCAGCGCCTGCGGAATAGAAAAGGCATGGTCCATCTGTAAGCCAAGGCGTTTCAGCTTGGCATCTGTGGCTTTGGCAACGGTCAGGCTGTCTTCCAGATACAAGGCTTTGCCGCTGATATTGTAACGAAACGGTCCCAGCGGGATCAGCGCATGCAGGCTTTCTTCCAGCCGTGGCAAATCGTCTTTACGAATAATATCGCTGGCACCGGCGGTCAGCGCTGACGACAGTAAATCGGGGTTGGTTTCTGAGGTGACAATGAAAATGGGTACATTGCTGTTGCTTTGGCGGACATGCCGGCAGAAGTCGATGCCGGTCAGATCAGGCAGGTACATGGCAACACAAATCATCTGAAAGCTATGCTCTTTCAGAGCCCTGAAACCGGCGGTGGCAGAGTCGACAAATATCAGTTTAAAGTCGTAGCTTTCCAGCATTCTGGATAAAATGCGCTGATAAGTCGGGCTGGGTTCAACAATCAAAGCTTGCATGCAGCTGCCTTCTGTTTGTAGCGGAGCTTTAAGTCTACAGCAAGATGGCAGCAGCGTAAAAATAATACCATGGCTGCAGGGCACAATGATGCGCCCCTTTTATTGCATTAACGGCGAAGCAGACAGGTTAAAGTCGTAGCCTTCTATCTGCGCAGCAACAATCAGCGTATGAATATACTGGGCTACCGCTTTGCGCCGTACTTTCTCGTTTAAATAATCAGCAATTTTCTGCTGTACTGCGTTAAACGGCAGTAATTTACCGGGTACTTTGCGGGCAATGTGCACTATATGGTAGCCATAGCGGCTCTCGACCGGCTGTGGCAGTAAGCCGGGCTCAGCACTGAATATTTGCCGTTCAAACTCGGGCACGGTCTGGCCGCGGCTGATCTGACCCAGGCTGCCGCCGGTTTCTTTGGACGGGCAGGCCGAGTATTGCCGGGCCAGCTCTGCAAGTGGCTCACCTTGCTGTAATTGGGCGATTAACTGTTCGGCCAGGGTTTTGGCTTCTACCCGCGCTTTGTCATCCTCTGGTGCTGCCGCCAGCAGGATATGGCTGACTTCCAAAAGCGGCGAGCTTTGAAAGCGCTGCGGGTTCAGGTTGTAATACTGCTCGCATTCGGTGTGGCTGGCGACCGGTATTGACACTTCGTGTGCAATTAACGCGTCTAAAAAGTTATCGTCGCCGGCGGTATTGGCTTCACTTTTTACGCTCAGGCCCAGTGTTTTGGCGCGCTGGCGCAGCAGTTCGCCAATAATCAGCGATTCGGCGGCTTTTAGCATGGCGCTGCGCTTGTTGTCAGCCGGGTGGTATTGCATTTCGGCCATAATGGCCGCTTCGCTGATACTGGCGTTGTTTACTTGTATCATATTCAACCTCTGTCATCGGGGTTATGGTCGCGTGCCGGGGGGCGCAACAATGCGCCCCTACAATATGGTCAGGTAGTAATCCGACGATTTATTTGCCAGCGGGGCCCTACGTCTGTTTATCGCACAAACCGCTGCCGTACTATCTGGTGCTGGCGGCGCACATACTGCACCGGCACGCTGAGCATATGCACCAGCCGGCTGAACGGGAACACCACAAACAGCGTCATACCCAGAAACACATGCAGTTTAAAAATCCAGTGCACACCGCTGATGGCCTCTGCTGCTGCCACGCTGTTAAAGGTCACGGTATTTTGCGCCCAGGCCATCAGTTTCAGCATCTCGGCGCCGTCTAAATGGCCCATAGAGACAAAAATCGATAACAACCCAAGGAGCAGTTGCGCGTACAACAGCAGCAGAATAACGATGTCCATCGGGTTGCTGGTAGCACGGATACGCGGGTTAAACAGCCGGCGTTTAATCAGCACCGTTAAGCCGTAAAAGCAAATCAGGCCGAATAACCCCCCGGCACCGATGGCGATCAGCTGTTTCATCTGGGTGGTAATACCAAACAGATACCAGATTTCCTTGGGCATTAATAAGCCAAAGAAATGGCCGAAAAAGATACCCAGAACGCCGATATGAAAGGCAATGCTGCCTTTACGCAGTTGTTTACTTTCCAGCAACTGGCTGGAGCTGGTTTTCCAGCTGTATTGCTCTCTGTCATAACGGACCCAACAGCCGATAAACATTATGGCCATGGCAATATAAGGATAAATGCCAAAGGCAAACAGATTTAAGTGTGCCATGTTAATACTCCTTTAAGCGCGCTTTGCAGCGGCGTCTTTGTATAGTGCTGTGCTTAGCGGATCAGCAGCCAGTAGCTCGGTGCTAAGCGGAATAAACTGGTCGCGGCGCTGGGTCTCACTGGGTTTATTACCACTGCCACAGGCTGCGCCGGCTTGCTCGTTGCCGATAAAGCTGACCATTTCTTCTTCCCATACCTTGTCCAGCGCCTTGGGCGTATCGTCGCGTTTTTCACCGGCGATCTGGGTTTTGATGTCGGCTAAATCGACCTCGGCTTGCGACAGTGCCAACAGGGTGGCAAAAACGCTGGCGTAGTCTGAATTGCGCTGCTCCAGGCGGCACAACAGCACTGCCAGCACCGGCGCAATTTCTTCCAGGCCAAGTTGCGCGTTTTGTTCGCCCTGGGTCGATAAAAACTCCAGGTACAGCGGCAGGTAGTCCGGCAGCTCTTTTACGCCGATATCCAGCCCGGCTTGTTTATATTGCGCCAGCAGGTTGACCATAGCCTGGCCACGGTCGCGCGATTCGCCGTGGATATGCTCGAAAATCAGCAGTGATAACGAGCGGCCGCGCTCAAACAGGCCGTCATAGTCTGACTGCCAGTCCATTAGCTCGCCGCTGGTGCGGGCGTCGATAAAGGCCGTTAGGTTTTGCTGCAGTGCCGGCCCGATAGCGGCGTCTGCCACTATCGCCAGCAGCTCGGTTTTGGCGTCGACTAATGGCTGCTGCGGGTAATCCAGCAGCAGCGATAACAGTTGTAGAATTTGCATAGTATTTACTCCGACATCTCGACCGGGATCACCTGACGCACCCCTTTGGCTTTAGTGCCAAACAGGTTAACGCCGTTATTACCGTCGCCACAGCCGTTGCCGAAACTGAAACCACAGCTGGATTTCAGGTCATAAGCATTTTCGGCATAGGCGCGGTGGCTGGTGGGGATAACAAAACGATCCTCATAGTTGGCCAGTGCCATATAGCGGTACATTTCTTCTACCTGCAGCGGCGTTAACCCCACTTGCTTTAACACCTCGGCATCTTCTACACCATCGACCTGCTGCGCGCGTTTAAAGGCGCGCATCGCTATCATCCGCTCCAGCGCCCGTACTACCGGTGCTTCATCACCGGCGGTCAGCATATTGGCCAGGTAGCGCAGCGGAATACGCAGCGATTTCAGATCCGGGATTTCACCGTTCATGCCGACATGGCCGGCCTGTACCGCGCTTTGGATTGGTGACAGTGGCGGCACGTACCACACCATTGGCAGCGTGCGGTATTCCGGGTGCAGCGGCAGTGCCACTTTCCACTCCATTGCCATCATATATACCGGCGAGCGCTGTGCGGCTTTAATCCAGTTATCGCTGATCCCCTCGGCACGGGCGGCAGCAATCACCAGCGGATCATTCGGATCAAGGAAGATATCCAGCTGTGCCTGATACAGATCTTGCTCGTTCGGCGTATTGGCGGCGACCTCAATTTTGTCGGCGTCATACAGCAGTACGCCTAAATAACGGATACGACCAACACAG
>CAZEGA010000028.1:20156-20780 GCA_964511675.1 uncultured Rheinheimera sp.
ACATTTTTCTGATTTGCCGCTTTTCCAGTTGTAATAGATTTTTTTGTACGGGCAGGCCGATACACACATACGCCAGCCACGGCATTTGTCCTGATCGATCAGCACTATGCCGTCTTCTTCGCGCTTATAAATCGCGCCGCGGGGGCAGGCGGCAACACAGGCCGGGTTCAGGCAGTGTTCGGACAAACGGGGCAGGTACAGCATAAAGGTTTTTTCAAACTGGCCGTAAATGTCCTTTTGCACCACTTCATTGAAGTTCTGGTCTTTTTTGCGTTTGGCAAACTCGGTGCCGAGAATTTCTTCCCAGTTTGGCCCCCATTCGATTTTTTCCATCCGTTGGCCGCTGATCAGTGAGCGTGGCCGGGCTACCGGCTGGTGTTTACTGTCACCGGCGGTATGCAGGTGCTGGTAATCAAAATCGAACGGCTCGTAGTAGTCGTCTATTTCCGGTAAGTCGGGGTTGGCGAAAATATTCGCCAGAATGCGGCGCTTACCGCCGATTTTCAGCTCCAGCTTGCCGCTTTTATTGCGTACCCAGCCACCGTTCCATTTTTGCTGATTTTCCCATTCTTTCGGAAAACCGATACCGGGCTTGGTTTCGACATTGTTAAACCAGGCGTACTC
>CAZEGA010000029.1:0-20639 GCA_964511675.1 uncultured Rheinheimera sp.
TCTGTTCTGCCAGCTGGCCCTGAAAGGCCTCAGATTGCGGGTCCCAGGTGCCGCCGGTCATCAGCAGGGTGGGCTCGTTTTCCAGCTCGCGCAGTGTATTGGCAATGGCCAGCGAGTTGGTCATTACCACCAGGCCGCGCTTGGTCGCCAGCTCAGGTAATAGCGCTGCGGTAGTGCGGCCGCTGTCAATAATAATGCGGTAATGATCTTTGATCAGGCTGGCGGCGGCTTTGGCTATCGCAATCTTTCGTTTTGAAACCTTTTCCAGGCTGGACGCGCTGACAAAATCCTGCGGCACCGGCACAGCACCACCATAGCGGCGCAACAGTAAACCGGCCTGTTCCAGCGCGGTTAAGTCTTTACGGATAGTGACTTCTGAGGTATTAAACTGCTCTGCCAGCTGTTCCACCGACAGTTCGCCCTGCTGTTGCAGCTGGCTGACAATAAGGTGACGCCGTTGTTGGGTATTGCGCTTATTCATAACTTTCGACTAAGTTTCAAAACGAAAGTTATTTTAGCGGCATTTACAGCTTTTGCAAGTTATTACCATCGTCAGTCTCAAGGCGCAACGGCAAACGGATGCTGTACTGCAAGCCCTGGCCCGGCGGGCTGCTAACGTCAATCCGGCCTTTCAGCCGCACGGTGACCAGGTTATACACAATGTGCGTGCCCAGCCCGGTGCCGCCCTGATGCCGCTTGGTGGTAAAGAAGGGGTCAAACAACCGGGCCAGATCAGCCGGCGCCATACCGCAGCCGTTATCACTGAACTGCCATTGTAACTGCGGCCCCAACTGCTGCAGGCTAATACGGATTTGCGCTGGCGCCGCAGCTTGCAGGCCATGATGTAGGCTGTTCATTACCAGGTTGGTCAGGATCTGGGCAATGGCACCGGCGTCGGTATGCATATGCAGCTGTGCCGGCACGTCCAGCAGTACCTCACAGCCGCGCTTTTTCAGCTGCGGCTGCAACGACAGCAGCACATCGCGTATATACGCCACCAGTTCAACATCGCGCACACTGTCGCTGGACTGATCAACCGACACCTGTTTAAAACTTTGCACCAGCTCAGCCGCACGCTGGGTATTGCTGTGCAGTATACGCAGCCCATCGGAAAAATGCCGTAAAAAGCGCTCAAACTGGCTTTTCTGTATGCCCCCCTGCTGATAACTGCTGCTGAGTATGTCAAGTTCCGTGTTCAGGTGGCTGGTGGCGGTAACACAAATGCCCAGCGGCGTATTAATTTCGTGCGCAACACCGGCAACCAGCGCACCGAGCGAGGCCATTTTTTCCTGTGTCACCAGTTGCTGCTGGGCGGTTTTCAGCTCGGCATAAGAGTCCTGTAATGCCTGGTGCTGGTGTTTAATTTCCTCGGTCCGGGCTGCTACTTCCCGCTCCAGCTGCTGGCGATGGCAGCGTTCATTATCAAAACGCCAGAAAATAATACCGCCTACTGCCGCGACACTAAGCAGAGCCGATACACTGAGAAACCACCAGCTAAGCCACCAGGGTGGCAGCACAGTAACCTGCAGATTTAACGGCGCTTGCCAGGTCCCGCCCTGGTAGCGGGCACTAAGCTGAAACTGGTAAGTACCCGCCGGCAGCCGGGTATAGGTGGCCACACGGTTACTGCCACTGCTCCCCAGCCAGTCACGGTCAAAGCCCTGCAGCCGGTAACGGTATTGCAGTTGCTGCGGCTGCAGAAAATCCGGCGCGGCAAAATGCAGGCTGAACATGTCCTGCAGATGGGTAAACCTGAGCTGTGTCATCTGGCTCAGCGGTTTTGCCAACACCGTATTTGTACCGGGCAGCACCGGCTGGTTAAACATACTGAGCTGATGCAGCATCAGCTGCGGCGGCGGCAACTCACGGCTGGCCAGTTGCAACGGGTATATATCCAGCCCCTGCCGGCCACCACGGTAAACATTATTAAACGCCACGGCACTGGCACCGATCCAGGTGGCTTCCTGTACCCCATGGCTGGCGCCAAGCTGGATAAAGCCCTGATTAGCGGCAGACCAGACAAAGCGATACATCAGATTAAAAGCGGTTGCCTGCTGTAGCTCGGTATCGGTATCTTCTGCGTGGCGGTAGGCTTTAAACCCCAGGATCTGCTGCGGTTGTGCCTGCTGGCGCAGCACCCGGTGATTCAGGTTACCGGCCCGGACAAACAAATGGCCATTTTCTTCCAGCAAAGCCTGCACACCGTTGTACACCGGCCCCTGGCCTTCCGGCATAGCCTGGTGCCAGTGTTTTATTTCATCAAATGCCGCTGAAATACGGGCCAGGCCCTGATCCACCGAGCCCAGCCAGATATCGCCATACTGGTCTTCATACAGCACGGTAACCACATTAAAAGGTAAAGGGTAGGACGGGTTATCCGGGTGAAAATGCGCCAGCAGCCGGAGCGCGGCGTCCAGCACAAACACGCCGTCAGTGCGGCTGGTCAGCCAGATCCGCTGCTGCTTATCACGGTAAATGACACTGATATGCGGCTGGCGGCGTACGGGTAACGGCAACAACTGCCATTGCTGATCAGGCATTAAGCGGAACAACCCCTGATCGGTCCCGAGCCAGACTTCATGCCCCAGTTGCTTAACGGCGCGGGCCAGTGACGGTGCCACACCGGTGTCAGGCAGCGGCAACGGCCATTTTCGCAGCTCACCGTTTTGCGGGTTGTAATGTGCCAGGCCGGCCTCCCGGTTCGCCAGCCAGATGCTGTCCGGTGCTACGGCATCTATACCAAATACATCATTACTGCCCAGCAAACCCGGCTTATCGGCCGCGGCCGGTAATACCTGCACCAGGCGGGCAAAGGCGCTCAGCTGGCTGAAACCGGTCTGACTGATAAACCACAAACTGCCGGCATTATCCTGAAACATTGCCAGTATGGTGTTAGTTTGCAAGCCATAACGCAGCAGGGGTTCATGGCTGAAATGACGCCACTGTTCTATGCTGGCCTGATAATGCCAGACACCGCTATCAATAGTGCTCAGCCATAACTCGCCCTGAGTGTCACTGAGAATATCGGTCAACTGGCTGTTTTGCAGTTCTGCCGGCGCAGCAAGGCGGTGCAGGCTGTCATCCTGCTGCAACAGCCAGAGCCCGGCACCAAAGGTGGCAACAGCCAATTGCGCCGATGGCAGCCAGCGCAGCCGGGTAATGTGGTCCAGCGGTAAGCCAGAGTTATCGCGGTGCCAGTGCGTCAGTTGCTGATTGTCCAGCTGCACCCGCAGTAAACCGCCGGTATCGTTACCGGGCCGGCGCTGTGGTGCCTCACCCAGCGCCAGGTACAACTGGTTGTTATGCACCAGTAAATGGTTAATATAGCGAAACTCTGCCAGTTCATCCGGCATAAAAGGCTGCAGTTGTGCACCCCGGGGGGCAAGGGTGGCAACCCCACCGCCATAGCTGGCCACCCACAGCCAGCCACGGTTATCCTGCACCAGCGCGGTAATTTCGCCAGTGCTGGCCGCCTGGGGCCAGGCAAAGCGCTGAAAACGCTCTGTCGCCGGGTTAAAGCGGTTCAGGCCGCCATAGCGGGTGCCCACCCACAGCATGCCCTGGCTGTCGGTCAGCAGGCTGGTGATCCAGTCTGACGATAAACTGTGTGGATCTGAACTGTCTGCCGGGTAATGCTGCAGTGTCACACCATCGAAACGGTACAGGCCATGGTGCGTACCCAGCCACAAAAAACCCTGTTTATCCTGCACCATACTGGTCGCGAAAGGGGAAACCGGCTGGCTTTCTGCAAGATGGGTAAAGCGGCCATAGGCAGGCAATGCTGACGCCTGCAATAACCCGCTATACAGCCACAACATGCAGCACCAAAACGCAGCAGATACAGCTTTCATCTAAGCCAACCATCGCGGAAACCTTCGGTTAAGTATGGGTGAATTGTTAACAACCGCAACCTGCCGGCGTTAATTCGTCAGGCTAAGGCTGCCCATACCGTTCAGTTATCGCTAAGGGGTAAGATTTGCTGGCTGACAGACAGGTAACGTAACGAAAAATAAGCCAGGGCATGGCAGGGCCGCAGATCTGCCAGGGCAGCACTGAGCTCAGCCTGGCTTGCCGGTATGGCACTGAATGCCGCGGCATACTGCGGCTGGCGAAACGCTTCGACAATGACACCGATACCGCAGTCCAGCTTCGCCAGCAAACGCTGCCGCTGCTGAGCCGGCAGCAAGGCCGCACCACTGCCATCCTGCAGCCATAACACCAGGCCATCCTGGCGCAGGCTGGCCAGCCGGGCCGCAAAGGTCTCAGCGTCCAGACTGCCATTACTGAATACACTGACGGCAACAGGCCTGCCGGCAGCGCTGACAAAAGCCGCCAGTTGCTGCTTCAGCCACTGCGCAGCGTCATCGGTCTGCAGATCGACGTCATACAGTTCCAGCGGTAAATACCAGCCGGCCAGGCGGGTATCGGCTACCGGCAATGACAACAGCAACCGGCTGAGCAACAGCGCATTGTGCGCCAGCTGTCCCTGCACATACTGCCGGCGCTGCTCCGGTGGCATGGCCTGGCTGAATGCACCGGGATCGGCATACAGGCCAAGCCACAGCGGTACGGCATCTGCCTCGGAGGCCTGCAGCAAACGACGCAGCGGTGTATCTTCGCGCAGAAAATCGTCTGCGCCGTACTGGCTCCACTGCACAATCAGTGGCGACAGGCCCTGCTGCTTACCGGCCAGCACCAGTTGCTGCCACTGCGCCGGGGTTACCACGGCATCACGGTGCAGTGGCTGGTAAAATACCGCCTGCTGCGCCTGGCTGTTTACTGCTACCAGGCTGTTGACAGCTGCAGCAACCAGCCATGCCGCGATGCAGGCTGATCGCCATCCAGATGATAATGCCACTCCAGGCTTACCTCTACTTTGCGTTGTAATGCCACACCAAACCAGCTGCGCCAGTTCAGCCCCAGCCCGGCACTCCACAAGCGCTCAGAGCGTTGTTCCGGATTAGACGGTCCGCCGCGCCACAACTGCGGCCCAGTGTTGCCGCTGGCGGTATGCAGGTTATAGCCAAACTGGGTCAGCGCATAGGGTTTTAATGTTTGCGCAACCGGGGTAGGCAGCCTGAACGCTTTGCCCTGTTCATAGCGCAGTTGCACCAGCTGATTGCCGCTGTCCGGCCACCAGGCCAGATCGGTAAACAGCCGCCGCTCCCACCAGTGCTGCTGTTGCGGGTGCCAGTCTGCCTGCCAGGGCAGCTGATTCAGCAAATCGGCGCTCAGCCGCAGCAGGGGCTGCCAGTCAGCACTGTCCAGCGGCACTTTTTCCAATGCCGCAGACAGCCAGATATTGTAGTCCGGTAACGGCTTATAACTGATGCCCAGCTGGCTGCCCTGAATAGCGGTAATATCTGAAGTATCCGTAGTATCCAGCTGACCGCCCGTGCTGAACAACGCAAACAGCGCCAGATCCTGCTGCAACGGGTTAAACAAGTAATCCGCCCGGACCGTCAGGCTATGCCGCAGCTGCCGGCCCAGTGTACTGCTGCTGTCAGCCAGGCTGGTATTATCAGCCAGCAGCAAACCGGCACTGAAACGCCAGGGCGAGCTCAGTTGCTGCTGCAACCTTAACAGGGCAAAAGCGCCCTCGTCAGTCTTTACCGGCCAGTTACCATTTGCCACTGCACGGGCAGCCCAGTCTTTAGCGGGTTCCAGTACATTCAGTTTCTGATACAAAAAAGCCAGTTGCGCCTGTAAACCGGCATCTTCGGCATAAGCCGGCGCCAGCTGGGCACGTAATAACAATGCCAGTGCGCGCTCAGGCTCACGCGCCGTCAGGAAAAAACCGTAGCCCGCCTGGATCTGCGGGTTGTCCGGCGCTATCTGGTAAGCCTGGGCCCAGGCTGCAGCCGCAAGTTCGTCCGCTGCAGTTTGCTGGTACAGCTGTGCCAGCAATAACCATTTTTTTGCCTGCTCTGCCGCCGGTAACGGGTTAAGCGCCTGCAGCAGGTGCACAGCCAGCGCCGGCTGGGCGGCTTGTTGCGCCAGTTCTGCCATGCTGAAACGATCGCTTAACTGCAGCTCGCTGTCAGGCAGCTGTTGCAAGGTGTGCAACGCCATAAGCGGTTGCTGTAGTGTCTGCTGCAGGTAAGCGATCTGGCGCAGATACCCGGGCTCGGGCTGCAGCTGGTATAACTGCTGCCAGTACTGCAGCGCAAACCCCGGCCGGTGTTCTGTCTCACACATGGCCAGGGTATACCAGCCGCCGGCGGTATCCGGTGCCAGAGCCAGCAAGGCCGCGGCTTGTCTGCAATCTCCGCTCAGGCGCCACAGCTCTGCCCGTTGTTCGCGGTAATCCGGCCAGTCGGCAATACTGGCAAGTATTTCCTTAACTTGGAAGTCTGGAAGCCTGGAAGTCTGGAAGTGGCTGAGGATATTCAGCAAACGCGCAGCCAGGGAGTGCCGTTGTGCGGAGGCCGGAAAAGGCAACGCAGCCTGCAGCTGCTGCAGTGCCAGCTCAGGCTGGTCCAGTTCCAGCTGTAATGCCGTCAGTCTGTCCAGCAAATAGGGGGCCGGCATGGCCTGATACAGCGCAGTAAAATAACGCAACTGCAAGGCTTTATCGTCCAGGCCATCCGTCACTGTCAGCAGCAACGGATAGTCCCGGCGCTGTAAGGGTTTTGCAAACAGGGCTTTGGCCAGGCTGGCGTAATCCTGCTCTGCTATACGCTTTTGCTGCACCAGTTCGTCCCGTTGCCGGCGCGCCGCCGCACTGCCCGGTTCCACTGCGGCCAGCTGGCTGGCACTGTACCAGCGTCCGGCATAACTGAGCCATAAGCTGAAATCGTCCTGCGGCTGACAACGCGCAAACTGCGTTCTGGCATCGGTTTCAGCATCTGCCTGTTCCAGCATGCTCACCCGGGTCAGACAGGATACCTCCAGCTGTGCCAGATATTGTCTGGCCACCCCGGCTTGCCCGGCAGCAAGGGCCACCTGATATAACTGCTGCCGCTCTTCTGCTGTCAGTGCATGGTGCTGCTGCAGCTGCGGCGCCAGCTCAAGGGCGGCCAGCCAGTGCTCAGCGGCAATATACCCCTGCAATATCTGGCGGTAACACGCAGCCGACCAGGCAGAACCGGGGGCAGTATTGGCCAGCGCACCGGCATCAGCGGGCCGCCCGGCCTGCACCAGCACCTGACAGTAAGCCTGCGCCAGCTCAGCTGATGGCATCTGCTGGTACAGCTGCGCCATCTCTGTACTGGCCAGGCTGAACTGCCCGAGTTCTGCGGCCAGCACCGCGCGCTGCTGGCGCAGTTCTGGCGGTAAGGTGTCCATTTGGGTTAACCAGAAATACGCCTGCTGTTTTTTGTCCTGGGCAATTAAGCGCTGGCTTAACGCGGTGAGCAGCACCAGTTGTTCCCGGCCAGACAACTGTGCAAACAGTTGCTGAAATAAGGCTTCATCAGGGCGCTCTGCACGGGTAAGGACAGTTTCTGTCCAGTGTGACAGCGCGCTGCTACGGTGTTCTGCCGGTAATAACGGTAAGGTTGCAGCAGCAGCCTGCAGCTGGCCTGCCGCCAGTTGCAGCTCCAGCAATTGCAGTAACAGTGGCGGGTGTGCCGGCACTATAGCCAGGGCCCGCTCCAGTTCGGTAACAGCTGCCGCATAATGTTGCTGCTGTTGCAGCCGGAAGGCTTTATCCACATGGGGATAAACCCGGTGGCGTTGCAGCTCGGTCAGCGTTGCGTCCCATTCCTGGCCAGGCGCTACGCAGGAAAACAGCAGCAGTAGCAGCAATATACGCTTCATGCGGTTACCCCGGCGGCATACTTTAGCTGTTGCAACAGTTGTGGCAAACTGCACTGACGTTGCTGCTGCAGTTGCAGCGTGTCCTGCAACACCTGCTCTGTGATCAGTTTTTCCTTCAGCAAATACTGCCCCAGCTTCTGCTGGCCGCTGTAGTCAAACCCCAGCAGCACCTGATTTACCACTGCCGGTTCCAGCATGGAGGCTTGCAGCAGCGCATCACCAAATTGCAGTTGCGAGATAAAATACCGCTCGCGCAGCTGTTCAGCCTGTTGCGGGCTAATCCTTTTTTCAGCTAACCACTGCTGTAAGCTCTGCTCCGGATTACATTCTTTGTCGTACTTGTACCAGTAACGCAGCGCCAGCGTAACGGCACCGCTCTGGCAAATCACATAGCTGATTTTACGCTGCAACACGCGCTCCATAGCACCAATAGCCACCGGCGACAATGCACTTTCACGCGCCAGCAGTAAGTGCCGGCCGTCGTCTTCCAGCGGGATAACCGCATACTTAAAGGCCAGCAACTGCGGAAACTGCACGATATTTCTGGCCGGTAATGTAAAAGGATCGATCAGGCGGCAGCCCACCGATGCCTGTTGTGCCAGCGCTTCTGCCAGCATGGCTGAGGTGATATACCCCAGCCGGAGCAAGGTCTGGCCTATACGTTCACCGCGCCAGCGCTGCTGCAATGCCGTATGCAGTTGTTGCTCTGTCAGCACCTGTTGCTGCATTAAGATAGCCCCAACCGATTGCCCCAGTTGCCGCGCACTGATAGTGGGATAAATATGCTGGGTTTTGTCCCAGGCCACCCGGCGCGGATCGCCATGCAGCACAACCTGCCGGATCGCCCTGATATTGGCAACGAAGTTAATAATATTGCCCCAGAACTGACGGGGCAAAGACAGTAACGCCTGCACAATGCCATAATATTGCCGCACAAAAATCATGCGCTGCAGCACCCGGTTGGCAAACAGCAGCAGATTAAGCTGCAACAGGGTAACTATCAGCGCATCTTCGGTAAAAACCCCCAGAAACTGATACGGATCTGCTGCCAGCCACTGATACAGCCACAGTAATAACAGCTGAAAAAACAGCAGTGTTGCAACGAAGCTGACAAAATAGCTGAGCACGCCTTTACGGTCGCGCCACAAAAAGTAATTCAGCTTCCAGTCACCGCTCCATTTGTGGGTTTTCATGCCCTGAAACACGATGCCGATAATCCAGCGGCTTTTCTGCCGCACCGCCGTCTGAAAGGTATTGGGGAAGTACTCACGGACACAGACCACATTGCCCTGGGTTTTACTGCGGCTGCGATCTTTCTCGGCAAAACCGGCCAGTGCGTTATCGCGTACCGAAAACCGGACAAAGATTTCCTCCATACCCCATTGCTTCAGCCTGAAACCGATATCGTAGTCTTCTGTCAGCGACTGTACATCAAACGGCAGGCCGTCACCTTCGGCAGACAGCTTAAGGATGGCCCGGCGGCTGAAACAGGTGCCCACTCCGGCACTGGGCACCTGGCCCACTAATGCCTCGCGTACCACGACATCCTTGCCATGCATCTCAGAAAATTCATCCAGGTAATGGCCTGCGGTGAAGCTGCTCAGTTTTTCAGCAAACGGATAGACCGGCAGCTGGATCAGATCTTTGCGCGGCAGCAGGTAGTTAAACAGCCGCAGTTCCATGGCAGAAATAACATCTTCGGCATCGTGCAGCACAAAACCGGCAAACCGGATACCGGCCTTTTGTTCAAATTCCAGAATGGATGCAATGACATTATTGAGGCAATCTGCCTTACTGGTGGGCCCGGGTCTGGCGCAGACTACTTTATGAATGTGCGGAAACCGGCGGCATACCGCATCGACATCGGCCTGGGTATCCGCATCATTCGGGTAGGTACCGGCGAAGATCTGGTAATTTTCATAATCCAGCTCGGAGGCCGCCAGCTCCGCCATTTTGCCAACGACCCCAACCTCCTGCCATGCCGGGATCATAATAGCCAGCGGTTGTTCTTTTACCACATACAGCTTTTTTTCATCAAACAGTGGCCGGTGCCGGTACACCCTGAGCAGCCGCCAGCCACGTCGCAGCCAGTACACCAGATCAATAAAGAGATCATCCAGCGCAAACAGCAATAACAACACCAGTAATACCAGCGAGATGTTCTTCAGCACATAAAGATATATGGCTGTAATATCAATAAGGTTCATGCCAGCTAATTCTCACAGGCCAGACAGGCTGACAGCAAAAGCTGCCAGCGCTACAAAGAGGTGTTAGTTAAATCAGGCTTTACGACGGCGTAACACAATACCTGCCAGGCCCAGCCCCAGCAACCAGCCGGTAGAGCTGACCGGAATAGCCGCCACAGCAGCACTCTGGTGGTTACGGACCAGCAAGGGCGCAATATTCAAATCGCCCATTTGCAGTATGCCGGCGGCAGCCCACAGCGGTGAATCCGCATCGGTAAAATAACCACTGCTACACAGTAGTGAATAAGGTGCACAGCTGATATCGGCCAGTTGCCAGGCAAAATCGGCCATCCAGGCATACTGCATCTCGTTTTCAGCTGCAGTACCAAACTGCCAGTAGGTATAGCCTTCAAAATCATAACCGTGCTGAGAGGTGAATGCCGGACCGGTGCCATTTAACAAAAAGAACAGGGCTGAACCGGTTTTTTGTGCCGCTGACCAGCCATCTGCCAGCAGATCTGAATCAAACCAGTTATGTATCGCAGAAAATTCTGCCAGCGTGGCCCAGCGCCAGCCGTCGGCATTGCTGCTGACAAAAGCATTTACATCTGCCACACCCGCCTGAACCGGCAACCCCAACGTATCGCTCCATGACAAACGGGCAATATCCAGGTTCATATCCAGCAACGACCAGTAAACACTGTTCTGCTCGTCGTGCAGGTAATTTTCACCCTGGATAAAAGCAGCCTGTGCAGGCTGATATATGAAGATACTGGCTAACAGCAGTAAAGCAAGATATCCCTTTCCAAACATGAACAACTCCATAACAAATAAAACAAAAAATAAACAACATGATATAAATCAGTCAGTTAGCGATATAATACCTGTCATGTGCACAAAAAAGAACCGTTGCTGGCGAATTAATTAGCACATTTTCCGGCCCTTGCCAGAAAACTTAATGATAACTATTTGCAATTAGGTTTTATTCGTATTATAGTCTCGGCAGTGCGATGGAGTGCATCATGTAGTTCTGGCCCCGGATGGGCTTCTCTGGTCGTTGTTTTACTTGTCTTGCACGTTAAGGGGTGGGTTTTGCCACCCCTGTTTTTTATTGGGTGGCCTTATGTTATCTCGCTGGCAAAGCTCGCTGGAAAAACTCAGTGTACTGCTATTGCTGCTCAGCCCGGTATACAGCTTTTACCACACCCCGGCCCACCTTTCCCATATGCTGTTGCTATACGGCGTGTTATTGCTGTGTACTGTTGCCAGCCTGATGTTAAAACCCGCCAGCCCGCAACCAGGCGCCCTGTATGGCTTTGCCTGGCTGGAACAATATATGGCACTGGCGCTGCTGCTGACCCTGCTGTGGTGGTTTTATCTGCCATTGGCACCTTATAGCCATCCGGCGACTGCGCTGTTGTGGCTGGCCTGCCAGCTGGCATTAGCCGGGCTGGCGTTACGTTTGTTCCGGGCCTGGCGCCGGCAGCGCCCTGACGGGCAGCACACTTCTGCCCAGCACTGGCTGATCGGTTATGCCAGCCAGTCGGGTATGGCACAACAACTGGCCAGCCACAGTGCCATGCAATTACAGCAGGCCGGGATCAAGGTGACGCTGGCGGAACTGAACCAACTGACACAGCAGCAACTGCAGCAGTACCAGAAAGCCTTATTTGTGGTCAGTACCTATGGTGAAGGCGAACCGCCGGATAATGCCAGCCGGTTTTATCAGCTGGCACAGCAGTGGCAACACAACCTGCAACAACTGGAATATGCCGTACTGGCGCTGGGTGATCGCAGCTATCAGCAGTTTTGTGCTTTTGGCCACTGGTTGCATGGCTGGCTGGCACATAATCAGGCCAGCGCCTTACACCCGGTGCTAGAACTGGACAGCACCCAGCGGCAAAACCCGGCGCTGGCGTCCTGGCACCAGTTACTGGGCCGTATCAGCGGTACTAATACCACCGGCAACACGGCACCGGCCCCAACCCAGCCCTGGCAGCAGGCCCGGCTGTTAAGCCGCTATATTGCCAACCCCGGCAGCACAGGTTTAGCCTGTTATATCGTAAAGTTACAACTGACTGACAACCAGCAGTGGCAGGCCGGCGATTTGCTTGATATACAGCCGGAAAACAGCAAATGCAGCGTGGCGCTGTGGCTGACCAGACACCAGATCCATGGCTGCCAGAGTGTAAGCTACCGCAACCGGCAGGTCCCGCTGTGCTGGGCACTGGCCGAATTACAGCTGGATAAGGTGCAACCTCCGGCCACCGGTGAGGATCTGGCAACCTGGCTGACCCGGCAACCCCAGCTGCCGCTGCGCAGTTATTCCATTGCCTCGGTGCCGGAAGAAGGCCAGCTGGTATTGCTGGTCAGGCAGGTGCAACAGGCCGATGGCAGCCTGGGTATAGGTTCCGGCTGGCTGACCGCCTGGGCAATGGAGCAACAGCCGGTACAGCTACGCCTGCGCAGCCATACTGCGTTTCACCTGCCAGATGATGACAAACCGGTTATTTTTATCGCCAATGGTACCGGAATAGCCGGTATCCGCAGCCTGCTGGCCGAGCGGGTCAAACGCGGCCAGCGGCAGAACTGGCTGCTGTTTGGCGAACGTAAACAGCAGTTTGACAGCTTCTTCGCCCGCGACATCCAGCACTGGCAGCAGCACGGGTTTATCAGCCATTGCGATCTGGCGTTTTCGCAGGACAGCGCCGAAAAACGCTATGTGCAGCATCTGCTGGCAGAGCAAAAACCCCGTTTACTGCAGTGGCTGGAGCAGGGCGCAGCGGTTTATGTCTGTGGCAGCCTGCAGGGCATGGGTGAGGCGGTACATCAGGTATTGTTGCAAAGCATGGGCCAGGCCCGGCTGGAACAGCTGCAGCAACAGGGGCGTTACCGGCGCGATCTGTACTAGCCCTGGCGCCGGGCCAGCCACTGTACAAATTCTGCCGCCGGCAAGGGCCGGGCAATATAAAAACCCTGTGCCTGATCACAGCCTAATGCCTGCAGTGCCGCCAGCGTCTGGCTGTCTTCCACCCCTTCTGCCACCACGGTCAGGCCAAAACTATGCGCCAACCCGATGGTCGAGCGCACGATCACTTCATCTGCCGGCTCAACCAGCATATGCTGCACAAAAGAGCGGTCAATTTTTAAGGTATGGATCGGCAGCCGTTTTAAGTAGTTTAACGATGAATAGCCGGTGCCGAAGTCGTCAATCGCTATGGTTAAGCCTAACTGGCGAAACTGCTGTAATACTTCCAGCGCCCGTTCCGGATCACTGATCAGTGCGCTTTCGGTAATTTCAATTTCCAGCAAATGCGCAGCAATACCAAACTGCTGCAATAATTGCCCGACCAGCTGCGGACATTGCTGATCCACCAGATTGCGCGCCGATAAATTCACTGCCACCGCCAGTTGGATACCGGCGTCCAGCCACTGGCGGCTTTGCCGTAGCGCCTGCGACAGCACCCACTGGCTTAACGGGTGAATAATGTCGCTCATTTCTGCCGCCGGTATAAAATCGGCTGGCGGCACCATACCCTGTTGCGGATGCTGCCAGCGTATCAAGGCTTCGCAACCGATACAGCGACCGGAATGTAAATCGATACGCGGCTGAAAATACAGCACTAACTGATCTTCGCGGATAGCGGTGGCTAAATCTGAAATCAGCGCCAGCCTTCTGGGGCTGTGTGAATCATACTGGCTGTTATACAACATGCTGCCAAAGCCATTTGCCTTGGCATGGTACATGGCCACATCGGCACAGCGCAGCAAAGCATGGCTGCTATCACCATGCTCGGGAAAATGGGCAATGCCAACGCTGCCACTCAGTTCCAGCCGGATACACTCCACCGACCGCGGCTCGCGCAAGGCGGCACACACCTGCTCTGCCAGCGTCTGTACCTGCTGATGGCTGCCACGGGCCAGAATGACAAACTCATCGCCCCCCAGCCGGAACACCTCGGCCGGATGCGATGCCAGCAACATTGCCAGATCATGCGCCACCGTCTTTAACAGCTGGTCGCCAACCCGGTGGCCTAAGGTATCATTCACTTCTTTAAAACGATTCAAATCCAGCAGCATCAGCGCAATACCGCTATGCCGGCACTCTGTACTGCCAAGCCACTGCGCCATCCGTTCATGCAGGCAGCTGCGGTTCGGTAAACCGGTCAGGCTGTCGTGATTGGCCCTGTGCTCCAGCTCCTGCCTGGACTGTGCCAGCATGGCTTCATTACGCTTACGTTCGGTAATATCGCGCACCATAGCAATCAGGCTGGGATAACCGTCTGTGCTAATCCCTTTTAGTGTCACCTCCGCGTCAAACAGGCGGCCATCGGCCCGGCAGTGCTGCCATTCAAAACGCTGCGGCCGCTGACAGGCCAGTTGCATCAGGGCGACAGAGCGCTGCATCGAATCAGCTCCATCGGGTTGCCGTGGCGGGGATATATCTGCCGGCGTTAATTGCCCGAACTGTTTGCTGTTATAGCCAAACATGGCTTCGGCAGCAGCATTGCAGGTAACAAAATGGCCATCGCGCATCATAAAAATGGCATCACCAGCCCCGTCGAACAAGGCTTTATAGCGCTTTTCGCTGTCACGCAGGGCGGCAATGGCAAACAGCTGGCCAACCAGATCGGCCACCGAGGTCAGAAAGTTTTTCTCATGCTCATTCCACAACCGGTTATAACCTACCGATTCAAAACTCAGCACGCCTTTGATTTCACCTTCAATACGGATAATGGCATCCAGCAGCGCATGAATATTATGCTGTTTAAGGTAAGCCTGTATGCCAGACAGGCGCGGATCGGCCAGGGCATTGTTGACTTCAATCAGCCGTTCATCGCTTAACGTATGGTAATAGTCCGTTGCCGCCACTAAATCCAGCAGGGTATCGTCACTGCCTTTGCCTGACTGGTGCAACATCAGGCATTGCATGGTACTGCCATCGGCATCCATCCGCCAGACACTGACGCGTGCCACCTGCATCACCCGGGCGCAAACCTCTGTCACCCGTTGCAATGCCGTATTCAGCTCACCGGACCAGATAACCGGATCTTTTGATAAGCTGATATAGCTTTCCAGCAACAACTGGTGCTGCTTATCATAGTGACTGATATTTTCTGGCTTGCCTGGCATCTGCTCCCCCTGCAAAGCGGCCACCCGGTCAGCTCGGCGGCCTGTACGAGTATAGGCAGCTTTCAGGCTTTGAGACAAAATATATCTGAATTAAAACAATTTATTACCTGTAATTAAAAGCAATACAGGACAATGCTAACGGCTGGCCGGGCTGAACACTATACGGCCGCTTTGTACCGCCATATTCAGTGGCACCGCCGTCAGCAGTTTTACCGTTGGGTTAGAGGTATCCAACCGGTATACCGGGTTATTGGCCAGATAACCGTTGACCAGCTGTAACAGTTCATTACTCACCGGTACCAGATTGCCGCGATAGCCCGAGGCTTCAATACTGGAATCTAATAACTTAACCGAGCGCAGGTAAATAGCTTTTTGCCCGCCGTCATAATAAGGCACGCCCTCAATATGCAGCTGCAGGCTGGCCGGATAACTTAAACCAAATAACGACAGCGCCGCGCTGGCGTCAGTTTTTACCCGTACCAGCTCCGCATTGCCGGGGCCAATCTGCACCTGCATGGCCTCTACTTTCAGCTGCAGCGGAATACCGGCCACTTCAGCCTGTCTGGTCAGCTTAGGCAACTGCTGGCGCAATAACTGCTCTAAATCAGCCTCGGTAACGTTATAGGCCGACATCTGCTGCAGCTGGCTGCAGGCGGTCAGTAACGCCAAAAAAATCACCATTAATATTCTGCACATCTGTTAGTTCCTGTTCTGTTTATAACGGGTGTCTGTCGCAGCGGCAGTATAGCGCAGTGCGGTTTCAGCCAGCTTAAATTTCCCCGCTGAGCAGGCGCTGAACCAAATTTACCCGTTAAGGCTTGCTGTCACAACAAAACTGTATTAGTGTATTAATACAGTTTTGTTTAGGAAGAGTTCTATGACAACCATAGTTGAAATTAGCGACCTGTACCGTACTTATGGCAAACACACCGTGTTACAGCAGATTACAGCCAGGGTGGAACAAGGCGATGTTGTGGCCTTACTTGGTAAAAACGGCGCCGGCAAAACCACCTTACTGGAAACCCTGCTGGGTTTTGCCTTGCCGGAGCAGGGAGCCGTACGGCTGTTTGGTACGCCCAGCAGTGACATTACGGCACAGGAAAAACAGCTGATTGGCTTTGTACCGCAACAGGACGAGTTACTGGAGCAGTTAACACCGCTCGAGCATCTGCAGCTGTTTGCCCGCTTTCAACCTCACTGGGAGCAGGCGCTGTGTAACAGATTATGCAGCAGCTGGGATATTCCGCTAAGTACCCACATTAGCAAATTATCGGTCGGCCAGCGGCAGAAACTGTCAATTATTCTGGCACTATGCCATAAACCCCGGTTACTGATCCTGGATGAGCCGGTTGCCAGCCTGGACCCTATAGCCCGCCGGCAATTCCTGGCCGAGCTGATCACTATCGCTGCCGACCAGCAAAGCGCCATTATTTTCTCCTCCCATATCGTGACCGATATGGAACGGGTAGCCAATCAGGTCTGGCTATTACAACAACAGCGGCTGATCTGGCAGGGCGAGCTGGATGCGCTAAAAGAATCTGTCGTCAGGCTACATATTCGTGCCGAACAGCCCCTGCCCAATCCGTTACCACTGGCTAACAGCCTGCGCCAGCAGGTGCAGGACAAACATGCGACGGTAACAGTGCAACACTGGCACCCGGACCAGCAGGCTCAACTGCAGCAACAGCTGCAGGCGCAAATCCGCGTCGAACCACTCAACCTGGAAGATATTTTTCTGGAGTTACACGCATGAAAGCATTGTTAAGCCTGGCCGGCAGATTACTCTGGCCCAGTTTACCCACCAAAGTACTCTGGCTTGTCTTAGTTGCAGCAACGCTGCTGAGCCTGTTCAGCCAGCAAGCCAAACTGGTCATAGTGCCGCTTACCTGCCTGCTACTGCTGATCTTTTGTATCCCGCTGCAGTTTATGTCACTGCGGCATAAACAAAGCTGGTTGTTACTGCCGGTTTTTAAAAGCCAATCCAGATTGCTGCTCGTGATGACCGCCATGTTATCCGGCCTGCTAAGTGGCTGCTTCATGCTGCTGGCCGATAAAGGTTTCTGGCCGGCATTTAATCTGGGCCTGCTGGCTTTTGCCGGCCTTATCCTGCCTTGCCTGGTGTATGGCAATTTGCGGCCATTACTGCTGAACAGCGCCGTACTACTGGCCTTGCTTAGTAGCAAGGTGCTGCACAGCATACCTCTGCCTGAGCATATCCCTTTTTCCTGGCTGTTGGCGGCAGGCAATATCCTGCTGCTTGGCTGGTTCTGGCATAACTGGCTAAGACCGGTACCAGGCCGGCCGTTGTCTGCAGCGTCACATCAACCCCGTGTTGGCCCATGGCCGTGGCTGCGCCGGCTTACCCGAAAACCGGCAACCCTGAGTGGCAGTTTACTACTGGGGCAGGGTGACAGCTGGCAAGCCAGGGCCTGGCGCACTGTTGGCTACTGTTGGTATGTGCCCGGTTTTTTTCTGCTCTGGTCGCTGTTCAGCAGCTCCGGCTATCCGCAGACACCCGCCGTGCAGGCTATTATTGTGCTGATCCCGATAATACTGCTGATCAACAGTATGGAAAATATGCTGCGCCGGGTACGGCGGGCTTGGCTGGCGCTGGCCGTTAACCGCCGGCAACTGTTCACCTTGCTGGAAAAACAAGCATTTACAGAATTATTGCCCTGTGCATTTGCCATGCTGCCAATCATTATCTGGTTACTGCCAGCTCACAACGTAGCGGCAATGCTGCTATTCTGGCCCGCTTTGGCGCTGTGCAGCCTGTATCTGAACTGGCGGCTGATTAATGCCGGCACCTTCTGGTCTGGCACTGCGCTGGCAGTGCTGAACGTTACGGCTACAGGCTTAGTGGCGCTTTGCTGGCGGCTGCCGCCTTACTACCTGCTACTGGCAGCCATCTTGTTACTTGGTGCCGCCTTACTGTTACGCCAGCAGGTAAAAAGCCGGTTGCTAACACAAGACTGGGCGAAGCTAAAACTGCTGGCAGCACAGCAGTTAAAGGTGGGTTTATGATAGCGCCAGCAAAGCGACTTTGTACCGGGAGTTGCCATGTTCAGTATTAACCCCAATAGTGGCGAGCCTATTTACCGGCAATTGACAGAACAAATTAAACGCCTGGTGGCAGGTGGCCAGCTAAAGCCGGGTGATGAACTGCCATCGGTGCGTGACCTGGCGGCACAGTATGCGGTTAACCCGATGACGATATCCAAAGCCTATAGTCTGCTGGAAACCGAAGGCATACTGGCGCGGCAGCGCGGCAAGCCGATGATGATTGCCAGCCAAACAGTGCCCGCCCAAAGCGAGCCGGCCAGATTACAGCAATTACTCCCGCAATTAACGCAGTTAGCCCTTGCTGCAAAGCAGTTGCAGCTGTCAAAACAAACGCTATTATCGGCATTAACGGAGCAATTCGACAGGGTATCTGATGACAACTGAACCATTACCATGGCGTGTAAAGATCCGCGCCTTTTCGCGCAAACATCCATACCGTATGTTTTTAGCCATATTGTCCCTGCTAGCGGTTGCCTGGTTTTTGTACTCAGGCGCGCTCTTGCAGGCCTTCATTGCAACCGGCGCATGTATGCAAATCCTTACTTTGGGGCTGGTTCCACCCCAACAGTATGAGCAGGAGTTTGTCGCTGATATTTTTAGCCAGCTGAAACTGGAGCAGGATATGCTCCACGTGAAACAACGCCAGCTAAAAGTCAGTGCAGTAAAAAAAATCGTTCTGGATCAGCTGGATGAGGAGCAGGCTCTTATTGATTTTCCGTTTAATATTTACCGCGCTGTGGCAATGCGCTTTCCGGCAGCACAATTGCCTGCGGTAAGAGCCTGGCTTAAGCAGCATCTGCCCGCAGCAGAAATTATCCGCTAACTGGCTAAACCAGCTACAACAGGCCAGACGCAGCAACTTATGTTATGCTCTGGCGCGTTCATCCGGGGTTCTACCATTACATAACGAGAAATATTATGGCTTTAATTCTGAAACTGATTGCCGGCATAGTGCTGGGTATACTGTTTGGCCTGTATGCACCACACTGGCTGACACAACTACTGCTGACCTTTAAAGGCCTGTTCGGCCAGCTGCTGTTCTTTATTATTCCGCTGCTGATTTTATTCTTTATTACCAGCGGTATTGCGGCCTTACCGCGTAACTCAGGTAAATTGCTCAGCCGCACGCTGGGCATTGCCTATCTGTCTACCATAGCCGCCGGGGTACTGGCGTTTGTTGTGGCCAGCATAGTAGTGCCTATGCTAACCACTGCCGCCGGCGCAACGCCCGCCAGTAATGGGGTCAACCTGACGCCCTTTATTGAGATGGATATTCCGCCGGTATTCGGTGTAATGACCGCGCTGGCACTGGCTTTTGTGTTTGGCTTAGGCATCACCGCCACTCAGGCCCAGCAATTAAAGCAGGTTTCCGATCAGGGCCGCGATATTATTCAGCTGGTGTTGAGTAAAATTATTATCCCGCTGCTACCTGTCTATATTGCCGGTGTATTTGCCCAGATGGCTGCAGCCGGTACCGTATTTGCCACACTGAAAACCTTTGGCCTGGTGCTGATCCTGGCCGTAATACTGCATTGGGTCTGGATTATCACCCTGTATGTTATTGCCGGTATCAAGGCCGGCCGCTCGCCGGTTACGTTAATTAAAAATATGCTGCCGGCCTATGTTACTGCCCTGGGTACCATGTCCAGCGCGGCTACCATACCGGTTGCGCTGCAAGCCACCAAAAGCAATGGTGTAAAAGACGATATTGCCAACTTTACTGTGCCGCTGTGCGCTACTATCCATCTTTCCGGCTCGACCATTACCATTGTCAGCTGTGCAGTGGCCGTAATAGCCATGCAAAACGGGCTGGAGATCCCGTCACTGCTGAGCATGCTGCCGTTTATTCTGACACTGGGTGTAGTGATGCTGGCAGCACCGGGCGTACCCGGCGGTGCGGTAATGTCTGCCGTCGGTTTACTCGGCACTATGCTGGGTTTTGGCGAATCAGCCATAGCATTGATGATAGCGCTGTATATGGCACAGGACAGCTTCGGCACCGCCTGTAATGTTACCGGCGATGGCGCTATAGCGGTGCTGGTGGATAAGGCGGAGTAAACTGTATTAGATTGCGCAGGTTGGAATCCCGATTTGGGCGTCACAGAGTGTCTGAGCCCTGCCGCAGGCATAAGGGCGAGTTGCTGTGACGAGCCAAAGCGGGAATTGCAACCGAAGCCCTGCAGTATTGCTAGTATAAAACAGCCCGCAATTGCGGGCTGTTTTATTACCATTACTTTTTCAGCTTCACCGGCCGCTGCCAGTCGGTAATATGCCGCTGCTTGGCACGGGCCACCACCAGCTCGCCATCGGCGGCATCACGGGTTAATACTGAACCCGCACCCACAGTGGCATTTGTTCCTACCGTTACCGGCGCCACCAAAGCACTGTTCGAGCCGATAAAGGCGCCGTCTTTAATGGTAGTCACAAACTTATTGGCGCCATCGTAGTTACAGCCCCGCAACAGCGATGAACGCGGTGAGTGCAGCGGCGACACCG
>CAZEGA010000030.1:0-8439 GCA_964511675.1 uncultured Rheinheimera sp.
GCAGCAATGCCAGCCGCCGTGCGGAAATATCCCCCTGCGCCGAACTGTATTGCAACGGTGCGACAAAGGCACCAGATAAAGATGTTGTCATAGCGGATTCTTTTGTTGTTTGATGGCCTATAGCAGACATACCCTATACTACACCTAAACTGTACCCCACCTCTGTACCCCCTTAGGCGTAATCTGGCCGGAAAGAGCAGCACGGTTTGCCTGCCGCTATCCGCCAGCCCGGGCAAATGTGCTGCAGCATCGTGTTCAATCACGGTTATGGCTGCTTTTGCTGCTCCTGCAACCACAGGTACAGATCCCAACCGGCATACACCTGCCGCCAGGCGTCATGTTCGGCTTGCTCCAGCATACTAAAACGTACATTGCTGTGGCCCAGCTGGCGCAGGGTTTCGATACCCGGATAAAAGTAGTTTTTATTAATGGCCGAATCGCGCCCGGCGGCAAATACCCACAGCGGTGTTTTCGCTTGAGCAAGCGGCGGCATTAAATCAGGATGGCCCCAGCCCACCACAGGTGCCACGGCAGCAAATAGTTGCGGGTGTTTGCTGGCCAGATACCAGCTGCCAAAAGCCCCATAGCTGATCCCGGTTAAATACAGCCGTGTGGCATCGGTATTGTACGTCGCCTGTACTGTGTTTAGCATTGCCAGCACGTCCTGCTCTGCCCGCTCCCAGCCATCGGGCAACAGCACCGGTATGCTGGACATATCGCTGCCAGGTGCTGCAGGTGCTATAGGCCGGGTAGATTGAAACATGGCCGGGCGTGGCGGCACACCGCGGTTTAAGCGCCGGGGAATATCGCGCTGGCTGCGGTTGGCAATATAAGATAACTGTCCCATATCAAACATATGCAACTGCGGCACCAGCATAATAAACGGCAGATCGCGCTTTTGCACCCAGGCTTCGTACAAGGGGCCATGGAGTAAGGTGTAATCCAGCTCATCCAGGCCGTTGCCGCGCTCACCATTACCATGCAAAAACAGCAGTACCGGCCATTTTTTATCGCTGTGTGGCTGATAACCGGCGGGTAAATAAACAAAATACTGCCGCCGGGCATGATCAATACTGCTGATGTACTCCTGTCGCAGCAGCTGTGCAGCCTGCTCAGCTGCCGGCGGCACTGTGCCGGTGCAGGACACTATGGCAAACAACAGTGCCATGATACATAACCGTGTTCTCATCTTTACCCTGTGCTCTGCTATTGGCCAAACATCTGTGTCGCACGCTGCGCCATGTCTTCTTCACTGACATCCTCAATATGGCTGGAGAACATCCAGCGATGGCCAAAAGGGTCTTGCAGACAGCCGCTGCGATCACCCCAGAATTGATCCGCCACCGGCATGGTCAGGGTTGCCCCCGCCGCCACCGCGCGTTCAACAAAGGCATCAACATCAGCTACATATACCATCAGTGTTACCGGGCTGTCACCCAGCATATCCGGGCTTTTGCTGCCCCAGTCATCACTTTGCTCGCTCAGCATAAATACCGCTGCACCAAGGCGCATTTCGGCATGCATTACCGCGCCGGATGGCATATCCATCCGCATTATGGTTTCGGCAGCAAACGCCTTCTGATAGAAATCCAGTGCCGCAGCGGCGTTTTTAATCACCAGATAAGGCAATACAGCGGCATAGCCGGCCGGAATAGCCTGCACCTTGGACATAACAGTCTCCTGATTTGCAGTAAAAAGCGGCTTTAGTATAGCCGGGATTGTTATCCGCTGGCCGCCGTTTTTATTTAAGGCCCAACAGCTCTGCCATCTTTGCAGGTAATAACAGTAAAATATTTGCAGTTATGCCATGACTGGCAATGGCTGGTGGGCCATGGCCATTTTTACTGCCTTTGTGGCCCGTTTAGCCTTTTTAAGTGTGCAGGCTGACGATGCCGCCTGCCTGCTGTTGCTGATCATCACCGTCTGGCGCGGTACGGCAGCAATACATCCTGGTATAAAACACACTATAGTGCTGAGCAGTGCCCTGTTAATGCTGCACTGGCTGCTATTTGTGCCCGGCATGCGGCTGCCTGGTTTACTTATCTGCCGCTACCTGTGCTGCCGTTTCTGGCCGGCACCATAACCAGCTCGCTACGGCACACAAAAACAGCGGCAGGCCCAGCTTAAGCCAGGACGGTGCGGCAGAAAACTGCAACGCCACCACACTTAACAACATCATCAAAGAGGCCAGTATTTTGGCCCTGCGGGGTACCACGCCATGGCTGCGCCATTGTTTTAACGGCGGGCCAAAGCGCGGGTGAGCCAGCAACCGCAGCTCCAGCGCCGGCCAGCCTTTACCGGCCGCCCAGGCACTGAGCAGAACAAAAGGCACGGTAGGCAGCCCCGGCAAGGGGATACCAATCAGCCCCAACAACAGGCTGATCACCGCCAGCAGCCGCCATAACAGAACCCGGGTCAGCTGCCACATTAGTCTGCACCCTCCGGCTGATACCAGTCTGCCCAGCTGCGGCTGGCAACAAATACAGCATAGCTGGCAAATTCTGCCGTCAGTTTGCTGTAAAAATCAAAATTGGTCAGATTAACGGTAAAAAAGCAATTGTAACTGCAATTTACCCGGCGAAAGGTCTGGCTGCTGCTGGCCAGCACACCGGAACGCATACCGTGGTACTGCACCAGCCTGCTGACGCGCCAGGCATGAAAATCACTGGTCAGGATATAGTCCGGCTGTGATCCCCTTAGCTGCAGCGTAGCAAACTCCTGATAGGTATTGCTGCCACCGTTAAAGCAATCCACCACCACATCAGTACTGTTACTGAGCACATAATCCACATAAGGCTGGCAATATTCTGTGCTGATCAGCAGTGCCGCTGGCGCAGGCATACGCTGTATGGCATCGTTTAAACGCGCCCTGGCACAAGCCGGTAAAGCCGAGGCGGAACCGCCACACCCCAGTACCAGCAACCGGCTGCCCGCAGCAATACTGTGTTCGGCAATCAGGCCGGCGTACCAGCCCCGTACCTGATTGGCCATAAAGGTATTGCCGCTAAGATAATAAAACGCCAGCAGCAACCACAGGCCTTTTTTACGATACGCCATACAGGCCACTAACAGCGCCAGCAGCATCAGATTATGCGGGTATAAAAACGGCTCAAGCAGATCTTTCATCGCGTCTCCTTATCAGCGGCCGGTACAACAGCAGATGCACTAATGCCCAGGGCAGCCACACCATGCCTGATGTCAGAATATGCCCGGCCATAGCAGATACCAGCAACAGCAGCAGGTTAAGCATTAACAATACCCGTGCTACAGGCCTGTGCCGCTGCTGCCAGCACAGCCGGAACAGGGTAGCAAACGTCAGCAGCCACACCGCCAGCCCGGCCACACCATGAAAAATCAGCAAATCAAACCAGTCGAGCTCGGCAAAGTATTTTTTCAGGTACAACGCCACTCCGCCCTGCCCCACGCCCAGCCATTGCTGCCAGTCCGGGTAATGCCCAACCACGGTGTGCCAGATGCGGCCGGCGTAATAATCGCGCGACGACAACAAAATGCCGGCGACACCGCGCTGCTGATAGACAAACTGCAGTTTGTCGTAGATCCCCAGCAGCTCCAGCAGGGCTTTGCCATTCAGCAGCATAACCAGCAGTACGGCTATACCGGCAACCGCCACGGCCAGCAGCAGCCGTTTATGACGCCACCAGAATACGTTACTTTGCCACAGCACAGGAACAGTAATAACCAGCAACACCGTCCCCAGCACACCGGTTTTGGTCAGCAGTAATACAGCGATAGCCACCGAGCAGACACTGGCTGCGGCATAGGCCAGGTAAGAGCGCGTCCAGCACCACACCAGCAGCGCCGCAGTAATGACCAGCAGTACAGCAGCAAGCTCATTGCTGGAGACAAAAAAACCCTTGATCCCCAAAAACGGTTGCGCCACGCCGTCCAGCGGCTGATAGGCGCTAAAGCCAAAGCCGGCCAGCCCAAGCAAGGTATTGCCCAGCAGTATGGCACCACTGCAGCACAGGGTACGCATAAGCAGCAATTGCGCCTGTTCGGGTTGCCGCTGTGACAGCAACACGCAGTAGCCCAGCGCCAGCAAAGGGCCAAGCGCTTTTACTGCCAGCTGTATATCGGCCAGCGGCCAGTTTATGCCCCCTTTAGGCCAGTGTAGTGCCGGCCCCGCCAGCATCAGCAGCAATAACCCGGCCAACAGCAGCAGCCAGCCCGGGCGCTGCAGCAACAACGCAACCGCCAGCAGTAACAGCAGCACCAGCTTATACAGCAGCGACAAGCCATAGCTGCTGCCGTGCAGCTGCAGCAAAGCGCCATTGCACCAGTCAACCAGTAAAAAAGGCGGGATCAGCCACAGCAGCAACCGCTCACTGCCATTAAGTGCTGCACTGCGCCAACCTGCTACCGGCATTATTTTTTAAACACCCCGGTTATCCCCTTACTAAACAGCTTAATGCGCCAGCGGCTTAACACGCCCAGTTTTTGCCTGAAATAATAACGCCATTTCAGTTTTACCAGGCCATAGCGGCAACTGCTGACAAGCCAGGCCAGCGACACCGGGCTCTGCGCCATAGTCTGGCGGTAAAACATCTGGTTTTGCAGGTTACGTTCTGTCATGTGTACCCGGTGCTTGGCCACAAACTGCTTGTGCGCATCCAGCCTTTTGGGTGAGTTGGTAATACGCCCCAGTTCATGGCCGACATTGACCTTATATGTCGCCTCAGCAATGCGCAGCGCCGGGCCATAAGCCTGCACTACCCGCACCCACATATCGTAATCCTGAAACGCCGCCAGCGTGATATCAAAGCCGCCCAGTGCCAGCATGCGCTCGCGCCGTACCAGCGCCTGATTCGACAAGGTATGCAAATCCAGCAGCTCGGGCAACGACACCACTTTGCGCCTGGCATATAGTTTTTTCTGTATGCTGCCATAATCCCAGATATAGCCGGAACAGACACAGCTGTATTTGTCGTTATACGCCTGGTACAGGCTGCTTAGCCGGTTTGGCAGGAACTCATCGTCATCGTCAATACCGGTAACAAACTCACCCCTGGCCTCTGTTATTGCTCTGTTACGTGCCGCACAGGCGCCCTGCCCTTTGTTCTGACGGAAAAAGCGAATACGTTCATCGTTAATGTATTTATTGGTAAGTACCGGCCAGGTGTTATCGGTTGAGGCATCATCCACCACCAGCAGCTCAATATTCGGGTAGTTCTGTGCCAGTACCGACTCAATGGCGCGGATGGCCATCGTTGCCCGGTTAAAGGTTGGCATATACACACTGATCAGCGGCAATTGTGTTGGTTTATTCATGTTAATTCCATCCGCTTCAGATTTTACCCGTCCAGTACCACCACACATAGCGTGCCAGGCCTAACTGGCGGCCAATACGGCTGGGCTGCAACAACAAGCGGTAAGCCCATTCCAGGTTCAGCTTACACCAAAGCGCCGGTGCCCGTTGCACATTGCCGGTAAACACATCGTAGCTGCCGCCCACGCCCATATAAAAGCAGTCAGGGTGCCGGGCGCGGATACGCTGAATAAGCAGCTCCTGCCTGGGTGAGCCCGTAGCCACACTGACAATACGGGCCCCGCTTTGCTTTATTTGGGCTATCAGCGCTGCCTCGTCGTTAAAATAGCCATCTGCCGCACCAACCAGATTAACCTGCTGCGAGCGCAGCTTATCTGCGGTTTGCTGGTTCACTTCGGGCTTAGCGCCGACAATAAATACCGGCACCTTACAGGCCGCGGCGCGCAGCATCAGGTTTTGCCACAGTTCACAACCGGGGATGCGCTGTACATTTTGCTGCAGCCGTTTACGCATCACCTTTACCACACCAATGCCATCGGCATAACGGATATCGGCACCGTTGATTACCGCCTCAATTTGCGGGTCACGCATGGCCGTTAATACCTTTTCCGGATTAATGGCAATGGCAGAGCCGGCATACACGCTGCCATCGTCATGCACAATAAATTCAAGCAGCTGCTGCATATCCTTAAACGCCGCCACCTGCACCGGCCCGACATTTACCTGAGGCACGCTTAGTGCCGCTGTGGTTTGCGTTATGTCATTCATCAGCCAACTCCTCATATAACTGCTGCAATTGCAGGGCAACCCGGCCCAGTAAATACTGCTCAGCACAGCGACGCGCCGCCAGTTGCATATTCTGGTACCGCTCAGGCCTGGTATAAAGCTTATCAATCGCCTGCTGCAGTGCGGCTACAGTCTGCAGCTCAGTATCCTGCCGGCTGACAACATAGCCATTTATGCCATCCTGCACCTGTTCGGCGGCACCGTCTGTGGCGGTGGCAATAACCGGGGTATAGCAGGCCATCGCTTCCGCCATCACCAGACCAAAAGCCTCATGCCGTGACAGGCTGATAAAACAGCGCGCCTGACAATACAACTGCTTTAGCGCACCACTGTCTTTTGGCCCCACCACCAGCACGTTGGGAAACTGCCTGGCCGCATCCTGCAGTTGCCGCTGCATAGGGCCACTGCCGGCAATCACCACTTTTTTGTCACCCAGTGCCGGCAACAGCGCCAGCAGACGGTCCATACCTTTGTTAAGATCCAGGCTGCCAACATACAACACATCAATAGTCTTCTGCTGCCAGTCCAGCTGCCCGGCCTGCCGGTACAGCTCGGCAATACCGGCCGGCAGTACCACAGCGCGCTTTGCCGGCAAGGTAAAATGCTGCGCCAGCGCCTTGCTGGCAAAAATCCATTGCTCCACTTTTGTTGCACACCAGCGGTAAACCTTGCCCGGCGGCTGATATTTATAAATATCGCTGCCATGACAGGTAACCACAATCTTTGCTCTGCGGTTTCGCACAGCCTTATATAATAAGGCCAGCCAGATAGTCGGATAAAAGAAATGCACATGTACTATGTCAAAGCGGCGCCGGCTAAGAATAAAACGCCAGATAAAATCAAGTAAAAATACGGGATACTTCAAGAACTTGTTCAGCAAAGAGTCACTGTGCCAGCGCATATAATGATACGCAGGATTAAGCGCGGCCAGCGCCCACACCTGATTATGGACAAACCTGCCCTGAAACGGCGACGACGGCTTAGCACCCATATTACTGATGATAAGAATGTTTGGCTTCTTGGCTTGCACGCTGAAAATTCATCCTGACAGCCCGGCAGACTGTGTACAATACTTGTTGTCAGAGAAAAAAACACTTAGTTTATAGCGCATTGCGCTTAAGCTAATGCTGCCAGTAATAACCTATTTTAACTGACGCCCGGCTGAATGACCGGCCCACACAGCGGGACGCACCAGGCCAACCTGAAACGGATAAAGCTATGCCTGAACATTTTATGCTGTATCTTACCGCCTTTATCAGCACCATAGTGGCTATCGCCTTGTTGTATCCGTTGTCGGTGCGTATCGGGCTGGTGGATATACCACGCGGCCGTAAGCAGCACCAGGGCGCCGTGCCATTGGTAGGCGGTATAGCCACATACTGCGGTCTGGCCGTCGCGCTGCTGCTGTTTGGTCACAGCGAGCTGCAGCCGCTGTATTTTCTGGCCTGCACCGGCGTTATAGTGCTGCTGGGCGCCTTTGACGACTACCTGGATCTGAGCGTAAAACTGCGTCTGGCCGTGCAGGCACTGGTGGCACTGGCCATGACATACAGCCTGGATTTACATTTATCCGGCCTGGGCAACCTGTTTGGCCTGGGTGTGATAGAGCTGGGCGTATTCGGCCTGCCCGTTACGCTGATTGCCGTGATTGCCGCTATTAATGCGTTTAATATGACCGATGGTATAGATGGCCTGGCGGGCATGCTCAGCCTGGTCAGCTTTAGCAGTATTGCTATTTTTATGTCGCTGTGGGGTCAGCAGCTGTATGCTGCCCTGGCCTTACTGCTGGCCGTTGCCATGTTGCCCTATCTGGCCTGCAACCTGAATTTGGTGCCGGGTAAGCGCATTTTTATGGGCGATGCCGGCAGTATGTTAACCGGCCTGAGCGTGATCTGGTTGCTGCTTATCGGTACCCAGAGCGAAAGCGCCAGTTTCCGCCCGGTCACGGCCTTGTGGATTATTGCCATCCCGCTGATGGATATGATTGCCATTATGGTGCGGCGAATTCGTAAAGGCCAGTCGCCGTTTCAGGCCGACCGCGAGCACCTGCATCATATTTCGCTGCGTTTGGGGTTAAGCTCGCGCGAGTCACTGGCACTGATCACGTCACTGGCCTGCATTTTTGCCTGTATCGGCATTATCGGCGAATACCTGCTGATACCGGAACCGCTAATGTTGCTGCTGTTTTTAGCCGTATTTGCCGGGTATCTGTATCTGCTGCAAAACATCTGGCGTATTATCTCGCAGCTGCGGCATAAGGTACTGCAACAACGTCATCCCAGGGCAGTGAAATAATGAAACTGATAAAAAAAATTCTGCTGGCCCGTGCCACGGCAATGCTGGGTGACAAGCTGGTAAAACTGGCC
>CAZEGA010000030.1:8449-16823 GCA_964511675.1 uncultured Rheinheimera sp.
TGCAATTTCTTTGCGAAAAAGCATGATGAATAAATACCAGAAAAAAATCAATCGCGAATCCACACACACATGCAAAAAAAAAAAAGGACATCTTAACGATATTCGTTGCCCGTATGCTCGGTGCCAGCGAGCTGGGTATTTATTCTATTGTGATGGCCTGGAGCGCCTTTTTAGTGCCGCTAACCAGTATGGGGCTGAATAATATTGTCGTGCGCCAGATGGTAAAGCACGATAACAGCCATGACGCCATGACCATGTTGTACAGCGCCATCAGCGTCCGCCTTGCGCTGGGCCTGCTGGGTGGCAGCCTGATGCTGCTGGCGTTTTATTGGCTGTATCCCGCTATGTTCGACGGCAATACCGCTATTGCCATTCCGCTGCTTTTTTTACTGCAGGCATTTTTCGGCTTTTTACTGTTTGAATTCTATTTAAATTATCAGGGCACCTTTCGTAGTGTCGCTTATATCAAATCGGCTATTTCGCTGCTTAGTTTTGCAGCCAAACTGACGCTGCTGTACAGCGGTTTTGGTATTGCCAGCCTGCTGCTGCTTACCGGTATTGAGTTTTTTGTCGTCGGCATGGCGCAATACCTGGTTTACCGGCGCAAGCAGCAGCCGTTTAAAGCGGGTGAAACCCGCTGGCCTGGTTATCATCCGCGCTGGTTTAACCTTGCACAAACCAAACTGCTGCTACAGCGTTCAGCCTGGCTCTGGCTGTCGGGCATTGTCTCGGTCATTTACCTGAAAATAGATATCGTGATGATTGGCTCTATGCTCGGCACCGAGCAGGCCGGTATCTATGCCGCCGCCAGCCGCTTATCAGAATTATGGTATGTATTTCCGGCTACGCTGGCCGCCCGTTATTACCCCGATATGCTAAAAGCCCACCAGCAGGGCTGGACACCTTATTTTCTTAAGCTGCGCCGCTTTGCCATAATGTTTTTCGCCACTGCTTTTGCCATTGCGGTGCTGATGTCGCTATGCGCACCCTGGATTATCAGCCTGCTGTTTGGGGAAAACTTTACCAGCGCGATAGAAGTGCTGCGTATTCATATCTGGGCCGGGTGTTTTATTTTTGTGCGCTATTTAATCAGCCAGCATCTGGTGATCACCGAGCAGGAGCCATTATCGCTGCTAAGCCACGGTATTGGTGCACTGTTAAACGTGCTGCTGAACTTATGGTTTATCCCGGCTATGGGTATCGTCGGGGCCGCCTGGGCCACACTGATTTCCTATGCCTATGCTTCGTTCTTTTTCTTATTTTTATCCGCCAGTACGCGCCGCCAGCTCTGGCAGCTGTTAACCGTGCGCCGCGCTGACAAGCACTAAAAGGTTTTTTTATGAACAAACCACTTTTTGTCGAAATTAAAGGCGTGCAGTTTCGCAACAAAGGCGCCTATTTAATGTTACTGGCCTGCCTTGAGGGCTTAAAAGCGCTGCCGAAAACCGAACTGGTATTATCCCCCGGCCCAAACTTGCCCTACCCGGAGCGGGCCCGTTTAGGTGCCTGGCAAAAGTTGTCGTTTCGCCGCGGCGGCCTGGATTTAACCGCGCTGATCGGCAAGCTGCCCGGCAGCGTTCAGCGGCTGTTCAACCGCTATGGCATGGTCAGTGAAAACCAGGTTGATCTGGTGCTGGAAGCCAGCGGCTTTGCCTATGGTGAGCAATGGCCACTGCGCTTTTTGCAGAATACTGCCAAAGAAGTGGTGCGTTTTGCCAACGCCGGTAAAGCTTTTGTGTTTATGCCGCAGGCCTTCGGCCCGTTTAACAGCCCACAGAGCAAAGCGGCGATGCGCGATATTATTCAGCATGCCCGGCTGATTTTCGTGCGCGATCCGGTATCCCTGCAGCACCTGCAAAGCTGTGTGCCAAAGCTGCCGGATTCGGTAGTGCTGACACCGGACTTCACTGTTGGCCTGACCGCCCGTGCCAATGATGAAATTCCGCTTATTAATGGCCCTTACGCCGCGCTTATTCCCAATAATAAAGTGGTGTCTAAATTCAATCACGCCAATGCCGAACAGCAGCGTAATGACTATATCGCCGCCTTTGCCGCCGCAGCCAATAAACTGGCCAGCGCAGGCTTGCACTGTGTACTGGTAAACCATGAAGGCAAAGAAGACGCTGAGCTGTGCAGCGAAATTGCTGCCAAAGCACCATGCCAGATAGTACAAATTGAAGATCCGCTGGCAGTAAAAGCCTTTATCGGTAAAGCAGAGCTGGCCATCAGCTCACGCTTTCATGGCGCGGTCAATGCACTCAGCCAGGGCGTGCCCTGTATTGCCACCAGTTGGAGCCATAAATACCATGCAATGATGACGGATTTCGGTATGGGCGATTACTGCGTGACCGAATTAAGCGAACAAAGCCTGTTGGCCGCACTGCAGCAACTGCTGGACAATAAAGACCCCCTGGCAGCAGAGGTAAAACACAAGGCCGCTGCGCTAAAACAGCAAAATGCCGCCATGTGGCAACGGTTGTATCAGGCACTTTAGTATCAGCATGGCCCTGCCAAGACAAAGCAGGAACAAGCTTTACTGCCTCTGGTAACATACATTAGTATGTAGTTACCCGCTTTTTTAACCTGTGGTATCTATGGACGCCAGTTTCTTTCGTTGCAAACAGATCCTGATTATTGATGACTGTGCCCCTGTGCGGGCTTCAATTAAAGCGATGGCGCAACAGATTGGCTTTGAATCCATCCATCTGGCGCGTGACGCCAATGAAGCTATTGCCAAATGCCACGAATTACCCTTCGATTTTATCCTGTGTGATTTTAATCTTGGTGACGGTAAAGACGGATACCAGGTGTTTGAAGCTTTAAAAGCGCATGATCTGCTGGCCCCGCTGAATTGTTTTCTGATGGTCAGTGCCGAGAGTCAGCGGCAAATTGTCCACGGCATGGTTGAACTGCAGCCGGATGATTACTTATTAAAACCGTTTTCTTATCAGCAACTGGCAGAACGGATTATCCGGGCAGTAAAACACCGTATTGCGCTGCGTAAAATCTATGTCCATCTGTTTGAACGTGATTATCACAGCGCCATTACCGAGTGCGACCGAAGCATTGTTAACAAGCCAGACTTTACCGCCGCTGCCATGCGTATCAAAGGTGAATTGCTGATAAAGCTGCGTCTGTTTGAGCAGGCGGAACAGTTTTACCAGCAAGTATTACAGCAATACCCCAAAGCGGCCTGGGCCAGGCTTGGCCATGCCCTGGCCTGTTTTTACCAGGAGCGTTGGGATGACACTGAACTGCAACTGGCCGATTTGACTCAGTTTGATGAAACCAAGGTGGAAGCGCTCGACTGGCTATCGCGTCTGTATGTAAAGTATCGCCGCTTTCAGATTGCCCACGACACCTTGTACGAAGCGGTGCTATTGTCGCCAAAGAATATTACCCGACAAAAAACGCTGGCTAATCTGGCGTCAATAATTGGTGACAAACCTGCTGCGGCCCGCATTAATGCCAAAATTGTCAGTGCGGCCCGCCATTCTTTACACGATGTTGCCGAAAACTACCTTAACCATGCCCGCACCCTGGTTGATGCCGCCTATTGCGGTAATGTGCTGGAACGCGCCGTGATGGTGAATAATGCCGCCAAGATAGTCGAACATCTGGCAAAGCGTTTTGATATAAACAAACTTAAGGCCGAAATCATGGTGCTGCGCAGCCGTTTTTTTGCTGCGAAAGGTGAACTGGCTGAAGCCAGACAACTCATTGCCGATTTGCCTGCCTCACACAAAATCGACATGAGTATCGACAGCTGTCTGGATGCGGCAAAGATGTATTTTGAACTGGGCGACTTGTATGCCAGCCAGAGCTATATTGAAAAACTACAGCATATTCTGGACCGGGATGATTTTCTGACAGAAACACAACGTATTATGCTGGAAATGGAACAAGCCCGGCATGAGGAACTAAAAGCCAAACTGAAAATAATCAATGCGGAAGCCGCCGAAGCTTACCAAAGAGAAAACTTTGATCAGGCATTTGAGTGCTTTGCCGAGACCTTTGATTATATGCCGACCAATCCCACCATAGCGTTAAACCTGATGCAAACCATGACCAAAGGTGCCAAAGTCATACCAGCCACACAACGCTATATCCGTGCTGCGGTAAAACTGCTGGCTAAAAGCGAACTGAATGAAGAAATGACCGCCCGCTTTAAACGCCATCTGCACCAGCTAAAAGAAATGCACCCCGAGCTTATTCCACGCCGCCGGCCAAAAGAGCGCGAAGTGTTGTAGCCTCGCACTCAGCTAGGGTGCTATTTTTGTCGCCTGCCAGTTTACTGCCTGCCATTGGCCGTTTTTACGGACAAAAGTACCGCTGTTTAAAAAGCACAGCGTTTCTGTGCCTGACTGCCCTACCAGCGTAAACGCCACTACGGCGGTGTCGCCGTATTGCAAAATCTGCACATCTTCGCTGCTGTAGCGCATGGTTATTTCATCCGGCTTTAACTCACCACGGCTGTTTACTGATTGCATCAGCTCGGCTTTACCAAAGCGCTTACCGCTTGAGCTGGTATAAATCAGCTCGTCTGCCCAGAATTGCTCATGAATGGCCGGGGCGTTGCGCGTAGCACCATCTAAAAACTCGCTCAGCAGTGCCGTAAGCCTGGCGGTATCATCAGCCAGAGCCAGCGCTGGGGTAAGCAGTAAGGCGGTAAGAAATAAGCTGGTTTTCATTTATATATTCCCTGTTATCTATCTGGTTTTTTACTAACTAAGCTATCACACAACAAGCAGCTAAGGTAACCAAGGCTGTAGATCCTGCGAGCCGAGTATTGCCATAATTTCTACCGATTTACCTTCGATGCGATAGTAGATACTGTCTACACCGCAAGGGCAACGGCGATAACCAGGCCTGATATGGTCAACCGACTGATATAAAAAAGGGTTTCTGGCTATTTTTTCAAACATGCTGAAAAAGGCATAGAAATAGTTATCGGCCTGTACCTCACCAAAGTGCTCTGCACCGTAGTAATAAATGCGTCGTAAATCTTCTTTCGCCAGATTAGACAGGCGCACTTCATACATGCTTAGCTAAGCCCTGCTTAAACTCCTGCAACATTTCATCCGCACTCTGGCGGGTAAAACCGCTTTGTTCTGCCAGCGCTAACCTTTGATTAATGGCCTCTGCCCGTCGGGCATTGCGGATAAGCTCATTAACCAGTTCGCTTTTGCTGGCGTACTCAGCACCGGCACTGATCTGTTGTTGCAGCCACTCATCGTTTGGCTGACTTAATGTAATACTCTGGCGGGCCATAATGTCTACCTCCAAGCTTGGTGCATAATTACATCAAAATTACACCATGCTAAGTAGTTTTGCAATTTATCGCATAGCTGTAAATTTCTACAGTCGAAAAAAAAGACGCCGCAGCGTCTTTTTTGTTAGTGCCAACTTACATACTTATACCACCATCAATTTCCACTACCCGGCCGGTGAAAAAGTCGTTTTCAAAAATATATTTCGCAGTATGGGCAATTTCACTGGCTTCGCCCAATCTTCCTACCGGTTTCATTTTTTCTAAGCGGTCACGCGCTTCGGGTTTCATTGCATCGGTCATGGCGGTGCGAATAACCCCCGGTGCTATAGCACCCACCCGGATTCCATAGCGGCCCAATTCCCGTGCCCAGGTTACTGTCATGGCTACCACACCGGCTTTAGAAGCGGCGTAGTTGGTCTGGCCCATATTGCCAGCCCGCGCAACGCTGGACATATTAATAATCACGCCCTTGGTGCCGCGTTTTACCATTACCGCTGCCGCTTCGCGGCCACACAGAAATACACCTGTCAGGTTAACGTCGATAACCGACTGGAACTGCGCCAGTGACATTTTGCTTAGCAGTTCACCGTCTTTGTATTTCAGCAGCAGGCCGTCACGTAAAATACCGGCGTTGTTAATCAGGCCGTCAATGCCGTTAAAGTCGTTGTCAATCTGGCTGAAAGTGGCTTCAACATCGGCTTCCTGCGCTACGTTAGCGCTGTACACTTTTACTGTTGTGATTTTGCCAAGCTCTGCCTGGGCAGAGGCTAGCTGTTCGGCGTTCATATCAATCAGTGCCAGCCTGGCGCCTTCTGCGGCACACATACGGGCCATTTCCAGACCCAGCCCCTGGGCACCGCCGGTGATAACGATGGTTTTGTTTTGTAAGTTCATGCTATTACCTTAATTTATTTGTTCTGTTTGGTTTTGTTTGCACAATTCAGCAGCGGCAGCAACTGCGTACATTTTTTGTCGGGCATGGAAAATAGAGTACTTCCCATGTTATCCACTTTTTTCTCCGTACAAGCCTGCACTCCGTACATTTTTTCTGCGACACGCCATAAACCATCCCTGGGGCTCGATTATGAACTTCATCCATGAAGTTCACCGCAGGCCAGCAGAGCTGTTCAAATTCGTTCCTGACGAATTTGTCCGGCATCCATGGCCTTCAACGGTCGCAGAAAAAAGTAGCTACGCGCAGGCTTAACTTGTTATGTGAAGCGAAGTTCGTGACTCCGTTCTTTTTAAATTCACTTTAGGCCATTAGCTAGCACAGCGGCTGACACGGATGTACTTTTTTGGCAGACCGTGTTTTTCAGGGACGAAAAACACGAGCCTACAGGGACGTATTTACGGCGTGTCTGACAAAAAACGTACGCAGTGGCAGTCGCGCTATCCAACTGCCACCGTAAAACCAAAGCTAATCTGCTTTCTTTTCAAACAGCTTAAAAATACTGGAAAAATCCAGCTTGCCATTACCGGCCCGCTGATGCGCCACATATAAACTGCGCGCCAGCGCGCCCATAGGGGTACTGCTCTGGCTTTGCAAGGCTGATTCCAGCGCCAAACCTAAATCCTTGGCCATTAAATCAACCATAAAGCCGCCCTGATAGCCGTTGGATGATGGTACATTTTCCATTACATCCGGGCAGGGGTTGTACAGCTCCAGCGTCCAGTTACGGCCAGAGCTTTTCAGCATAATGTCGGATAACACTTTCGGGTCCAGGCCATTATCAATGCCCATCTGCAGTGCTTCAGAAGTGCCAACCATTAAAATACTCAGCAGCATATTATTGCAGATCTTCGCCACCTGGCCTGCACCTACGCCGCCTGCATGAAACAGGTTTTTACCCATATTGCCAAGCACGGTTTTCGCCCGCTCAAAATGCTCAGCATCACCGCCGACAATAAAGGTTAAAGTACCGGCCTTAGCCCCGCCAACACCACCGGACACCGGCGCATCAATAAAGGCAATACCCTGTGCCGCCAGACCAGCGCCAACTTTACGGGCGCTGTCAGCATCGATGGTTGAGCAGTCAATCACCAGTGCAGTTTTGCTGATCTGTGTTGCAATACCCTGCTCGCCCAGATACAGGCCCAGCACATGTTTACCGGCTGGTAGCATCGAAATGACAAACTCAGCGTCTTTTACTGCATCGGCAGCAGAAACTGCCACTGCAGCACCCTCAGCTTTTACCTGCGCCAGTGCCGCCACCGATAAATCAAAAGCGGCGACGCTGTGACCAGCCTTAACCAGATTGATGGCCATAGGGCCACCCATATTGCCTAAACCAATAAATGCAACCTTAGCCATCTTATTATCCTTATCTATTCAGTTGACTTAGCTATCCAGCTGCCCCAGCTCACGTAGCGGATGTTCAGCGGCGCTCCACGGTGAACGGAACAATTCCCCAATCACCGCCGGTGGCACATCTGCTACTGTTTTATACTGCCAGTTCGGCTGTTGATCTTTATCAATCAGCAAGGCGCGTACGCCCTCAGCAAATTCACCGAGCTTGCCGCACTGTACACTTAACCCCAGCTCCAGACGGAAGCTGTCGGCCAGAATTTTGCTCTGCCCCAGTTTTAACAGCTCAAACACAATATGCGCAGTAATCGGGCTGCCATAGGCCAGTGATGCTTTGGCTTTATCCAACCATTTATCTTCACCCGACATCGCGTTAATAGCGTCTATCACCTCGGGTAGCGTCTTTAGCTGTGCCAGCGCTTCAATTGCGCCCTGATACGGCCGGATCTGGCTCAGTGGCATCTGGCTACGGCACAACTCTTCCTCGGCCCTCAGCAAATCGCTGAGCTTCTGATGGTTCAGCGCTATAGTATCGCCCCAGTTCAGCCCTAGCAGTTTTTCAATCAGTGCCGCTTTTTTCTCATGTAACAGGAAATGATCGGCCAGACCGATAAACTTCGCATCTGCGGCGTTAATCGACGCCCCGGTTAAGCCTAAAAACAGGCCGCAGCCTTGTGGCATCCGGTTTAAAAACCAGCTGGCGCCAACATCCGGGTATAAACCTATCGCCATTTCCGGCATCGCAATACGGCTGCTTGCCGTAACAACACGGTGCGAAGCCCCAGCCATTAACC
>CAZEGA010000030.1:16833-19372 GCA_964511675.1 uncultured Rheinheimera sp.
AACCCCAGGCCACCGCCCATGACGATGCCATTGCCCCATACCAGCACCGGCTTGCCAAAGGTATGGATCAGATAATCCAGCGTATATTCTTTGGTAAAGAAGTCTTCCACATAGGGCGCATATGCAGCGGGCTGCTCAAGCATGGCCTGGTATAAATCACGGATATCGCCCCCGGCACAGAAGGCTTTATCAGCTGCGCCCTGCAGCAGCACCATGCTGATGCTGTTATCAGCCTGCCAGGCCAGCAACTGCGGCAACAGTGATTCCACCATCGGCAGGCTGAGCGCATTCAGCGATTTTTCCGAGTTAAGCGTGGCCACGCCGATTTTCTTGCCATTCTGCGCTGCCAGCTCCTGATACAGCACCACTTCGTTTGCCGTGCTCATCAGCCATTCACCCAGTTTGCTTTACGTTTTTCCAGAAACGCCTGCACGCCTTCAACCTGATCTTTGCTATCAAACAAGCCAACGAACAGCTCGCGCTCCAGCGGCAAGGCACTGGCAATAGCGCCGCCACGGCCCTGCTGGATCAGTTTTTTACAGGCGGTCACTGCCACCGGGCTTTGCTCGGCCACTTTATCCGCCAGTTGTAATGCGGTTTCCAGCGCCATACCCTGCGCCACCACCTCTTCAACCAGACCAATTTGCAGCGCTTTTTCAGCAGCGACACGTTCGCCACACAGGATCATCCGCTTGGCCCAGCCTTCGCCGACTAACCAGGCCAGATTCTGCGTACCACCAGCACAGGGCAGTAAGCCCACTTTGGCTTCCGGCAGTGCCATAACCGCCTGCTGCTCGGCAATACGGATATCACAGGCCAGTGCCACTTCTAAACCGCCGCCCATGGCATAACCGTTAATAGCGGCAACCGACACGCCACGAAAGGCGCTTAGGGTTTCAAAGGCTTCACCGAAAATCCGCGCCATATCGCTGGCTACGGCTTTGTCGCCATCGGCAAACAGTTTTAAATCAGCACCGGCAGAGAAGAATTTTTCGCCTTCGCCGGTAATCACCAGTGCATAGATATTTTTATCGGCATCCAGGCTTTTTACCGCATCACGCAGCTGGGTTAAGGTATCGCGGGTCCAGGTATTGGCTGGCGGGTTTGCCATGGTAATCAGTGCCGTGTGGCCGCGCTTTTCTAACTTTAGTTGTGCCATGTGAATTCCTTATTGTTGAGGGCAGTCTCGCAAAGACCGCCGCTTTATATGATAAGTTCAGGCTGCTTTATGAACCTTTAAAGAATGTCACCTGCCGCTTCATCCAGTAAACGCCGGCCGATAATCAGCCGCATAATTTCGTTAGTGCCTTCCAGGATCTGGTGCACCCGCACGTCACGGAAATGCCGCTCTAATGGATATTCTTTGATATAGCCATAACCGCCATGCAGTTGCAGCGCCTGATCACACACCTGAAAACCAATATCAGTGGCAAAACGCTTGGCCATGGCGCAATAGGCGGTAGCTTCGCTGTCCTTCTGATCCAGTTTAAATGCCGCTAAGCGTACCAACTGGCGGGCTGCGACTAATTCAGTTGCCATATCGGCCAGTTTAAACTGCAGCGCCTGAAACGCCGCTAATGGCTTACCGAACTGCTGGCGCTCCAGCATATAGTTGCGGGCCGTATTCAGCGCCTGTTGCGCCGTACCAATTGAGCAGGTGGCAATATTAATGCGGCCACCGTCGAGGCCTTTCATGGCGAAAGAGAAGCCTTCGCCTTCATTACCCAGCAGGTAATGCGCTGGAATGCGTACATCTTCAAAGGTCACCAACCGGGTTGGCTGGGCATTCCAGCCCATTTTTTCTTCGGCTTTGCCATAAATAACGCCTTTGGCATCGGCCGGTACGATAAAAGCCGAAATACCTTTCGGCCCGGCTTCACCGGTGCGCGCCATTACTACTAATACTTCAGTTTCACCGGCACCGGAGATAAACATCTTCGAGCCGTTTAACACGTACTCTGCGCCGTCTTTTTTCGCCGTGGTACGCAAACTGGCTGCATCTGAGCCTGAGCCGGGTTCGGTTAAGCAGTAAGACGCCAGTTTCTGTCCGGTAACCAGGTGTTCCATCCACTGCGCTTTAGCATCTGCCGTGCCCCAGCTGGCTATCATCCAGGTGGCCATATTATGAATGGTCAGCATTGCTGTGGTGGCGGTACAGCCCATCGACAATTGTTCAAAAATAAGTGACGAGTCCAGCCGGGATAAGCCCATACCGCCGTCATCTTCCGGCGTATACAGCGAGCAGAAACCCAGCTCACCAGCTTTTTGGATCACGTCTTTCGGAAAGTGGTGGTCACGATCCCATTGGGCTGCATGTGGCGCCAGTTCCTGTTCGGCAAATTGTCTGGCGACTTCAACAAAGGCTTGTTGGTCTTCTGTTAAATTGAAATTCATGTTGTATACCCTGGTGCTAAACCAATCGCTACGCTTTCAGGGGAATTAAACGCTCGCCCGTTCGGCTCTCCCAGCCTCACTTTTGATCGCTCGCTAATTAATTCCCCTTACGCTGCGCTTGATCTGATTAGTCGTTAAATCAAGA
>CAZEGA010000030.1:19382-20597 GCA_964511675.1 uncultured Rheinheimera sp.
TGCGGAACCGGAACAACTAAGCAGACGATCAAGAGCGAATTTGGGAGAAATTCGCGGGTCTGCGTGTTGTTACGGTGTAAGCACCGTAATACAAATATACCCGACGCTACATTAACGCAGGTTAATCGACATATTCGGGCCTGAAACCTGAATATCGTCGTCAAACCAGCGCGCAGTAATGGTTTTGGTTTCGGTATAGAAACGCACCGCCTGCTTACCATAAGCATGCTGATCACCGTAGAAAGAACCTTTCCAGCCGGTGAATGAGAAAAATGGCAGTGGCACCGGAATAGGAATATTAATCCCCACCTGACCCACTTCAATTTCATGCTGGTACTTACGCGCCGCTGCACCGCTGGCAGTAAAAATAGAAGTGCCGTTACCATAAGGGCTGGCATTCACCAGTGCAATTGCCTCTGCCAGTGATGCTGCGTTAACGGTGGACAATACCGGGCCGAAAATTTCCTGCTTATAAATTTCCATTTCCGGCGTCACATTAGAGAACACCGTTGGCCCAACCCAGTTACCGTTCGGGTAACCGTCAACCTTGCAGTCAGAGCCATCCAGCACACAGGTAGCACCTTCTTTTTTACCCTGTGCAATTAATGACAACACCCGGGCACGGGCCTGTGGGCTGATTTGCGGGCCATAAGCTGCATTCGGGTCGGTATAGACACCAGGACGCACCTTGCCGATAGCCGCCGCCACTTCCGGGACCCAGTCCTGGGCTGCGCCAACAAATACTGCCACTGAAATCGCCATACAGCGCTGACCGGCAGCACCTACTGATGCACCAACCAGCGCATTAATCACCTGCTGCTTATTGGCATCCGGCATGATCACCATATGGTTCTTGGCACCGGCAAAGGCTTGTACCCGTTTTAAATTATCGGTGCCGGTTTTGTAGATATACTGGCCGACATTAACTGAGCCAACAAAGGAAATCGCTTTAATATCCGGGTGGTGTAATAACGCATCTACCTGCTCTTTCGCGCCGTGTACTACCTGTAATACGCCTTTGGGGGCGCCAGCTTTAACAAACAGCTCGGCAATTTTGTTTACCGTCATCGGGTCCTGCTCAGACGGTTTTAAAATAAAAGTATTACCGCAGGCAATCGCCATCGGGAACATCCACAGTGGGATCATCGCAGGGAAGTTAAACGGTGTGATACCGGCGCAGACGCCCAGCGGCTGGATATAGCTGTAGGTGTCGAT
>CAZEGA010000031.1:0-3280 GCA_964511675.1 uncultured Rheinheimera sp.
TCTGGCTGTAGCCGGGGTTCAGGCCGTAGTGAATACGGCTGATATTGCAGGGTGCCACTGGGCCGTATAAAGCGTAATTTAAGCTGAACTAATGCCTGGCTAGCTAAAACTATCCGGCAGTTTAAGCTTTTCAAACAAAATGCCCGCCAGGGTGCGGTTGTTAACATTCAGTTTGCGCAGTATCGCCGATACATGCTGCTTAATGGTGGTTTCCTGTACGTTCATCTCCCAGGCGATCTGCTTGTTTAACAGGCCGTCGGCAATCATTTTCAGCACCCGGAACTGCTGTGGTGTCAGTTGTTCCAGCCGCCTGGCAAAGTCGTCATCTATCAGTGGTTTGGCGTTGTGTACGTCCTGTACCAGTTCGGCAGGCAGCCAGCTATCGCCGTTCAGTACGGCGCTGATGGCTGCCGACAACAGCTCCAGCGGGGCAGATTTGGGAATATAGGCGGCAGCGCCCAGGGTCAGCGCCTGTTTGATAATCACCGGATCTTCCTCGGCCGATACCATAATGACCGGTACGTCGGGGTATTCGGTGCGCAGTGCGCTCAGGCCGGTAAAGCCGTCACTGCCGGGCATTTTCAAATCCAGAAAGATAAAGTTGGTATCAGGATGCGCCCGCAGCAAGGGCCAGAGTTGTTGCATATTCTGTGCCTGCAGCAGCAGGGCGTCACTGCCAAGGATGTTGGCACAGGCCTGGGATAAAGCCACCCGGAACAGCGGGTGGTCGTCAGCAATTAAAGCAATCATAAATCCGGTTCTGGGCGTTTTAGCCCATAATGTACCGGGGCTTACGCCCCGGCAAGTGGTTTATTAATCAGAAACGGTAACCTACGGTGAAGCTGACAGTGCGCGGTGCGCCATAATAACCGATAAAGGTATTATCACCGCCGGTACCTGGCAGGAATTGACCAGGGTTATTCGGATCTGGTGCGATAAACGCATAGTTACCTACCAGATACTGCTTATCGGTCAGGTTTTTGCCATGCAGGCCCATGCTCCAGTGGCCATCTTTACTGAGCCAGTTTACGCCCAGGTTCAGCAGGCCATAACCATCCTGGGTTAGCAGGTTGTTCAGTTCCACCAGGTCATATTTACTACGGTAGCTGTAGTTACCATTAAAGATAACATCGCCAAAACTGGTCGTCAGTTCATAGCTAAAACCGGCATTGGCAGTGGTTTTTGGTGTGTTGGTAATGGTAAAGCGATCAGAAATATCACCCTCGGTAGCGTGGAATACTTCTTTAAAGCTGGCATCAATCAGGCCGATATTGGCATACAGCTGTAATTCACGGCTGGCAGCATAAGTAACTTCCAGTTCGACCCCGGTTGCTTCTGAACGCCCTACGTTACCTAAACGCTGGTTGTTTATGGCCAGGTTATCAGGGTCCGGAATGGCCGAAATGTACTGCCGATCTTTATGATCCAGCTTGAACAAGGTGGCATTGATCCGTAAGCGGTCGAACCAGTCGCTTTTAATACCAATTTCAAACGAGTTAACGGTTTCCGGGTTGGCCGCAGGCTCTGCCGATGTTGCCCTTGGGTTAAAAGTACCGGATTTAAAGCCCTGGCTAAAACTGGCAAATACCATTAAGTCGCGGCTGTGCTGATATTCGACACCAAGTTTCGGTGTCAGCTTGGTCCAGCTGGCTTTATCATCCAGAGGAACTGTATTGGTTGCCGGAGCCGGCCGTACATGGCCTGGTATCCAGCCGTCTTCAGGATACACTGTGCCAAAATAAACCCGGTTAAATACATGAGCATCTTTATCATCTTTGGTGTAACGTAAACCGGCAGTTACCGACCATTTGTCGTCCAGTTGGTAAGAGCCCTGGGCATAAGCAGCGAGGCTGTCACCATTGCTGCAACCACCCACTTCCGAGGTATAGCCTGGCAGCCCCAGGCCCTGGCCCAGTATATCCAGAATAGCGTCATACATACCGCAGGAGTCGGCCGTGTAGTAATACAGGCCCGAGACCATTTTAAAGCCATCGGTCTGGTAATTTAACTGGAATTCCTGGGTAAAGCTTTCGTCATCGTAAATGGCGGGGACATCGAAAATACGCAGTGCGGTATTGTCGAAGTCGATATTGGTTTTAGAGAAGCTTTCACGTTTTGAAGTAACAGATTTAAACGTAAAGTTATCATTAATATACCAGTTGGCGGTCAGGCTTAAGCCTTCTGTTTCAACGCTGTTCCAGGTTGGCAGACTGGTGTAGGAGTCGTATACGCTGTCTGGCACCGGCGCATTGGTCAGCAAACTCGGCACTAAACGATAACCGCCCTTAGAGTTGGATTTATCGTCTGTTTTATCGTAATTCAGCCGGAAAAATACATCGTCACGCGGCCGGTATTCCAGTGTCAGCCGCAGTGCCTGCACATCTTTGTTGTAGTTTTCGCCATCCTGCCCCGGCAGGGCCGATTGCAGGAAATCACCATAACCGGCACGTTGCAGGTTGGCATAGCCCACGCCCAGATACAGCTTATTATCAATCAGCGGTAACTGGCCGGTCAGCTTAATATCCCCCTGCTTATAGCTGCCTACCGTGCCGCTGATGGCAAACTCGGTATCGCCGCTCATTTCGCGGGTAACATATTTTACCGCACCACCTATGGTGTTTTTGCCATACAGCGTACCTTGCGGGCCACGCAGTACTTCTATCCGTTCAATGTTCAGAATATCCAGTACCGCGCCCTGTGGCCGGGAAATATAGTTATCATCAACATAAATACCGACACCTGCCTCATAGCCCCATAACGGATCTTCCTGGCCTACACCACGGATAAAGGCTGTCAGCGTTGAGTTAGTACCACGACTGGCCTGTAAAGTGGTATTGGGTGAAAACTGCTGAATTTCCACTACCGATTCCAAACCGCGTTCGGCAATATCCGATGCGCCAATCGAGGTAACCGCCACCGGTACTTCCTGCAGGCTTTCTATAGTACGGCGGGCAGTTACCTCTATCCGTTCCAGCTTAATTTCCGCTTCGGCGTCTTTTGCCTGTTCCTGCGCCAGGGCCGCAGGAGCAAAACAACTGCTAATCGCCAGCGCGACTAAACTTGGCTTGAGTAGGGTACGGCTAAACTTGTGCTGGGCATCACTATTATTCTTATTGGCCATCATGGCTCTCCTGCTGTTTGCTTTGACATCGTCTTGTAATTGTTGCTGTAGCCTTACTGTAGGCCTAAACGCAGAATTTTTAACCTGTACCTTAGTACTATGGTGATGGCTGCCGTCCTGTATCAGACTAAACGAAACTGAGAACAAGGATAACAAGAT
>CAZEGA010000031.1:3290-4831 GCA_964511675.1 uncultured Rheinheimera sp.
CAAGATGTTGAGTCTTCTGGGGTTGCTGGCCGGGCTTGGCCTGCTGATAGTACTGACCATGCGCGGTTTTAACCTGTTTATTACCGCACCGCTGTGTGCTTTGCTGGTTGCTGTCACTAATGGTATTCCGTTCTGGCAGCTTAGTGACAAGCTGGATTTCGTGCACGGTTATATGTCTGGCTTTGCCGGCTTTGTCGCGGCCTGGTTCCTGATGTTCCTGCTCGGTTCTATTTTCGGCAAACTGATGGAGCATACCGGTGCGGCTGACGCTGTGGCGCTGGCTATTGTAAAACGGCTGGGCCACACCCGGGCGGTACTGGCTATAGTACTGGCCTGTGCCGTATTAACCTATGGCGGCGTCAGTTTATTTGTGGTGGCATTTTCGGCCTACCCTATGGCGGTCAGCCTGTTTAAAGGCGCCAACCTGCCACGGCGCTTTATTCCGGCCGCACTGGCGCTGGGTTCTGTTACCTTTACCATGACATCGGCCGGCTCACCGGAAATCCAGAACTGGATACCCATTCCTTACCTTGGCACCACGCCTTATGCCGGCTGGCAGGTCAGCATTATGGTCGCCCTGTTTATGGCCGTGGGCGGCTACTACACGCTGATGTGGATGATTAAATCTGCCGTCAGCAAAGGCGAGCAGTTTGTTGCCCGCAGCAGTGATCCGGTGCTGAGCGATAAACCGCTGCCACACTGGCTGACCGGCCTGATGCCGCTGCTGGTGGTACTGGTTACGTCATTTTTATTGCACGACAGCCTGCAACAGGCCGCACTGATCATTGCCCTGGCCGGAGGCGTGCTCAGCCTGTATTTACTTAACTTCCGCTTTTTAGCCAACCCGGCCGCCGCCACCAATGAAGGTGTGCTGGGTGCCCTGCTGGCAATAGGTAATACCGCTGCCGTAGTTGGCTTTGGTGCGGTGGCCAAATTAACGCCTGCATTTGGCAGTGTGGTAGCCTACATGACGCACCTGCCGGGGCCGGAACTGCTGGGCGCGGCGGTGGCTGTCAGTGCCATAGCCGGTTTAACCGGCTCGGCCTCCGGCGGCCAGGTTATCGCCCTGCCGGAAATTGCGCCGCATTATCTGGAGCGCGGGGTGGATGCAGAGCAACTGCACCGGGTGGTGGCAATTTCGTCCGGTGCGCTCGATTCCCTGCCGCATAACGGTTATGTGGTCACAACCATCCGTGCTATCTGTGGCGAAAGCCACCAGAATGCCTACTGGCCGGTAGCGGTAGTTACTGTGCTGATGCCAACACTGGGCACCCTGCTGGCTATAGTACTGTTTCAGTGGTTCTGAGCGGAGATCACACCATGCTTATCAGGATAATATTACTTTGCTGCGTTATCGTATCCGGCACAGCGCAGGCCATGCTGGTGCAGAAACAACGCTTTACCCTGGATAACTTCACGACAGCAAGCGGCCAGACGGTGGCCCAGGTCAATATTGGCTGGGAAGCCTATGGCACACTGAACGCCGACAAATCCAATGTCATTTTAATTACCCACTTTTTCTCCGGCACCAGCCATGCTGC
>CAZEGA010000031.1:4841-9667 GCA_964511675.1 uncultured Rheinheimera sp.
CCGGCAGCATGGCTGGTGCCGGTAAATACCACAGCGATGATGCCGCCCCCGGCTACTGGGATGCCATTATCGGCCCCGGCAAAGCCATAGACACCAACCGCTTTTACGTGATCAGCAGCGATACACTGGTTAATGCCAATGTGTTTGATGCCAACGTTATTACCACCGGCCCGGCCAGCATTAACCCGGCTACCGGCAAGCCTTATGGTTTAACGTTTCCGCTAGTTACGATAGGAGATTTTGTCGCAGTGCAAAAAGCCCTGCTCGACAGCCTTGGCATCAACAGGCTGTATGCTGTTATCGGCCCGTCTATGGGGTCGTTTCAGGCCATTGAATGGGCTACCCGTTACCCGGATCGGGTTGAACGCTTAATTCCGGTTATCGGCAGCGCCTATATCGATGCTTACAGCGCAGTACGGCTGGAGCGCTGGGCTTACCCCATCAAAACCGATCCGGCCTGGAATAATGGCAATTACTACGAACAGGGCCAGCCCTGGCAGGGCCTGAGTACGGCACTGGCGTACATTACGCAGGATGCACTGCACCCGGACAGTTTTAACCAGCGTTACCCGGCACCGGCAACCGATAACGCCGCCCACAACGATATTCGCGCCGGGTTTTCCGCCTGGCAGCAACTGCTTGAGCACGCCCGCATCCGGGCAGAAAAACAGGATGCCAACCATATCCTGTATCTGGTGCGCGCCTCGCAGCTATGGCGGGCCGGCATGGGCGATAACTGGCAACAGGCCCTGGGCCGCGTTAAGGCCAAAACCCTGTTCCTGCCGGCCAGCGGCGATTTACTGCTGTATCCGGCCATGTCAAAAGCCAGTGCCGCCACCATGACGGCGGGTGGCAACCCGGCCGCTTATGCCGAAATCCCCGGTATCTGGGGCCACCTGGACGGTGTGGTCGGTATTGCCGCCGTGGCGGATAAGATCAGCGCCTTTCTGAACTAAGCCTGCTGTTAACCTTTCCTGGCTGGGGTGCCGCTGGTATTGGGCCCCCTTTTTAATCTTTGCTTAGCCGTACCGTCAGCTATCCAGGCAACGGATAGTTAAAAACATCAACAAAATCAATTCAACAAAGCTCTCAAATCTGCTATAAACACCAACCAATAAAATAAATCATTATTTAACATCATTAAACCAAATCATTCTTTTACATTAATCAAACCAGCATTAAGGTTATCTACCATGAAAAAATTTAATATTGCATTCATATTTTTACTCTGTATCACCACCAGTAAGCCCAGTCTGGCCGATGGCTTTGCCACGGCCGGTGCCGGCTATCCTTATGGCGGTGTTGCCGGTGCCCGCTACAGTTACCCGTCCGGGCAAAATATCTATTCGGTTTCACTGGGCCTGCTGGGGGCCGCCGCCAGTTATCACCGCTTACTGGATGACAAAAATCAGCATGGGCTGGGTATTATTGCCGGTCTTGAAGTACTCAGCAGTGAAAAGGGCTTTACCGCCCTGAGTTACCAGTATTATGCTTCCGGCGTGCAGAACCGCGGCTGGGTTCTGGGTAGCAGCCTGGGGCTACGGCGGCAAGATGAAGGCCGTTTTTTTGGTAGCTATGGTAAAGTCGAGACAAAAGCGCTGTTTGGTATTGATATCGGATACCGCTTTTAGCAGCATAATCATCATTAGCAATAGCCCGCCTGGTATAAGGCCGCAGTCATTTTCCCGGGGCGGGGCTGCAGGCCTTTTTCTGTCGCATAAAACTCGCAGTTTTCTTATTTATCCGCTAAAAATAGCCTTGCGCCAATTGCAAAAATGCAACACTCAGGCAAGATAGTCTTTTTTTCAACAATCTGATCTTTAAAAGGAAGTAAGCATGGCCTATGACTATGGCAGTGAATCGTTAGGGATACGCAACCCCTTTAAAGCCGAAGGCCTGTTACGCTCGGTGCGTGGTTTGCTGGTCAGCTTGCTCGGTATTTACCCGCTGCTGCAGGTGGTAAGCCTGGTACAGCAGGATAAAACCCTGGCCTGGATTTACGCTGCAGTGGGTTTTGCGCTGCTGGCCGGCGGCCTGCGGGCGCTGGGTGGCGGTATTTTCCAGATGCTGCGCTTTTTTGTCGGCCGCAGTGTACCCACCTCACTGGCAGCGAATTACAGCAAATCAGAACGCGAAACCGCCAAGCTGGAGCAGCCGCATTATAAAAGCATCGACTTAGAAGAAATGCTGATGGGCCGCAAAAACAAAACCTTTGTCGAACCGGTCGGTTTTATTTCCCGCCTGGTGCATACGCTGGTGCCCAAACTGATTTTTCTGCCCTACCCGCTGCGTAACCTGGCGCAGCGCTTCTGTGGCGCGTTAATTGCCACTGTGGTCGCGCTGGTGGCTTATGCCTTAACTGCTTTTGTCTGCCTGACCGGCCTGGCCGGTAATACCGGCGATATTTTACTGCCGTTTTTTTCTTTTATATTAATGGTCTATCTGGTACTGACCTGGCGCAGCGCCAGCACAGTGTACCGCCAGGCAGAGCGCCGCATTGAAACCCAGGGTAACCTGCAACTGGCGAAAATTATGGCTTTTGCCATCCTGGCACCGGTGATCCTGGGCCTTATTATTAACTACCTGCTGCAACAGCGCGATATCGCCCTGTTTGTGGTGGATATGCAGGATAGCGCGCTGGAAACCTTTGCGGTCATGCCGCAACTGCTGTTAGTGCTGTTGTTTACTGCGCTAAGCGGAGTGCTGGTTTTCCTGCTGCTGAAACAGCGTACCGCCCTGGTACAGGCCCAGACCAAAGTATCCGAGTACCGTGCCAACTGGCAGGAAAACATTCACCCGCGCGAACTGTTCGTCAATATCGACAATATTGTGATGGCCAACCGGCGCTATAAGGAAATTCCTAACCGGGTATACCGCGAACTGAACCCCAACCTGAACGAACAATCTGAAAGCAAAGGCAACTTCAGCGGCGAAGTAATGATAGAAACCCAGCCGGCTTTCGCCCCGCTGGAGCACACGGCGTTGTTCCGCCAGCTGCGGCTGTGGGCCACTCTTGCCGGGCAGTTATTGCTGCTGGTTGGGCCGTTAATCCTGTTTTATCTGTTGTTATCTGAAACCACCGTAGTCACAGAGCTTATTCGTAACTACCTTGAGCTGAAAACCACGTCACAGCAGGCAACTACAAATTTTATTGTCACCCTGTTTAACGAAAGCCAGTTTATTATTGCCCTGGTGTTCAGTTGGCTGATTTGCCACAGTTTTGGCCGCCTGCTGGAAAACTACAGCCATACCTTCTGGGCCGAGCTTAACTTCGACTCGCTGCTGGTGTATTTAAAATGCGAAGGCACCTACACCGAAAGCAAGCTGACCACCGGCAAAGGCATTTACGACTCTACCTCGTCAGAAAACTACGTGATGCGCTCGTCGCTGACACCGTGGATTATCAGCTCGCGCATTATGACCAGTACCTTTGCCGACAGCGGGGCAAAAAATGTCGAGCACCCGCGGCATATTCTGGAAATGGCCGACAACCCGCAGGAAATGCAGGCCATTCTTGATGATATTCAAAGCTTTCTGTCACAGCGCGAAACCATTGCCAGCATTAAAAATACGCAGGACTTATCCAACACCGAGCAAATTTACCAGATTAACCAGCAGTCGCGTGCTATGCCGCTCACACCGGATCAGGCCACGCTGGCCAGCCCGCAGCAGGATGCCGAGGCCAGCACCAGCCTGCCACCGGAGCAGCCGAAAAGCTAACCCCACCGGCTCAACCTTGTGCCCGCCGGCGCAAGGTTAGCTGCCGGCCAGGCAGTAGCGGAACAGCTGATACAGCGGCCTGGTGCAGTTACGCCAGTCGGGCCATTACCAGCAGATCATCGATAACTTACTGCCACAACACGCCCTGCATTCAGCTGCGCAAGAATAACACCAGATGGTCTAAATCCAGCCGGATACCAATCTGCTCGCCAATGGCATGGTTATGGTGGCTCAGCGCCAGGCATTGCACCGTTTCACCACTTTGCAGTTGCAGCTGGTACAGAATATGTGAGCCGCGAAACGCCTTATCGGTCACCTGCGCCGTAATACCGCTGCTATCGTCATGCACAATATCATCCGGCCGGATCAGCACATCTACCTTGTCACCGACCTGTATATCGCTGCTGTAACGTTGCAAAAACACGCCTAAACTGGTTTGCACCTGCTGCGCATCCAGCACAGTGCCGGGCAGCAAGACCCCACGGCCGATAAAATCAGCGACAAAACGGTTGGCCGGCTTATGGTACAGCTCGTACGGCGTGGCCCACTGCTGCAGGCGGCCATGCTGCATGACCCCTATCATATCGGCCATGGCAAAGGCTTCGTTCTGATCGTGGGTTACCATAACGGCGGTAATTTGCAGTTGCTGTAAAATCTGCCTGATCTCACGTGCCAGCCCTTCGCGCAGCTCGGCATCCAGGCTGGAGAACGGCTCGTCCAGCAGCAGTACCTTGGGCTCTGGTGCCAGTGCCCGCGCCAGCGCCACCCGTTGCTGCTGGCCGCCGGACAGCTGATGAGTATAGCGCTGGCCTAAATCCGGCAGGCCGACCAGTTGCAGTAATTGCCTGACTTTGGCCAGTTTAGCGGCTTTGCCCAGCCCTTGCAGGCCAAAGCCGATATTGCCGGCCACAGTTAAATGCGGAAACAGCGCAAAATCCTGAAACACCATCCCCACATGGCGCTGCTCCGGTGCCAGCTGTAGCGTGGCGCTACTTACCGCCTGCTGTTGCAGGCTGATACAGCCCTGTGCAACCGGCTCGAACCCGGCAACAGCACGTAGCAGCGTGGTTTTACCGCAGCCGGAAGGGCCGACCAGGCAGCCGATC
>CAZEGA010000031.1:9677-16540 GCA_964511675.1 uncultured Rheinheimera sp.
AAGCTGATGTCTTTAGCCACGGTATGGCCGCCATAGGCCACAGCAACCTGTTGTAACTCCAGCATCAGGAAGATCCTTTTACACTTGTCTCAACCGAACGTGCCAGCAATATTACCGGCAGTAAACTCACCAGCACTATTGCCAGTGCCGGTAAGGCGGCATCGGCCAGGCGTTCATCTGACGCCAGCTCATAAGTGCGTACCGCCAGCGTATTAAAGTTAAACGGCCGCAGTATCAGCGTGGCCGGCAGCTCTTTTAACACATCGACGAATACCAGCAGCAAGGCCGTTAACACACTGCCGCGCAATAACGGCACATGCACTTTGCGCAATACCTGTGCCGGGCTGTACCCCAGTGAGCGGGCCGCATTATCCATGCTGGGCTTTATCCGCTCCAGCCCGGCTTCAACACTGTGCAGTGATACCGCCAGAAAACGTACGCTGTACGCCAGCAACAGCGCAAACAGGGTGCCGGAGAACATCAGGCCGGTACGCACACCAAACCATTGTTCCGCTAACGCATCAATACGGCCATCAAACCAGGCCAGTGGCAGCATAACGCCTATAGCAATAACAGTGCCTGGTACGGCATAACCCAGCGCAGCCACCCGTACCGGCGCCTGTACCAGCAGGTCACGCCGCAGCCGTTTGCCGTAGGCGAACAGCAAAGCCAGCAGTACGGCAATAACAGCGGCCATCGCCGCCAGGGCAAAGCTGTTCCAGACCAGGGCGGCAAACTGCGCATTTAATGTCACCTGATAACTGGTCAGTGCCCAGCTGATCAGCTGTATTGCCGGGATCACAAACCCCAGCAGCAATGGCAGCAAGCACAGCAGCAACAGCAATACCTGCCGGGAGGGCGACACCTGCCGCCGGGCCGCACTATGCGTACGCTGCCCCTGGTGGTAATAACGGATTTTATGTCGAGACCAGCGCTCCAGCACCAGCAGCACCAGTACAAAGCCGGTTAACATGGCCGCCAGCTGCGCGGCGGCGGCCTGGTTGCCCATACCAAACCAGGTGCGGAAAATACCGGTGGTAAAGGTATTAACGCCAAAGTACTGCACGGTTGCGTAATCGGCAAAGGCTTCCATCATCGCCAGTGCGGTGCCGGTTAAAATAGCCGGCCGTGCCAGCGGTAAGGCCACTTGCCAGAAATGCTGGCGCGGGCTTAGCCCCAGGGTACGGCTGGCCTCCAGCAGCGACAGTGATTGTTCACGAAATGCCGTACGCGCCAGCATATACACATAGGGATATAGCACCAGCATCAGCATCAGTATAGCGCCGCCCAGCGAACGGATTTGCGGAAACCAGTAATCGCCATAGCGCCAGCCGGTCAGCTCGCGCAAGGTACTTTGCAGCGGCCCGGCAAAATCCAGCATACCGGTATAGGTGTAGGCAATAATGTAGGCTGGCATGGCCAGCGGCAGCAGCAACAGCCATTCCAGGTAGCGCCGGCCAATAAACTGATACTGGCTGACCAGCCAGGCCGTGCCTGTACCTATCAGCAGCGCACCAAGGCCGGTGCCAACAGCCAGCAGCAGTGAATTAACCACATAGCCGGCCAGTACGGTCTGGCGTAAATGCAGCCAGATTTCGGTTTGCGGCGACAGCAAGCTGGCAAAGATAATAACAACAGGCAGTGCCAGCAGGACAGCCGGCAGCAGCACGGCCCAGCGCCAGATATCGCTCCAACCTGGTTTCATCTGGCGCTGACCCAATTACAACAACTTGAATTCAAAGATTATTTCCAACCAGCGCGATCCATTACACGAATGGCTTCGGCGTTTAATTCCCCTAGTTTGTCCAATTGTAACTGGTCTGCCTTAAATTCACCAAAACCTTGTAACATGGCGCTGGCTTTAACCCCTGCCCGTACCGGGTATTCGTGGTTGGTTTGTGCATACCACTGCTGGGCGTCGGCCCCGGTCATATACTCCAGCAGTTGCACGGCCTGGGCTTTATTCGGCGCATATCTGGCCACACCGGCACCGGAGATATTGACATGCGCCCCGCGCCCAGCCTGATCCGGCCAGAATACCTTAACCTTCTCGGCTTCGGCTTTATCACGCGGGTCGGCCAGCATGCCGCCTAAGTAATAGGTATTGGCAATGGCAATATCACAAACGCCGGCGGCTGCGGCTTTGATCTGGTCGCGATCGCCCCCTTTGGGCGGCATGGCAAAGTTAGCCACCAGACCTTTGGCCCAGCTTTCGGCTGCGGCGGCACCATCATGGGCAATGACACTGGCCGTCATCGACTGGTTGTAAATATTGTTTGACGAGCGGATACAAATCCGGCCTTTCCATTTCGGGCTGGCCAAATCTGCATAGGTAGACAGCTCGGCCGGATCTACCTTACCCGGCACATACAGAATAGGCCGTGCCCGCATGGTCAGGCCAAACCATAAACCGGCCGGGTCACGCAGTGCCTCAGGGATGGTGCCGGTTAAAACGTCTGATTGCACACTTTGCAGCACGCCCTGTTGTTTGGCGCGGTATAAGCGGCCGACATCGGTGCTGATCAGCACATCGGCCGGGCTGTTACGGCCTTCGCTGACCATACGGCTGATCAGTTCATCCGGATTACCGGTGATCAGGTTAACCTTAATGCCGGTATCGGCAGTGAATTTATCCAGCAACGGCTTAATCAGCTCTTCCTGCCGGGCAGAGTAAATATTAACTTCTGCGGCCTGTGCTGCGGCCATATGCATTAACGCACTGGCAATGCCGGCGCCCAGTAAGCTTATTGCATAACCTGATTTCATACTGCCACTCCTGTAAGGTACCTGAGGTAGATAAGATGCGCTATCTAAGCATAAATACGAATTATTCTCAATGAACTAACCGACAGTCTGACAAAAAAGGCCGTTAAGTGAAACTCAGCGGCCTTAATGCAGCAAAACAGGATGACGCTGTAACTAATGCCCGTGCCCTCCGGCCGGTTCAGCCATAGCTGTTATCAGAAACTGCCGCGTACACCCAGCGCGACAGAACGGCCGGGCAGCGGGGCTATGTCTTTCAGAAATGAGGTATGCGGCCGTACATCGCGGTCGGTCAGGTTCTGGCCTTTGATATAAGCCGTTAACTGCTGCGACCCCAGGTCAAAGCGGTAGCTGACACTGGCATCAAGCAGGGTGTAGCCCGCTGTCGCCTGTTCCAGTGCTGCTACCTTGTCTTGTTTGAAATAGCGGCTGGCGCGTAAATCTGCACTCAGCGCATCCTGCTCGTACGCCAGCTCTGCCGCCATACGCAATGGCGGTGTACGCGGTAAATCGCCGCCACCCTGCAGCCGGGCACGGATATAATCGCCCTGCAGCGTCAGTTTGAACGGCGCATTGATTTGCCAGCTATACTGCGCTTCCAGGCCATGCAGCGTGACATCGGCCGGAGTAAACAGATACACCGGTAACTCGCTGCCATGCTCGTGGCCATGCTCGGGCTCATCGTCGTCATGGCCATTCTCAACAAACAGGCCGGTATTGTGCTGGTAGTAGTAGTTATCTATCTGGTTATAGAAGGCATTAAGCACAAAACCGGTATTACCGCTGAATTTGCGCAGTGTAATATCCAGGTTATTCGCCACTTCCAGCTCTATTGGCTGGCGGTTCAGCACAAACTCATCGTCATCCAGCACAAACAGCGCGCCGACTTCATAAGACGCAGTACCAATATGTGGACCAAATGACAATAACTCAGCGGCAGCCGGTGCCCGTTGTGAACGCGATACCGACAGGCCAAGGTTATAACCTTCAGTAAAATCCCAGACGGCACCGGCCGACAGGCTGTAAGGCGTAAAACGCTGGCGCACGTCAAATACACGGATAAACCCGGCATGGTCATGATCATGCTCGTGATTATGGTCGTCATGGCCATGCGCGCCAATATCCGGTAGCAGTACATCTGTGGCATCTATGGTTACGCGCTCCAGCCGAGCCCCCAGTTGCACCAGCCAGGGGCCGACATGGCGCTCTGCCATCCAGCCCAGCGCCAGCATTTGCGTGTCAGACGGCGGGGTAAAGGCTTCTTCACCCACAGCTGCAAAATCGCTGAACTTATAATGCAGGCTTAACCCCCCGCGCCAGTGCCGGTAAGGCCGGTGCAATATCTCGACACGGGCTTCTGTACTGTGGTTTTTAAAGGTGCTGCCTACCTCACCCTGCTCAATTTCCATATGCTGGTAATCGGTAAACGCCAGCCGGGTATTTACCGCACGGATCAGGCCGGTAGAAAAATTCAGCTCGCTGAGCAGCTGATAGCGGTGTTGGGTTAAGTCGGCATAGACATCTTCTGCAGTGTCGTGCTCATGGTCCTCATGCTCAGAGTGCGAGTGGCCGGGGACGCCGTATTCACGGTCCAGCCGGCCATAAGACACACCAATATAGCCGTTATCCAGCAAATAGCTGCCACCCAGCGTAAAGCCTTTGGCACTGGCGGCCGTATTGGCCACCTTACCTTTTACTGCATCGTCGTCCGGCTCTGCTGCGGCAAAACCGGGAATACGGTAGTCGTCGTTATCCCGCCAGAAACCATCGAGATACAGGCCGATATTCCCCACGCCGGTCACCAGCGAACCGGCGGCCAGTTTTTCATTGTTTACTGACTCACGCTGCAAGATCCATTCAGCACGTGTTGTGTTATCGGTTGGAATACGCTCGTCTACCACATTGACCACACCGCCAATAGCGCCGCTGCCGTAAAACAGCGTAGCCGGGCCGCGCAGCACTTCAATCTGGGTGGCCGTGCTGGCCTCAGCGGTTACACTGTGATCCGGGCCAACGCGCGAGGCATCACCGGCATCCAGGCCATTCTGGGTAATAAGCACACGTGGGCCATCCAGGCCACGGATAATCGGGCTGCTGGCCACACCGCCATAAAAATTGGAATGCACGCCCACTTCGTGTTTCAGCGTGTCGCCCAGCGTAGCAGCCTGGCGCATTTTCAGGGCATCACCGGCCAGTACACTTACCGGCAGGGAGGATTCCGTAGCCGAGGCATGAAACGGGCTGGCTTTAATATCTATCACTTCAATAGTGCTGCCCAGCAGGATCAGGCTGACATTGCTCAGCCCCTGCTGTGGCACGGTAAAATGGAAATTACGGTGGGCAAACCGCGGCGCTTCAATATGTAACTCGGCATGCGCTGCCGCCAGCTGAGTGACACTAAACCGGCCCGACTCATCGGTAACGACTTCCTGGTTTTCCCCCATCAGCCGCACTTTCGCGCCAGCCACCGGCTGGCCGGCGCTGTCGGTGACCACACCGCTAATCGAGCCGGCACTGGCCGACGCCGCAAATAAGCCCGCACTTACCAGACTGGCCAGTATTGTTGTTCTGCACATGGTATTCCCCAATAAAGACAACAGTGTTGCCCGCAACGCCATAGTACCCGGCAGCTTTGTACAGCCTGCCGTAGCACCATCACATGGGACGGACACTTTGTTACGTTATAACATATTTTGAATATTGTGATGTTATAACATATTTGACCAGCAACGCAATACTTAGCGTTGAGTAATGTGATGTTTCCGGGCGAAGTGGGCTGGGCGATTGCCCGACATAGCGGCTGAATGCCGTACTAAAAGCACTTGCTGAGCTTATACCCTGGCGGCTTAGACAGGCTGCGCCAGGGCCAGATACAGCCTATTAAGTGCCCAATGGATTGTGCAGTTTAGCGCTGCTTAGCTCCAGCAGCTGGCCGTTTAGCAGGGCCAGTTGCACTCCCTGGTCATTTACCAGCAAAAAGGTGGCCGGGCGCTGGCGCTGTGGCGCGGCATCACTTAACACCGGCGGGTTAAGCACCACCGGCAGGCCGCTGTTATTGCGCAACAAGGCAGCGTCACCGCTGAAATGGCTGTAGCCCTTTGCTAACAGTGCCAGATAAGCGGCCTTATCCAGGGTCAGGGGTTCGGTCAGCGGATAGGCACGGCCAGCCTGAAAGCGCAGCCCGCTGGCGTCAAAGTGGTGGAAACCGCCATATACCGACATATCGCCAATATCGCGGATGCGCGCCTGTTTGCGGCCATTCAGCTCAAAATCCAGCGCCAGGTCAACCCGGGCCTGATGGCCATTTACATTGATGGTTAAACCGGTTATCAGCATATCTTTTATGCCGCCGTCGCGGTTAAACGGTATGGCCTCGTAGGCGCTCAGCGGCTGGCGCTGGTAACTGCCACTGGCAAGGCTGTTCAGGGCCATCACCAGCAGCTGGGTGTTTAAACGGCGGGCAACCTGGCGGTTGTCGTCGTTCGGATGCGCCCCGGATTCAATCAGTACAGTGCTGATACCCATACCGGCAAAGGTGTCACCAAACGAGCGCCAGGAGAAAGTATCATTGTATTTTGCCAGATAGCCCGGCAGTTCTGTTGCCATAAGGTCGCGCATGTCGCCTATCAACTGCATGGCTTTATGCCGCGCGGCATCAATATCTTTTGCATCGTTAAATGCCGGCGCCAGCAAGGAAATCGTCGCCGGTTTGTTGCTGTCGCCTACCGCGTAAAAGCGGTTCTGATCATGCAGGTTCAGGCCAAAAGCCGGCTTAAAGTCTTGTGCGGTGCGCATCAGCAAGCGCCCTTCCGGCGTCTGCAGGGCTTTGGCATCACGGTTAATATCAATACCCATGCTGTTAAAACGCGTACCGGCTGCTGCACCATCCGGGTTAAGCATAGGGACTATACGCAAGCTGATCTTGTCCTGCCAGCCGGCCGGCCAGTTGCTTTGCCCGTCTGCCGCTATCACATTCAGCAGGTCCAGCAGGGCCGCTGTTGCGGTAGACTCATCACCGTGCATTTGCGACCAGGCCAGTATTTTTACCGGACCACTGCCAATGTCTATCTGCCAGACAGGCGTCCCCAGCGCCGATTGCC
>CAZEGA010000031.1:16550-20361 GCA_964511675.1 uncultured Rheinheimera sp.
GCCCAAGTTGCTGGAAGCGGAATAACGGATTTTGCCGGTGCTGCAGCAGCGCTGGCGCTATGTCGTCGTACGTCAGTTGCGGCTTGTCCAGGCCGGCCTGCTGATAGCTCTGGTATGCTGAAGTGCTGAGTGTCATCGCCTGTACCATTGTTGTTAAACCGAACATCATAGCTGCACTGCACAATATAGTGCTGATTGCACCACCCGGCATGCGTTTGCCTATTCGCCGTATCATCACAACCTCCTCAGGTTACTGCGGTTAATAAGTTAGCATGGCGCAGTTCTGTTAACAAATGCAAGGGTACGGCAAACCGGCAAACCGACGGATAGCGCCAACCGTCGCAACAACCGCTTTATCGCAAAAGCGTGTTCAGTGCTTGCCCGATGCCGGCACAACCGGTATAAATTATTCAGTGATCAGGCAGAATACAATAATAATAACAGGAGGCCGTTTTGGCAGATTGGTTAACCCTAGTACCGGCGCTGGTCGCCATCAGCATAGTGTTATGGCGTAAAGAGGTCATACTGGCCCTGTTGCTGGCGCTGTGTTCGTCCGAGCTGCTGATCTTCCTGCAGGCCGGCCAGCCAGTATCAGCCGGCTGGCTGCTCGACGGCAGCCTGCAGACCCTGGAGCGGATTGTCGCCGTTACCGGCTCGGCCGATAATGGCCGCATACTGCTGTTCTGCCTGCTGATCGGTGGCCTGATGGCCTATATGCGTTATTCCGGCGGCGTGTCAGCCATGGTAGAGCTGATTGTCAGAAAAGGCGTCGCCAAAACACCGCGCCAGGCCGGCCTGCTGACCTTTTTTATCGGCACCGCTATTTTTATCGAATCCAACCTCAGCGTGCTGGTCGCCGGTATTACCTCGCGCGGCTTATTCGACAAGTTTAAAATGAGCCGGGCCAAGCTGGCCTATATCATTGACAGTACCAGCGCACCGGCCTGCGTGCTGTTGCTGCTGAACGGCTGGGGCGCCTATGTCCTGGGATTAATCGGCAGTTATAACCTCGATCGCAGTGCCGTATCAGTGCTGATTGGCACTATACCGCTGAACTTTTATGCCCTGTTTACGCTGGCTGTGGTGCTGTATACCATTATCAGCGGCAAAACCTTTGGCCCGATGCGCCGGGCAGAGCAGGAGCTTAAAACGCTGGATCAACAGCATACCGAAATAGAAACCCCGCCCAGCCATGCCAGTTATATGCTGATCCCCCTGCTTACGCTGGCGTTGTCGATGGTCGGCTTTATGCTGTTAACCGGCAATGGCCGCCTGGTCGAGGGTTCCGGCGCCCAGTCGGTACTGTATGCCACCACCCTGGCCTGCCTGGTCGCCTACAGCATGATGCTGCTGAGCCGCCGTTTCAGCCATCCGCAACTGGTGGATATTGGCTTTAAAGGCATGAACGAGCTGCTGCCGCTGGTTACTATAGTCTTGTTATCGCTGGCCCTGGGCACCAGCTTAAAGGCACTGGGCACCGGCACTTTTATTGCCTCTATCGTCAACGAAAGCGTGCCGCTGCTCGCCATTCCGGCGCTGTTATTCCTGGCCGGCGCGCTGATATCCTTTACCACCGGCACCTCCTGGGGCACTTTTGCCATTCTGGTGCCGATTGGTATGCCGATGGTCGAATTGCTGGGCCTGCCGCCGTCTTTAGTGCTGGCTGCTATTTTAAGCGGCGGCGTATTTGGCGATCACTGCTCGCCGATTTCCGATACCACTGTCGTCAGCTCGCTGGCAGCAGGCTGCGATTTGCTGGAGCATGTCAAAACGCAGCTGCCCTATGCGCTGGTTTGCGGTGTGCTGGCTCTGTTGGCGTTCTTTATTGCCGGAGTAATCATGATATGAAAACCTTATTATTAACCAGTCTGTTGCTGAGCAGCACCGCTATGGCCGCTGACACCAGCGTACCCGCCGACTTTATTGATATTGCCAGCCTGCTGCCGCAGGCCCAGGTGCATATGGCGTATCTGGGCAATAACAACTTTGTCGGCACTAAAGTAGACGGCTACGAAGCAAATAAATGCTACCTGCAGCAAAATGCCGCCAAGGCGCTGCTACAGGCGCAGCAAGCGGCACAGGCACAAGGCTATACGCTGTGGATCTTCGACTGCTACCGGCCACAACGGGCAGTAAACCACTTTATGCGCTGGGCAGCAGATCTGGCCGATACCGGCACCAAAGCAGCCTATTACCCCAATTTGCCAAAAGATACGCTGGTGGGTGAATATATTGCCGAGAATTCCGGCCACAGCCGCGGCAGCACTATCGACTTAACCCTGGCAGCCCAGGACAGCAGCGGCAACTGGCAACCGCTGGATATGGGCTCCCCCTTTGATCTGTTTGATCCCATCTCCAATGTCGGCACAGCCCTGATCAGCACCAGACAAACCGCCAACCGCCAGTTGCTGGAAAGCATCATGCTTGGGGCCGGTTTTAAGGTATACAGCATGGAATGGTGGCACTTTACTCACCAGCCACCGGTGTATACCGATAAGTATTTTGACTTTATCGTGCGGTAAGCTATTGGAATACAGTAAATTAACCAAAATGGAAATAGCCGTATTTTTCGCCTGAGTCCAAAGCTATTAGTCGTTGTAAATCAGCCAGAAGCCGGGTAACGTTAACAACATTAAATTTACAAAGACGGAAAAGTCCGTGTTTAAATACGGATTTTTCCGCCGAATAAGTGTTAGCCGCTTTCGGGGTGTTTAGGGCGGTAAAAGTTTAATACTCTGGCCTTGCTCGCGTTTGGTTTTCTTAGCGGCAAAGTCAAATAGTCAGAGCATGCAAGTTTGTTAGTTAGGTGCAATCTCTGATGGTGCGGTAGCGTTGTTCTTTTGGTTCATTGGCTCCGCTGGTTTAAAGTTTTAAGGTTCCAGCCATTTCGCGGTATCGCACCTGGCTGGTTAGGTTTTTAATTTTGCACATGGGTGCCGTTGTTTGGCATTGCTTGGCGGTCGTGCCGCGAGGGTAGGGTGTTTGTCGCTTGCTAACAAGGCGCATCACTCGCTCCCTTCGGTCGCTGGGACGCCAACCCGCGTGGCGGTTTGTCGCCCGTGTGCTATGCGTTAGCCATACAGGAACCCATGTACGCAATCATCAATCAGAATGTGCAAGCTTTACTGAATACGATCAATCGTAATGCCGACGTAGACCCGTATTTATGGCTTTTAGGCGAATTGCAAAATCGAAACGTTGCACAAGACCAAGAGTATCAGCGTGTTTATCGTCGTTATTGGCAACTGAATCCCGCTCGGCTCAGTGAAGCGTACTTGGCTGCATACTTCGGTCATTTGGAGCAACTGAAGGCTCAACCTCAACAGGTCATGGTAGAAGCAGTTGCCCGCCATCTACTTCCTATTCCAACGCATGGCAATGGTCGCCAGTCGCTACAGTTTTCGTTTGCAAGTAAGCTCGTCCATATGCTGAATCCAGAACAACCGGTCTACGACAGCATGGTTGAAAGTTTCTTCTTCCTGCCGCCTGGAAGAGCCAACGAAAATACAGAGCAGAAAATTGCTCGCTTGCTAGCCTCCTATCAATTTCTACATGCAGAGTATGGGCGCGTGTTAGAGCAAGGGCTGCTAGCTCAAGCTATCAATCAGTTTCGCGCACACTTCGAAGTTCCCGTGGCCTACACTGACAGAAAAATTATCGACACCCTAATTTGGAAATTTGTTGGGTTTCTCAAGGGTGGAGCAGTAAGAGATGGAGTTGTCGTCTATGGCTAATCGGGTAACCGGAGGTTTCTAGCCTCCAGTCCCCACAACACCCTGCATGCGGATCCGCACAGGGCGTTTCACTCAGA
>CAZEGA010000032.1:0-3582 GCA_964511675.1 uncultured Rheinheimera sp.
GGGGCTGAAGATGCCGATATGGTCGTTGCCGTAACCAGCAGTGACGAAGTGAACATAGTAGCCTGCCAGGTGGCGTACAGTATTTTCAGTACACCGGTAAAAATTGCCCGCATCCGCACCAGCCAGTACCTGAAATACCGCGATCAGCTGTTCCATAAAGACGATATGCCGGTGGATCACTTTATTGCACCGGAAGCACTGGTGACTAACTATATCCGCCGTCTGATAGACTACCCCGGTGCTTTGCAGGTGGTCGAATTTGCCGGCGGCAAAGTCAGCCTGGTGGCGGTAAAAGCCTACTATGGCGGTTTGCTGGTTGGCCATGCGCTGTCTGCGTTAAAAGAGCATATGCCGCATATTGAAACCCGGGTGGCAGCCATTTACCGCCGCGGCCATGCCATTAAACCGCTGGGGACCACCATTATCGAAGCCGATGACGAAGTGTTCTTTGTGGCTGCCAGCAAACATATCCGCGCCGTAATGAGCGAATTGCAAAAGCTGGAACGCAGCTACCGCCGCATTATGATTGCCGGCGGCGGTAATGTCGGGTTTGGCCTGGCGCGGGCGCTGGAAAAAACTCACAGCGTTAAACTGATTGAACGCGGTAAAGAACGCGCCGAATTTTTATCCGGTGCGCTGGATAATACCGTGGTCTATGTCGGTGATGTGTCTGATCCTGAGCTGCTGGAAGAAGAAAACATTGAGCAGGTCGATGTGTTTATTGCCGTCACCAATGACGATGAAGCCAATATCATGTCGGCCATGCTGGCCAAACGCATGGGTGCGCAGAAAACCATGGTGCTGATCAAGCGCGGCGCCTATGTTGACCTGCTACAGGGCGGAGAAGTGGATATCGCAGTGTCGCCACAACAAGCCACCATTTCGGCGCTGTTAACCCATATCCGTCGCGGTGACATTGTTAACGTGTACTCTTTGCGCCGCGGTGCAGCCGAAGCCATAGAAGCCGTGGCACGGGGCGATGCCAGTACCAGCAAGGTAGTGGGCAAAGCCATAGGAGCGCTGAAACTGCCGTCTGGCACCACTATCGGCGCCATAGTACGCGGGGACGAAGTGCTGATCGCACACGACAATACCGTGATTGCAACCGACGACCACATTATTTTATTTATGGTCGATAAAAAACACATCGTCGAAGTGGAAAGGCTGTTTCAGGTCAGCGCGATTTTTATTTAATCTTTCCAGAACGCCGGCGTAAACAGCACCAGCAGGGTGAATACCTCCAGCCGGCCGAACACCATAGCGGTGATCAGCAGCCATTTAGCGGCATCAGGAATGCTGCCAAAATGGGCAGCGACTTCACCCAGGCCGGGGCCAAGGTTATTCAAGCAGGCGGCGGTAGCGGTAAACGCGGTGATATTGTCCAGCCCGGTAAGAATTAACAGCAGCATAATAACCACAAACACCAGCGCATAGGCCGCAAAGAACCCCCATACCGCTTCTACTATGCGATCATCCACCGCCCGCCGGCCCAGCTTAATCACATACACAGCACGCGGGTGGATCAGCCGGTTCAGTTCGCGTTTGCCCTGTAAAAACAACAGCAGTACCCGCACGACCTTCATACCACCGCCGGTCGAGCCGGCGCAGCCACCGATAAAGCTGGAGAAGATCAGCAGTATCGGCAGAAACAGCGGCCAGAGCGCGAAGCCGTCTGTGGTAAAACCGGCCGTGGTGGAAATAGACACCGCCTGAAATGCAGCCTGATCCAGTGTCTGCGCAGTTGTAGGGTACACGCTGGTATTGAGCAGTACCACAAAGCAGATCAGGATCAGCGCTGCCTGAATAAACAGAAAGGCCTTAAACTCAGGGTCACGCCAATAGGTGCTGACGCTTTTGCCACGGATAGCAGCAAAATGCAGCGGAAAATTCACCGCACTCAGCAGTAAAAAAATGACACAAATGGCATTAATCAGCGGGTTGTTAAAATGGCCGATACTGGCATCATAGGTAGAGAAACCGCCAATGGCCACGGTGGAAAACGCATGGCAAATCGCATCGAACCAGCTCATTCCGGCCAGATAGTAGGCCAGCATGCAGGACAATGTCAGCGCCAGGTAGATATACCACAGGTGTTTGGCCGTATCGGCAATACGCGGTGTCATTTTATTGTCTTTTACCGGCCCTGGTGTTTCAGCCCGGTACAGCTGCATACCGCCGACCCCCAGCATCGGCAGGATAGCCACGGCCAGCACAATAATACCCATCCCCCCCAGCCACTGCAGCTGCTGGCGGTAATATAAGATGGCTTTAGGCAGAAACTCGATGCCGGTCAGCACGGTCGCGCCGGTGGTGGTCAGGCCGGAGAAAGCTTCAAACATGGCACCGGCCAGTTCCAGCTCCGGGTTACCCGCCAGCATAAACGGAATGGCCCCCACAGCTCCCAGCACTGTCCAGAACAGCGCCACAATTAAAAAGCCATCACGTACTTTAAGTTCACGCCGGTAAGCTCGGTTTGGGTACCAGATCACAAAGCCGATAAACAGACACAACACAAAGGACAACAAAAACGGCACGCCGGCGCCATCCTGATACCAGTACGCAACAAAAGCCGGCGGCACCATGCTGATGCTGAAAATAGCAATCAGCAGGCCCAAGATCCGGATTATCGAACGGTATTGCATACGGGCTGCAGGTGTCCTTGCGTTATGCCAGTTTCAACTCACGGGTCATATTTTCATTGCGATCCTGGTGCACTATCACATTATCCTCAATGCGAATGCCGCCATACTGGCGGAAGGCATCAATTTTCGGCCAGTTGATTGCCTTGTCGTGCTCAGTCGCGGCCAGATCGGCCAGCAGGCTGTCGATAAAATACAGCCCCGGCTCTATGGTAAATACCATATTGGCCTCAATGGTACGGGTACAGCGTAAGTACGGGTGGCTGGCCGGCGCTGCCACATGGGTGCCACGTTCGTCGGCCATAAAACCGCCGACATCGTGCACCTGCAAGCCCAGATGATGACCCAGCCCGTGCGGGAAGAAGGTACGGCTGATGTCTGTCTCGACAATGGCATCCGGCGACATACGGACAAAATCGAAGCGGTGCAGAATATCGGCAATATGCTGGTGGCATTTTATATGCAGCTCACCGTACTTCAGCCCCGGCTTCAGCGCACCGGCCAGCTCCAGTTGCACCTCGTTAACGGCACGGATCAGGCTGGCAAACTCATCTTGCGGATCATGGCTGTAAGTACGGGTAATATCGGCAGCATAGCCGTTAAACTCGGCCCCGGCATCGATCAGAAACGAATGCAGCTGCCTGGGCGCTTTACGCTCCAGCGCGGTGTAATGCAAAATGGCTGCGTTCTGGTTCAGGGCAATAATATTGCCGTAGGGCACTTCGTTCTCGCCCTGACGCACCGCCGCCAGATACGCCAGCTGAATATCAAACTCACTGCCACCGGCATAAAACGCCGCTTTGGCCGCAGTATGCCCGGCCACCGCCATCTGGTTGGCAATACGCAGGCAGGCCTGTTCGTAAGGGGTTTTGTAGGCCCGGTAAAAATGAATAAAATTCAGCACCGGCTCGGGGTTAAGCTCGGTAAAACCCAGCGCCCTGGC
>CAZEGA010000032.1:3592-8345 GCA_964511675.1 uncultured Rheinheimera sp.
GGCCACTTCAACATGCTCGCCCAGATACGCAATACGCGCCTTGTCATAAGGCAGCAGGGTTTCTACCTTATTGGCTTTATCCAGCAGCTGGATGTCAAAATGTTCCGCCCAGTAATCATGCGGCTCGTCCGGCACCTTGTGCCAGAAATCCTTCGGCCGGTAGAAAATCAGTTTGGGTTTGTTTACGCCGTCCAGCAACAACCAGCAGTGCGGGTTATCCACTACCGGCAGCCAGGCTTTAAACAGCGGGTTGGCCTTAAACGGGTAGTCCATATCATCCAGGAATTTACGCTGTGTCTGGCCGGAATGGATCACCAGCGCATCAAGGTTTTCCCGCGCCAGTAAACGGCGGGTACGTTGCTGCAGCTCGGCAAGATGCGCCGGATACAAACTCTGATAAGAAGTTGTCATAAGTATCTGACCTGTTGGCTGAAAATGGTACGGGCCATCATAACATCATTCCACTATGACCCCAATCTGCATTGTGGTCAGTGGCTTGAATACATCGGTCGGCGAGTTCAGGCGGATATTGTAAATCTGGTAATACGCCATAACCGCTTTCACATAGTCGCGGGTTTCACGGTAAGGGATGGTTTCGACCCAGACATCGGCCGGCAACGCATAATCTTTCGGCACCCACTGTTTTACCCGGCCATAGCCGGCATTATAGGCTGCGGTTGCCATCAGCAGGTTGCCATCGTTACGTTTCATCAGATAGTTCAGGTAGTCTGTACCGTAATCAATATTCAATATCGGGTTATTCAGTTGGGCCAGTTGCACCGGCTTTTTGGCTATCTGCCGTGCTGTCGCCGGCATCAGCTGCATTAAACCGCGCGCCCCTACCGGCGATGCCGCATCTGCCATAAAGGAGCTTTCGCGCCGGGCAATTGCCATGGCCCAGCCAGAATCAATCTCGGCTTTGGCTGCGCTCTGGCTGATTTCGTCCTTGTATGCCAGCGGAAAACGCAGCTCAATATCATCCCAGTAGCCAACATCGGCCAGCGAAAAAATAGCCCTTTCATACCATTGCAGCTGGTAGGCCAGCTTGGCCGACACCAGTTTCTGCTGCTCGCCGGATATATCCTGTAAGTGGTTCCATTCGCGCCGCGCCTCTGTCAGCCGCCCCAGCGCCAGCCACTCCTGTGCCCTTAATACCGCCGGATGCTGTTTAAGTGTCGCCAGCTCGGCATCACTGACCGCCACAGGCGCATGCGCCAGGCTGGGCGGTAACCCCAGCTTGGCCGCCGCCATAAAACCATAAAAATGCCGCTGCAGCGCCAGTTGCTGCAACAACGGCAGCGCTTTGTCAGCCATGCCCTGTTGCTCGTAGGAACGCGCCAGCCAGTAGCGCCAGGCGCTGTCACGATTAACCTCGGCAGGCAGGGCTTCAATAATGTGCTGCACTTTGGGCCAGTCCAGCTGTGCCAGGGCATGGCTGACATGCCAGTGTGCCAGCGTACTGTCGATAAACTCTGGCGGCAGATCTTTAAACCACTGCGCCGCGCGCTCATCACCTTTACTGGCCAGCGCTATGGCAAACTGGCGCTGTACATCCAGCCGCTGCGCCGCCGTAAAATACGGGTCATTGGCAAACTTCTGCCAGACCCGCAGCGCCTGATCCGGATGGCGCCAGATCAACCGCTTCATGCCATAGGCGGCAATATCGCGTTCCTGCACTTTTTTCAGCGGGAAAAATTTGGCATTGGCAATCACTGCCGGGTTACGCCTGGCCTGCTGATACAAATCAGCCAGGTATTGCATATCGGCGGGTAACTGGGTTTTTAAATAGGGAATTAAACCCGCATCACCGCCCTCTGCCGCCAGTGTTAACCGCTGCCAGACCCGTTCCGGTGTCTGTTGCCCGGCTTTGCGCCAGGCGCCAAATAAAGGGTCACAGCTTTTGGGCTGCGATTTACCTGCCAGCCATAACCGGCTTACCTGCGGCCAAAGCTCTGCGCTATCGGCATCTTTTGCCGCCAGTTTAAAACCTAATGCCAGACACTCCAGCTCAGCATCTGATGACCCAGGGTAATGTGCCAGATACAGGCTGGCTTTTTGCCGCCGCGCCAGATCCAGCAACCAGGGTTTACGCAGCGTCCAGTCCAGCGGCGAGCCCTGATGCTGGCGCAAAAAGTTGGCAATACGCTCATCGGCAGTTAAATACTGCTGCAGGCGGCGCTGTTCCAGATAAGGTTGCAGCGGATAATCGGCAAACTTTTGCAGCAACTTTTGCGCCTGTTCATATTTAATGCTGCCGATCTGGCGCTCGGCCTGTAAAAACTCATTGCGAAGCCCTGCTTCTGAAGACACCGACGCCGCCGACAAAGGCGCCAGGAGCAGGTTAGTCAGCATAAATAGCATACGTTTCACTGCAATAACCCCAATAAAAACACCAAGCGAAAAGACAGAGTCACCTATAGTTAACCCATCTGGTTGCGGCAAAATTCAAACATGCGTTTAAATAACGGTTGAATTTTTTTAAAAACCGCGACACACTGGTTGGGATTAACCTCATCGTACCAGTTGCGAAGAACCCTACAATACGCGACCAAGGAGCACCGTTATGATTTACCAGAGTGACAACATCAGTGTTGCTTACCTGAAACCTGGTATCGCCCGCTTTGCCTTTAATGCGCAGGGCTCCGTTAATAAATTTGACCAGCAGACGCTTACTGATTGTAAAACAGCTTTAGACCTGCTGCACGCCGACAACGCATTACAAGGCGTTATTTTTTGTAGCGAAAAAGACACCTTTATCGTCGGTGCCGATATCACCGAATTTTTAACCACCTTTCAGCGGCCGGAAAACGAGCTGATCCCCTGGATTAAACAAGCCTCCGATATCTTCGATCTGGCCGAAGACTTGCCGGTGCCGACTATCGTTGCCCTGAAAGGGTTCGCGCTGGGCGGCGGATGTGAGTGGTCACTTACTGCCGATTACCGCGTGGCCGACACCACAACGCGCATCGGTTTGCCGGAAGTAAAACTGGGCCTGATGCCGGGCTTTGGCGGCACAGTACGCCTGCCGCGCATTATCGGTGCCGATAATGCGATGGAATGGATCACTACAGGGAAAGACCATAGCGCTGAGCAGGCACAAAAGTTTGGCTTAATCGACGCAGTGGTGGCACCAGCAAAACTGGAAGCGGCTGCCCTTAGCATGTTGGAAGATGCCATTGCCGGCAAGCTGGACTGGCGTAAAAAGCGGGCGGTAAAATTACAGCCGCTGCAACTGAATAAAACCGAAGCCACCATGAGCTTCAGCACGGCCAAAGGCATGGTATTCGCCACCGCCGGTAAGCATTACCCGGCACCTATGGTTGCAGTACAAACTATTGAAGCTGCTGCCGGATTGGATCGCGCTGGCGCTGTGGCTCTGGAAAATGCCGGTTTTGCCAAACTGGCGAAAACCGATGCCGCTACCGCACAAATCGGCCTGTTCTTAAATGATCAGCTGATTAAAGGCAAAGCGAAAAAAGCGGCCAAAACCGCGACCAAAGCGGTGAAAAAGGCCGCCGTATTAGGCGCCGGTATTATGGGCGGCGGTATTGCTTACCAGTCAGCGTTTAAAGGCGTACCGGTAGTAATGAAAGATATTGCCGATAAAGCGCTGGAACTGGGTATGACCGAGGCCACCAAGCTGCTGGCAAAACAGGTAGAGCGCAAAAAACTGGATGCGGTTGGTATGGCCAAAGTAATTGCCGCTATTACGCCAACGCTGAGTAACGAAGCCGTTAAGGGAGTCGATATCGTCGTAGAAGCGGTGGTGGAAAACCCGAAAATCAAAGGCGCGGTATTAAAAGAAGTGGAAGGCCTGCTGGCCGACGATGCTATTTTAACCTCTAACACTTCAACCATTTCGATTAACTCACTGGCCGCCAATTTAAGCCGGCCACAAAACTTCTGCGGTATGCACTTCTTTAACCCGGTACACCGTATGCCACTGGTAGAGGTGATCCGTGGTAAAGATACCAGCGACGAAACCGTGGCGGCTGTCGTCGCCTATGCGGCGAAAATGGGTAAATCGCCTATCGTGGTTAACGACTGCCCCGGTTTCTTTGTCAACCGCGTACTGTTCCCTTATTTCGCCGGCTTTAGCAAGCTGGTGTTAGACGGCGCCGATTTTGCCCAGATTGATAAAGTGATGGAAAAACAGTTCGGCTGGCCTATGGGCCCGGCGTACCTGCTGGACGTGGTCGGTTTAGACACCGCCTACCACTGTACCGATGTGATGGCCGCCGGCTTCCCGACCCGGATGGCCAAACTGGACAACGACCCGGTAGCCGCTATGTACGGCGCTAACCGCTACGGTCAGAAGAACGGTGTCGGTTTCTACGCTTACAGCAAAGATGCCAAAGGCAAGCCGAAGAAAGATATCGATCCGGCCGCGCTGAATTTACTGGCTGGCATCGCTGGTGAGAAGAAAGACTATACGCCGGATGAAATTATCGCCCGGGTGATGGTGCCGATGATTAACGAAACCATCCGCTGTCTGGAAGAAGGCATAGTTGCTTCAGCCGCTGAAGCCGATATGGGCCTGATCTACGGCTTAGGTTTCCCGCCGTTCCGCGGCGGCCCGCTGCGCTACGCGGATACCATAGGTTTAGCCAACTTTGTCGCCCTGGCCGATAAATACGCCCATTTAGGCGAAATTTATCAGGTAACAGAACAAACCCGCGCCATGGCCGCCAACGGTCAGCGTTTCTTCCCGGTTTAAGCGCAGGAGCAGAACAATGAAAAACGCAGTTATCGT
>CAZEGA010000032.1:8355-13530 GCA_964511675.1 uncultured Rheinheimera sp.
TAGATTGCATCCGTACCCCGATGGGCCGTTCTAAAGGCGGTATGTACCGTAACGTACGCGCCGAGCAGTTATCCGCCCATGTGATGGCATCACTGGTGGCACGCAACCCGGCGCTTAACCCGGCCGATATTGACGACATTATCTGGGGTTGCGTACAACAAACCTTAGAGCAAGGCTTTAACATAGCGCGTAATGCCGCATTATTAGCCGGTATTCCGCATTCAGTACCGGCGGTAACCATCAACCGGCTGTGCGGTTCATCAATGCAGGCGCTGCACGACGCGGTGCGCGCTATTCAGACCGGCATGGGTGAGGTGTATTTAATCGGTGGTGTGGAGCATATGGGCCATGTGCCAATGAACCACGGTGTCGATTTTCACCCGGGCTTAGCCACCTCGGTGGCCAAAGCTGCCGGTATGATGGGTTTAACCGCAGAACTGCTGGGTAAGCTGCACGGTATCAGCCGCCAGCAACAGGACGAGTTCGGTGCCCGCTCGCACCGTTTAGCCCAGCAAGCCAGCGTTGAAGGCCGCTTTAAAAACGAAATTATCCCCACCGAAGGCCACGATGCTGACGGTGTACTAAAGCTGATGGATTACGACGAAGTGATCCGGCCAGAAACCACAGTAGCGGCCCTGGGCCAGTTACGCCCGGTATTCGACCCGGCCAATGGTACAGTTACTGCCGGTACGTCATCTGCGTTATCAGACGGTGCCTCTGGCATGCTGGTCATGAGCGAAGACAAAGCCAAAGCCTTAGGCCTGCCAATCCGTGCTTATGTGCGTGGTATGGGCGTGGCCGGTTGCGACCCGTCCATTATGGGTTACGGCCCGGTACCGGCATCGAAAAAGGCACTTAAAGCTGCCGGTATTAGCATTGCCGATATCGACTACGCCGAGCTGAACGAAGCTTTCGCTGCCCAGGCTTTGCCGGTAATGAAAGACCTGGGCCTGCTGGAAGTGGCCGAGCAAAAAGTCAACCTGAACGGCGGCGCCATTGCACTGGGCCACCCGCTCGGTTGTTCCGGCTCACGTATCAGCACCACGCTGATTAACGTAATGGAAGATAAAGGCGGTAAATACGGCCTGGCGACCATGTGTATCGGTTTAGGCCAGGGTATTGCAACCGTATTCGAGCGGCCGTAAATTAGCCAAAGCTATTGCATGCTGTTAAAACAGGGCCGTTTATATGGCCCTGTTTATTTTGAGCAATAAGTACAAGCCTATGTTGGAAAACTAATTTGTTGACAAATAAAAACTAAAAAGATAACTTAAAGTTTAACACCAAAACACAAGGACTTGAAAGTGCTGAAAAAAATAGCGTTATGTGCATTTTTACTTACTATATTTACTTCATTTAAATCTGGTGCAGAAATAAGCGAATGCGTTGAGTTAGTTCAAAGTAATACTGCTAAATTAGAATTAAGATCAGGAAGTGAGTTTTTTAACTGTATGACTATTGGCGGTGCTGGCATTAACCAAGTCTTAGTAACTGTTTTGTCTGATCCTGATACAAGTGCTGATGTAGAGTTTTATAATATGAACTCTCCAAGTGCAATAAAACTACCCAGAACTGCTTATGATTCAACAATATTTTCTGTAAATACCAGCCTTATAAATAGTAACATCGGGATCAGGGTGAAACCGATCGGCAAAGCAGGAATTAACCGAAATGCTGTAATCACATACTTAATTACAGCCGATACAGCGAATATAGTTATTGATATAACTGCTCTTCAATAAAATACGCCACCACCAAAAGTTCCACCAAGTGGTGAGTGCAGAGATGACCACGGAACCCTCATTTGCTTCGACCCTTTAAGTCTCCCCTCACTACCGACTGATGTTTTAAATACCAGTTCAGCAAATTGCTCTGGTTATATTAACCCTGAACAGGCTACGGTTCCTCAGGATTTTAATATAAATGAACATTTACAGAAGTTTAACAGATCAGGAAAGGCAATTGCCAAGCTTCCTCAAGGTTGGAGGGAGAGCGCCAGAGCTTCTTTGATGGCTAGTATGTTTTATAGTGGTCGTATATATGATTTAAAAAGCAACCCACATGTTAATGCCACACAGGAATTTGGAAATTGGTTTTATGGCGCAGCAGCTGCCAGAATGGGTTATACGAAAGCGGAAGCACTAAAAGCAGGCGCATTGGTACAACAAGTACAAAACTATACTTATCCAAACCATCCAAGCTATATGTCAATCAGCCAATTAACCTCGAATTTGATTAATACTATGATTACAGGGTGTTGTGATAACCCCGATGATATCCCTCAGATTGAGGGAGGCTATGACTACGGCTCAGAGGTTTTTTCAGGAAATATTGACAGTAAATCTGATTCAAATTCTTGCCAAAATAATGAAACAGCACCCAAACAGGGAAATCTTGGCGAAGGTTCGGGACATGGTGGAGGCTGGTCAGGGCGTGTTTTTCTTGGGTTTGGTGGTTGTATAGGCAATTGTGGTGGGATTCCTCGAACTACTATAAAAGATCTACCACCCGAAGATAAACAATAATTTTATCACTCTGGCCTAAAATGAAACACTATAAGCTTTGGATAACAAATTTATTTTTATTACTTTTTTTGGTAATACTCTTCTGCCTGCTGCCATTAAGCAGTAAACACGGTATTTATGCGCCATGGTATTTAACAGAATATGAGTCTGTCGCAGAGCTTATTCTCACACTGGTAACCGGGCTGGTGCTTGTCATTCTGGTATATCGCCTGTTCCGTGGTCACAATGGGAGACACTACTTTATTGTTGCTCTGTCTGCCATTATTGCCATTTATGCTTTTTTAGAATACGAGTTTTCACATCATCATGTGTTGTTAAGACTGCCCATTCAGGATGGTGGTTCCGTAGCTGTTATCGGATATGGCGGTGGCGCTTTTACCAGCACATCTATTGCAGATATTGTTTATATTAAAAAGCATACAGGCTTTGTTACTGTGTCGAGAATTTACTCAGAGAAAGATTGTTGCAGAAGCGCGAGTTATAACCCAATAGATAAATATCAAATTACACTGTTAAAATATAACTCGGAAGAAATAGTTGTTCCTGTCCATGAATATTGATAAGCCCAATGGCTTTTATATGTCACTTTCCTATCGGTTTAGGCTTGGATATTGCGGCCCTAAGCTGGCAGCATAAACGCGAATCGCGTAAAATAAGGGCCGTTTTTACGGCCCTTATTTATGAGTCGCGCAGGCGGTGGCTGATAAGCACAACCCCGCTGGCGCAGCCTGCGAAAAGTGCTCAATTATACAACGGTTATAGCGAAGCAATTTATTACCGGAGCAGAGATGGAACAGTTATTTAACAGCGCCAGCCAGACGTTAGATGCCTTAGGCCTGCGCTGCCCGGAGCCGGTGATGATGATACGGCTGCAAATCCGTAAAATGCAGCTGGGTGAAACCTTACTGATTATCGCCGACGATCCGGCCACCACCCGCGATATTCCCGCTTTTTGCCGCTTTATGGAACACGATTTAGTCGCCAGCGATACTAATGAGCTGCCGTATCGGTATCTGGTAAAAAAGCTGAGTAATTAGTCTCGGTTATGCCAATATCTGTAAGCCTTTTTTCGCAACCAGATTCAGTAGCTTTAACGATGCACCATTTGGCTTTTTTTGTCCCTGCTCCCATTTTTGTATTGTAGATTTGCTGGTATTTAAATAGGCAGCAAACACACCCTGGCTAGCTTTATTCCGGGTACGGATCTGTTTAATTTGCTCAGCGCTAAACGCTTCGACAACAGGCAAACACAGCACATCTATCTCCCGCAAGGTGGTATCTTTCATTACCCCTGCGTTATAAAAATCCTGTGCAGTTTCCTGCACCATAGCTAAAATTGATTTATTCATCTACGTTTATCTCGAATATTGCACCAACTTCCAACAGCAGGCTAAGCTCGGTATCGCTGTAACTCAGCAAATCATGGGCTAGCAATTTCAAAGCTTTTAGCTCAGTAGCAGTAACGTTAGCTTTTGCATGCTTGGTAAAGCCATAAACAAAAAACGCTTTGTCAGCCACGCGATACGCTATTAAAGTTCTGCCACCACTACGCTTACCCTTGCCCGTCGCAATACGTTTTTTAAAAACACCGCCGCCTAAATCCGCATCAACCAGCCCTTGCCCCATCTCTGCGACAGCCACTAAAAGTGCCTTGTCTGTCAGGCCTTCTTTGTCGGCCCATCTTGCGAACGTTTTATTTTTAAATACCCGCATTAGCATTCCTTGCTTCAAACGCAAAAAGTATAACACCTGGTGGCATACTTTCAATCTGCGATGGTGCGAAGCACCAGATTTGTGATCGTTTCGGTGCTGCCTCTAGTCACTTCGTAAAAATGCAGCTGGATGAAACTGCCGACGACCCGGGCATCAGCCAACTGGCAGTAATTAGCCAACACGCTGAATTGCTATGCTTTTGTGTTATGCAAAGCCTTAACCACAGCTTCTGCCACATCCGCAATACGGCATTGCTGTTGCATTGCACTTTGCTGTAACTGGCGATAGGCTTGTTCTTCGCTGAGTTTTTTATACTGCATCAGCAGCAGCTTGGCGCGGTCGATCTGTTTTTGCTCGGTAATAGCGCGGCGGGCATCATACAATTCAGCCTGGATCTGCTGGATATGTTGGGCCTGCTCAGACAATAACTGATAAAACGAACGGCCGGGTAGCGCTATGCCCGCTTCAGCACTGGTTTGCGGCAATACGGTGGCGCCATATAATCCCGGCATACCGGGGTCTGCCAATACCGTCAGGCCTGAACCCGATGGCAGCTCCGTTAATTGGCTCAGCTGGTATTGATGCTGCTGCAACTGCTGTTGTGCCGCGTCGACTGCCACATCGGCCAGTTGCTGTAGTTCAGCCGTCAGCCCGGCCTGTAACTGGTGCATCGCATCCATCCGCTCAGTGGCAAACTGATACCACAGATCACTCACTGCTGGCACGGCAGTTTCAGTGCCGGACAACTGCTGGATCATGGCTCTGAGCTGCTGCAGTTGTTTAGCCGCCGTGGCTTGCTCCAGCAGCTGCCACTGTTGCTGTTGTGCTGCTGTGGCAAACTGCAAAAATACCTCAGCATTGTGCTGCTGCGCCTGTTGCAGTAATAACAAGCGCTCTGCCAGCTCAGTGCTCAGCTGGCCGGATGCTAACCCCATAG
>CAZEGA010000032.1:13540-18975 GCA_964511675.1 uncultured Rheinheimera sp.
CCCATAGCGCCCCAGGCCCGCTCCTGGCCGGCATATTCTTTGGTTTGCAGCAAGTTAAACAACACCAGCAAAGCGCGGGTAATGTTGGCATCACAAGCCAGATCGGCCGATTCCAGCACCACCGCCAGCCAGGCTGCTATCAGCCGGCTGTAAGCTTCGGTGGCCTGTAGCGGTGTAATTTTTTGTTGTTGTATTTGCGCGCGCAGCCCGGCCAGATGGTCCATGCCCTGCAATGCCAGTGCAATGCCGCTGAGTAAACGGCTGCTGTGGCAGGGCTCTGCCGCCTGCAGATAGTGCCGGTTTAAGTCAGCCCGCAGTTGCTGCTCTGCACCGGCGCTTTGCAACAGTTGTTGCTGGCGTTGCCGGGCAAATAATTCCGAACCGGACGCCAGAAAAATATTGCTGATGCCACGCTCACGTTGCAGCTGGTGCACCAGTTCGCTGACGCTGGTCACCAGTAAGCCATTGGCTGCAAGCTGCTGCAGGGCTTTAATTTCCGCCTGCTTTGCCGCCAGCAAAAACAGTGCTGTTGGATGCTTCATCTGTCACTCAAAAAGCCAGGTATAACCTTGCTCTAGCAATGCTTATTCCACACCTGCAATAACCGCCTGCCAGACGGTGTCAGCACTGGGTTGTGACCAAACCGGCAGCAGCCAGCTCTGCCACTGTTGCACTAAACCTGCCCCGAAGCAGTGCAAAACATACCCGGCAATGCACAAGTATGGTACCTGCTATAGCAATGCCTTCGATTGTTCTCTTTAAAAACACAATAAAAATCAAGCTATTAAATTAAACAATCTGGCTGGCATTAAAGTTGCTGAGTACAGACGACAGAGGTGGCTTTCACTTCTAGGCAGTACACAGTTCCAGGAGACAAAGGCGTCCCGTGATCTTCTGGCAACAGAATGATCCGGACGCCTTTTTTGTTTTGCAGAAAACAACACCTGAAATGACCAAAAGCAACTACAGGAAAAGGTGAACCTATGGCTTATTTAGTTCCAGCCGAGTTTGTGACCAAAATGGTCGATGCCGGCGAAGCAAAAATTTATATGTCGACCCGCGATACGCTGATCCGCGCTTATATGGCTGGTGCTATTCTGGCCCTGGCGGCGGTTTTTGCCGTCACAGCGGCCGTGCAAACCGGCTCTTTTTTAGTCGGTTCGATGTTGTTCCCGGTCGGTTTTATTATGTTGTACCTGATGGGGTTTGACTTACTGACCGGCGTGTTTGTGCTGACCCCCCTGGCTTTACGGGATCGCCGCCCTGGTGTCACAGTGCAGGGCGTTTTGCGCAACTGGGGCCTGGTGTTTACCGGTAACTTTGCCGGGGCTTTGACTGTCGCCGCCATGATGGCTTTTGTCTTAACCATGGGTTTTCATCTGGAGCCTGATGCGGTGGGCCAAAAACTGGCCGGTGTCGGTGAAGCCCGTACTTTGGGTTATGCCGAACATGGTGTCACTGGCTGGATGACGATATTCCTGCGTGGCATGCTGTGTAACTGGATGGTATCTATGGGGGTGGTCGGCGCCATGATCTCCACCCATGTCAGTGGCAAGGTGATGGCGATGTGGATGCCTATTATGTTGTTCTTTTTTATGGGTTTTGAGCACTCAGTAGTCAATATGTTCCTGTTCCCTTTTGCCATGATGATGGGCGGTGATTTCTCCGTAATGGATTATCTGATCTGGAACGAAATTCCAACAGCCTTGGGCAATCTGGTCGGCGGCCTGGCGTTTACCGGCCTGACGCTATACAGCACGCACTATAAAACGGCACCAAAGCGTAATCTGGTCACTACGGCAACAAGCCGTAACACGACAGATCTGGCCAAAGCCTGAGTATGGCGTTACAACTGTCAATAGGCCAGTACAGCAGTGCTGGCCGCAAAGCACAGAATCAGGACTGGTTTGGCGCTTGCCTGCCCACAGAGCCGCAACTCAGTAACAAAGGCGCTGTGCTGGCGGTAGCCGACGGCATCAGCAGCAGTAGTGTCAGCCAGATCGCCAGCGAAACAGCGGTAAAAAGTTTCCTCACCGATTATTACTGCACCAGCGATGCCTGGTCTGTGCCACATGCGGCGTTGCAGGTACTGAAAGCCAGCCATAGCTGGCTGTATGCGCAAAACCGTAACAGCCCTTTCGCGTCAGATCCGGACAAAGGCTATGTCTGTACTTTCAGTGCCTTAATCCTGAAACAGCAACAGGCTTATCTGCTGCATGTGGGTGACAGCCGGATTTATCTGCTGCGCAACCAACAGCTGGAACAACTGACCCGGGATCATCGGGTCTGGCGTGGCAGTCAGAGTTATTTAAGTCAGGCACTGGGTGCCACAGCCGTGCTGGAGCCGGATTGCAGCAGCCTGCCACTGCTGCAGGGCGATGTCTTTTTGCTGGCCACAGACGGCCTGTTTGAATCTTTACCTCAGGCTGAACTGATGGCCCTGCTCCGCCCAGCGCAGCAGGATTTAGTGCTGCTGGCACAGCAGCTGGCCGAAGCCGCCCTGGCTGCAGGCAGCAACGACAATATTACACTGCAGCTGGTACGCATTGACGCTTTACCCGCTACAGCCAGTTTGCCAGCCTGTCTGGATGCACATTTACCGCTACCGCCTTTGTTGCAAAACGGCGACTGGCTGGATGGCCTGCAGGTGATCCGGCCATTGCAACAAAGCAACCGTAGCCATGTTTATCTGGTGGAAGACAGCGACAGTAAACAGCTGATGGTGCTCAAAGCGCCGTCCATCGACCTGGCCGAACAGCCGGAGTACCTGGAGCGGCTGATGCGCGAAGAATGGATTGCCAAACGGGTTAACAACAGCCATGTATTACGCCCGGCCAGTATCAGCAGGCCACGCAGCGCCCTTTATACCTTATTTGAATATATTGACGGCCAGACGTTAAGCCAGTGGCAGCGGGATCACCCCGGGCCGACACTGGAGCAGGTACGTACCCTGGTTGAACAGGTTGGCAAAGGTTTGCAGGCGCTGCATCGCAGTGAAATTCTGCATCAGGACTTGCGGCCACAGAACCTGATGCTCACCCCGCAGGGCATGGTAAAAATTATCGATTTTGGCTCAGCCCGGCTGGCCGGTTTACAGGCCGATGACGCAGTGGCAGGCGAAATCCCCGGTACAGCGTTATACACTGCGCCCGAGTATTTTTTAGGTGCGGCCGGCACAGAGCAATCGGATTTATATTCACTGGCGGTATTAACCTATCAGCTGCTGTCTGGCCGCTTTCCTTATGGCCCGCAAGTCGCCCGTTGCAAAAGTTTAACCGCGCAGAAAAAATTGCAGTATCAGTCGGTATTATCTGCCGACAGTGAGCTGCCCGCCTGGCTGGATTTGACGCTGAAAAAAGCGCTGCAGCCCGATCCCACCCAACGCTATCAGGCATTATCTGAGTTTTTATATGACTTACGTCACCCTAATGCCAAGTTCCAGCCAGCTAAAAGTCTGATAGAACTGCATCCGCTGTGGTTCTGGCAAAGCTGCTGCCTGCTGCAATGCCTGATAATATTGTGGTTACTGGCAAACTAAGCGCTAACTCCGGCCTGCAGCAGGCTTACATCCACGTTCATCCGCTGCTTAAGCACAGTGCCAACGACTATCAGTGTCGGGCCAGCAAGCGGATTGGCCGCCAGGCGGCTGGCAATATCCGCCAAAGTACCCTGCAACTGGCTTTGCTGCGCAGTGCTGACCTGGTCCAATAAAGCAATGGGTGTAGCTTCTGGCCAGCCGGCTGAGACTAAACCGGCACAAAGCTGTTGCAACCGGTTCAGCCCCATATACACCACTAAGGTTGGATTACTGCCATCAGGTCGGTACTGATAACCAGACCAGTCTGGTTGCTTCAGCGGATCAGCGAACTGAGCGGTCAGAAACTGCACTGATGCAGCACTGCCACGGGCGGTCAGCGGAATACCACAATACGCCGAAGCCGCGCAGGCGCTGGTCACACCCGGTACTATGGCAAAGGCAATACCGGCCTGCTGCAGTGCGGCAGCCTCTTCCGCCACCCGGCCAAAAATCGCCGGGTCGCCGCCTTTTAACCGCACCACCCGCCCACCTTGCTGGCCCATTTCCTGAGCATAGCGCACCAGCAACTGGTTAATCTCGTGCTGTGGCATCGCATGCTGACCGGCCCTTTTGCCAACAAACACTTTTTTGCAACGCCTTGGCGCTATCGCCAACAGCTCAGCCGAAACCAGACTGTCAAATAACAGTACATCGGCCTGCTGTAATAAACGCTGTGCTTTAACAGTTAACAATTCCGGGTCACCCGGCCCGGCGCCAATCAGCACCACTTGTCCGGTTTTACCCGGTTTGTGGCTACGCGAAGCAGATACCGCAGTAGCGCCACGCCAGTTCCAGCCTGAGATCAACTGCCCGGCCACTGGTGAACGCAATAAATAACTGAGCACACTCATGTTGTTTCCCCCTTGTCCTTTGCCTTTAGCGCCGATCAGGCGGCTGATGCCTGTTGCTTTTGTTGTTGGGCATTCAGCCATACCCTGCCTTGCTGCAGTTTCACCGCATACACAGGGATCGACACTTCAGGTTGTTCCAGGCACTGGCCTGTATTGAGGTTAAAGTGCTGTTTATATAAAGGTGATGCCACTACGATTTGCTCACCGACCGAGCCGACAATACCGCGCGACAACACGTTGGCACCGCCGATAGGGTCATAATTGCCCACCGCAAATACCCTTCGTGCTTGAAGCTGCAGCAAAAACACCGCCACCTGCTGGCCATTGAGCAAGGCACAAATACCACTGTTGTCGACTAAATCTTCATAAGCACAAATATCAGTCCAGGCCATATTAAAGTTCCTCCACAAGTTCAATAATCGGGATTTGTTGTTGCCACTGGCGTTTTTCTGCGGCTGTCGCCGGGCGGATTTGCGCACGTTCTTCAACAAAAACGATGTTTGGGTCGGCATCCGGGCTGTTGACAAACTGGCGGAAACGTTTCAGCGCCTGCGGATCGTCCAGCGTGGCTTTCCATTCGCAGGCATAGGTATTGACCAGCGCCGCCATCTGGTTTTCCAGCTCCTGCGCTATCCCCAGTTGATCGTCAATCACCACCTGGCGCAGATAGTCCAGCCCGCCTTCGAGTTTTTCCAACCAGACCGAAGTGCGTTGCAGCCGGTCGGCAGTGCGGATATACAACATCAGAATGCGGTCTATGTAACGAATTAAGGTGTCGGTATCGAGATCGGTGGCAAATAAGTCGGCATGGCGTGGCCGCATACCACCATTGCCGCATACATACAGGTTCCAGCCGTTTTCGGTGGCAATAATACCGATGTCTTTGCTTTGCGCTTCGGCACATTCGCGGGTGCAGCCCGACACCGCCATTTTAATTTTGTGCGGCGCACGCAAGCCTTTGTAACGGTTTTCGATCGCTATCGCCTGCCCCACACTGTCCTGCACAC
>CAZEGA010000032.1:18985-19888 GCA_964511675.1 uncultured Rheinheimera sp.
GCGCAGCGACTTGCCATAGGCATGGCCGGTTTCAAAACCGGCCTCGATCAGCCGCTGCCAAATGGCCGGCAGTTGCTCCAGACGGGCGCCAAATAAGTCGATACGCTGACCACCGGTAATTTTGCAGTACAGCTTAAAATCCAACGCCACCTGGCCTATCACCAGCAGTTTTTCAGCGGTAATTTCACCACCGGCAATACGCGGCACCACAGAATAGGAGCCATCTTTTTGCATATTGGCAAGAAAGGTATCGTTGGTATCCTGCAAACCGACATGAGGTTTTTTCAGTACATAATCATTCCAGCTTGATGCCAGAATAGAACCTACTGTCGGCTTACAAATATCACAACCCAGACCCTGACCGTGACGGCTCAGCAATTCGGCAAAGGTTTTAATGCCTTCAACCTGTACCAGATGCAGCAGTTGCTGACGGGAATAGGCAAAGTGCTCACAAAGGTGATTTTTCACTTCTACGCCACGGCTTTTCAGTTCATCATCCACTACAGATTTCAGCAAAGCCGTGCAACCGCCACAGCCTGTACTGGCTTTGGTGCAGCTTTTAATACCGGCCAAATCGCAGCAGCCACTATCCATAGCGGCCACTATGTCGCCTTTCGCTACGTTATGGCAGGAACAAATGGTTGCGCTGTCCGGCAAGGTCATCGCGGCCAAAGGTGCAGCACCGGTTGCAGGTAAAATCAGCTGCTCCGGCTGTTTTGGCAACGGCATATCGTTTAAGGCGTATTGCAGCAAGCTGTCGTAGTTACTGGTATCGCCGACCAGCACAGCACCCAGCAGCTTTTTACCGTCGGAACTGACCACCATTTTTTTGTAAACCTGAGCGCGGGGATCGGTAAAAACATAACTTAAAGCGCCAGGCGTTCTGGCGTGGGCATCGCCGAT
>CAZEGA010000033.1:0-1948 GCA_964511675.1 uncultured Rheinheimera sp.
ACGTTCATCGACTCGCCGGCAACATCCATGGTAATCACACCAATCTGATCGTCACGTATGGCCAGGCTAAAGCTGTTTACGCTCATTTTTCTGTCTCCACAATCATTGCCGCACCCAGGCCACCGGCGGCACAGGCAGTGGTTAAACCAACACCGCCGCCACGGCGCTTCAGTTCATTTAAGGTTTGTACAATTAAGCGGGTACCGGTTGCGGCAAAGGGGTGGCCATAGGCCAGCGAGCCACCCTGTACGTTAAATTTCGCCATATCAATCTCGCCGATCGCACTGGCACGGCCCAGTTTTTCTTCAGCAAACTTTTTGCTGGCAAACATTTTTACGTTGGCCAGGGTCTGGGCGGCAAAAGCCTCGTGCATTTCAATCAGGGTTAAATCGCTGAGCACCATGCCGGCCCGATCCAGCGCTATCGGCGTGGCGTAGGATGGCCCCATCAGCATGTCGTCATACACATCAATAGCGGCAAAAGCATAGCTGCGGATATAGCCCAGCGGGGTGTAACCCAGCGCTTTGGCCCGGCTTTCGGTCATCATCAGTACGGCAGAAGCGCCATCGGTCAGCGGGGTGCTGGTCGCGGCAGTGACGGTACCATGCACCCGGTCAAATACCGGTTTTAATTTCGTGTAGGACTCCAGTTTCGAATCCTGGCGGATATTATTATCCATCGCTAAAAAGCGGGCATAGGGTTCGATATGCGCGGTCATCACTTCGTCTTGCATGACGCCGCCTTGCCAGGCCTGCGTTGCCAGGCTATGCGAGCGGTGTGCCAGCGCATCCTGATCGGCCCGGCTGATAGCGTGGGTTTTCGCCATTTGTTCGGCCGTGTCACCCATCGACAGGCCGGTGCTGTATTCGGCTACAGCCGGCGGTACCGGCAATAAATCTTTTATGCCAAGGCGGCGGAAAATGGCCAGCTTCTGGCCAAAAGTACGGGCTTTATTTAAATCGACCAGCGCACGGGCCAGTTTTTTGCTGACACCAATCGGCAGTACCGAGCTGGAATCGGCACCACCGGCTATACCGATCTGGGTTATACCGGCCATCATAGACTCTGCCACACTGACCACAGACTGGAAACTGGTGGCACAGGCACGGGTGACACTGAACGCATCGGTATGCACGTTCATACCGGTGCCCAGCACTATTTCCCGGGCAATATTCGGCGCTTCCGGCATCTGTACTACCTGGCCGTACACCACCTGTTCAATCAGCTTAGGCTCAAGCTCGCTGCGGATCAGCAGTTCATTGACCACCAGCTTGCCCAAATCCAGTGCAGACACGCCGTGAAATTCTGTCGCCTGCTTGGCAAACGGGGTACGCAGGCCCGACACAATGGCAATACGATCGCCCTGGCGGGTACTAAGGTTAATTGGCGCGCTCATAGTGTTCCTCTTGTTATCATAAGACAGGTCTGACCTGTAATGTTGACACCGATTGTAACGACAGTCGCTGAAAATTAAAACACTTGTTTTAATGCAAACGGAACCATATTTAGGTTATAACGTCTTAGCCTAGCCCGTTTTTACCGGCGTTGGCGAAAAAACAATCAACAAATCCAGATAATTAAGACTGAACATTATGGTAAATGCGTTTTCCGGCTTAAAAGCCTATCTCGACAGCCAGGTGCTGGGCCAATCTGAACTGACTGAAGGCATACTGCTGGCCTTGCTGGCAAATGGTCACTTACTGGTGGAAGGCCCGCCGGGGCTGGCCAAAACCCGTGCCGTAAATGCGCTGGCCCATGGCGTTGAAGGCCAGTTTCACCGTATCCAGTTTACGCCTGATCTGCTGCCGGCCGATTTAACCGGCACCGATATTTACCGGCCGGAAACCGGCCAGTTTGAGTTTCAGGCCGGCCCGCTGTTTCATCATATTATCCTGGCTGATGAAATTAACCGGGCGCCAGCAAAAGTGCAGTCGGCCCTGCTCGAAGC